>CAZXWS010000029.1:0-5884 GCA_964644605.1 uncultured Gammaproteobacteria bacterium
TCCTTAAGTGTTATAATAGAAAAAAATAATTGAAGAATAAACATATGGTACAAAAAAAAGAAGAAACATATCAAACAACAGGAGAACGGTTACTCGAAAAAGTGAAAGAGCTTATTAAAGAAGGAAATGTTCGAAAAATCACCATTCAAGATAAAAAGGGAAAAACTATTGCCGAGTTTCCGTTAACTGTTGGTGTCATCGGAGCCGTAGTTGTTCCGGTGCTTGCAGCAGTCGGTGCAATGGCGGCTTTAATTTCAGACTGCACAATTACTGTAGTACGTGAAGATGAATCCCCCCAAAAAAGTTAAATGGTATATCCTTTTATAGAGCACGTCACAAAAACATTATTCTGCTTTTTGTATCATATAATCTCCTGACAAAATCATTCACTTGTTTTATTGTGTATATATGGTTACATTTACTGTGCATGATCTACCTGTTTCTGAAAGACCACGAGAAAGACTTCAAAAATATGGTGCTGAAACGCTATCCATTCAAGAACTTATAGCAATTATTTTAGGAAGAGGAATTTCTGGTGAATCAGTTTTATTAATTGCACAAAAATTAATTACTCACTTTGGAGATATCCAAGCAGTAGGACAAGCATCATTAGAAGATTTACAAAGCATACATGGTTTAGGGTTTGCAAAAGCATGTCAATTAAGAGCTTGTTTTGAAATTGCCCGACGTCTTGCAATTCCAAAACAAATTGATACAAAAAATTCACAACTGCAGTCCCCTCCCTCATTATTTCAGTTGATTCGTGAACATATACATGAATATTCAAAAGAGCATTTTTTGGTCATAAGCTTAGATACGCGTAACTGTTTCATTGCTATCGATACGGTTTCTATAGGAACTTTAAATGCAAGTTTAGTACATCCTAGGGAAGTTTTTGATAAGGCTATTCGTCGACATGCGGCACATGTTATTGTTGCACATAATCATCCATCTAACAATCCTGATCCTTCTTTTGAAGATATCGAAATCACAAAGCGATTAGTAAGTGCGGGAAATGTATTAGGTATAAAAGTTATTGATCATATAATAGTTACTCAAAAAGATTACATTAGTTTACGTGAGAAAAATATTATGTAATTAATTACTCCGCACCCTTATCGATTAATTTTTTTATACCCTTTCTATATATACATATTTAATATATAATGTTTACTTACATGTCTATTCATAAAGAACTAACTGTTATTATTCCAGCATATAATGAATCAGCAAGTATAGCTGATACGTTAAAAAGCTTAAAAAATCAAACGTTTCCAGTAAAAGAAATTATTGTCGTAGATGATTTTTCTACTGATGATACTGGTGAAATTGCTCAATCGTTTGGTGTTACCGTAATTAGACCTCCTCAAAATACCGGTTCCAAAGCCGGTGCGCAAAATTTTGCTCTCGATTTTGTAAAAACAGACTATACAATGGCGCTTGATGCTGACACGGCCTTAGCTGCAGATGCTATCGAGAAGTTGATGACAGCATTTACGAGTGAAAAAGTAGCAGCAGCGTGCGGATTTGTTATTCCTCAATATGTCAATACTATTTGGGAAAGAGGTCGTTATATAGAGTATTTATTAGCGTTTACTTTTTACAAGCCTATTCAAGACCATATTGGTAAACCATTGATTTCATCAGGATGTTTTTCTATTTATCAAACAGAGTTTCTTCGCGATCATAAAGGATGGCCACAACGCACAATGGCGGAGGATATGGATTTAACATGGTCGTTTCATAAAAGTAAGTTTATTGTTCGATTTATTCCAGACGCATTATGCTATCCCATAGAGCCGAATAATTTTCACTTCATGAGCAAGCAACTGAAACGGTGGTCACACGGCTTTGTACAAAACCTTCAACTGCACTGGAAGGATGTTATTAAAATTCCGTATTTAAATTATATTATTGCGGTGTCAGCCTGGGATGCAATTATGGGAGCGTTACTGTATGTGATTGTCCTGCCTTTATTAACTATCATTTTTAGGAATCCTTTATTTTTGCTAGGCTATTTTATTGATGCACCTATTACCCTAATCCCTGTTTTATATAAAGGCATACAAAGAAAAGAATTTTTTAAAGTACTATTTAGTTTTCCAAGTTTTATTATTTTGCGTTTTGTAAATAGTTTATTTATTTTAGAAGCATTTTGGTCAGAATTAATCATGAAAAAAAGGTTATTAACATATGAAAAAGGGCATTAATATATGAATGTAGGATTACCAGGTACCGGAATCGGAGGAATTTTTTACATGATTACTGTAGGACTAATCTTTGTGTATGAGTTTTTTTATTCTGTTTTTAGAAAATCTACTAAAGCTAGATGGAAAGTTGTACTGGAGGAATTTTTATTGACAGTTACGATGATCTTAGTCGCAGTAGTCATAAACGAGATCTTAGGAAGGTATGTTTTTCACCAGCGACCACCACATTTTTCTGAAAGTGCAAATCCTGCAGTAAATTTTGCACATGTACTACAAGTTCATCCAATACTTGTTCCATTTATAATATTGATTTTAGTCATGTTTCTTGTAAATATAATTGCACTAGCATTAAAATTGTCCAAAGCATAAAAACCATTAACTAGCGCCTCCACCTCCGCCTCCACCACCACCGCCACCACCTCCGGAAAAGCCTCCTCCAGAGCCACTGCTGAATGAAGTATTAAACGAATCAACCATTGAGTTAAAACTATTTGAGAAGCTAGTTGCGAAGTCCACATTGATGCCAGAAGCGACAGAATCCGCAAATGAATTACCATGGGTGGCTGATATATAGTACCATCCTGGTGATACATGAGTTTGAGCCAAAATAAGAGGGAGATATTCCTTTATTTTTGAAGCGACTCCCAGTGCTGTACCGTAGACTAAAATATCTTCCCAAATGATTAATGCTTGTGGCAATTCGCGTTTTATTCGTGACACATTACTAATATATTTTTTAAACGCTAGCCATTTTTTTGCTTGTATTTCAGCATCTAATGTCCATCGCAAAAATATTTTCCCAATAAGGTAAAAAAGAAAGCCCCCTAAAATTCCTCCCCAAATTGAAAGTTGAATATATGCCATGACAGGGAGTTTAAAAATAAAACAAAATACAATGACAAAGATTAGTAATAAAATAATATTGCTTGCGACAAAACGAGTACGCCATGTTTTACTGTTATCTTCAACAAAGTTTTTTTCGTCTGCCTCTTCCTTTACCTGCTGAATCCAACCGTTAAAGAAGTTTTTCATGGCTATCGGTTTTTGTTTCATCCTGTCTTTTAAGTCATCCATAGTCACTTCGGGTTCATTATTTGCCATATCTTTTAGAAGATTTAATACTGAATATTCTGATGATTCTAATGATGAATCATTCGCGTCAGTTTTAAAGTGAATAATATAATGATAATCTCGATGACTGCCAATACCAAAGATACCCTTGGTATAGTATTCTTGCCCTTCTATCTTAATAAACCCTTTTTGCGCGAGTTGTAAAATAGTCGCAGAAAATGAGTTGGTCGTGACGCTTTGATCCTGTGATACCAGTGCTTCTACTTGAGCAGCAGGTATATTTTTTGAGGGCGGAAACGGAATTTCATCTTCAATGGTTGGAGTAGTATACTCTTTACCTACTCGTTGCCATATACGGTACCAATAAATTAACCAAAATAAAAATATAATCCCAGCTACAATAAGTCCAATTGCTTTAGTCCGTTCCTGTAAAACTGTCATGTCTTGGAACCCTTTTTCTTCTGCCTTGATCTGTTTGAGTTTGTTGGTTTCGAGAGGAGTGATGGTAAGTATAGAAGAGGGAAATACTACTCTCGTTTCAACAAATGTTTCTGAAGGAATATCACTCGCCATAAACTGTGCAGTTTGACTGTCTAATATTTTTGCTTGTCCATTTAACGGTCCATGTCCCCACACATTTATCAAAGCGGGATCAACCGTTTGCGGTAGATGTACAGTTATAAGTACATGGTCAGTTTTAGCTCCCCACTTATCACCAATTACTTTCCAATAAAAATCGGCCACATCCTTATATGCTTGAATAGCGTTATGCACATTATAACTTAGATTAAAAGTTTTAGTTTGATTTATTGAATTATGATAGGCTTCAATATGGACGTTTGTAGCAGTTTGTACAACAGCGTATTTTTCGGCAGGACGTGTCGAATCAGTTCCCGGAATTTGAGTATATTTTATTTCGTTTGGAACCGTTCCTTCGCTTAATTCCACTGCATCGATCGTCTCTCCTGATCTAAGAGGGATATCCCAGTATACCTGTGTAAATGATCCATCAAAGTTAAATTGTCGGTGCTCCTGGACAATAAAATCGCCATTTTTCTGAATAGTTATATCAGTAGTTACATCGGGAAAATAAAAAGATTTTGCTTCTACAGCTGATTTTAAACAGAAGAAAAATGATACAGCAATAAACAAAGATATAAATTTTTTCATGGATACTACATTATAAGATGATTTATTATTTTTTTGCTAGGTATATCTTGGTAAGCTAGATCACCGCATAAAAAGCTGGGTAGGAGTAATATTCACATATATGAAAAAAATTCAATTAGCTGTAATTGGACTCAGTTTTGTAGCAACTGCGTTTCTATTTCAACAACTACCAGCAAAAATCCCTATGCACTGGAACTGGCAAGGACAAATTGATAATTACATGAATAAATTTCCAGCGGTGTGGATTATGCCAGCTTTAATGCTGTTGATGTTTGTTTTTTTTCAGGTTATACCATTACTTGATCCCAAAAAGGAGAATTATCGTAAATTTAAAAATGAGTTGATGATTATCCAGGTTGGGATCGTAATTTTACTATTTCTATTACAGTTTTTAATTCTTATTACTTCGCTTGGTTACGCAGTCGATGTTCGTACTTCTGTGATTATTGGAGTTGGCGCTTTATTTATTGTTATCGGATCACAGCTTAAAAAGCTTAGACAGAATTATTTTATTGGAATTCGTACTCCGTGGACATTGAGCAGTACTGAAAACTGGGATAAAACTCATACATATGGCGCAAAAGTATTTATGATTGCCGGTGTTCTCACCATTTTAGGCGGAATCCTGCCATGGGTGGGATCAGCATTTACACTAGGAAGTATCATTATGGCTGCAATTCTCCCATTAGTTTATTCATTCCTCGTATTCAAAAACCAGGAAAATAAAATGAAGTATACGTATGTAGTATTGATAGTTGCGGCACTATTACTTTTATTTGTGCGCGGAATAACTGGCGAAGACACATGGATATGTGTTAATGGTAAGTGGGTAGCTCATGGCCACCCAACTTCGTCACAGCCGTCTTATAAGTGCCGTTAACTCATTACCATCCTCTTACTTGTCTCTACCATCCTTTTAATCTTCGCTCTATAAACTGATTAGATTGAAACAGTGGTTATAAATTATAGATGAGAGGTGAAAGAATATGGCAGTAAGAGAAAATAGAGATGATGACTATAGAAACAAGAAAGAACATAAGGATACAAATTGGTGGCCGTTATTGCTCATACCCCTTGCTTTGTTTATAGGATGGGCAGGACGTGATGCTTTAGGCCGTGCAAATGAAAATAATTCAGTACAGTATGGCGTGGGAGGCGGACCTGGAACTTTAATTCCATGTGTTTCACCATCCACAGGTTCAGGCAGTCAATAAATATTACATTAGTTAAACTGGCAGATAACTGCCAGTATTTTTTTGTAGTTTAACAGTAATTTATAATGTATTACATGGTATGAGAAATATGTATTATGTAACTGCAAGTGAGATTGGAGATTATGTTTTTTGTAAACGGGGTTGGTGGTTACGATTTAATGGCCTACTTAAAGATACGGAAGCCATGACAAAGGGAGTTGAACAACATGAAAAAATTGC
>CAZXWS010000030.1:0-7745 GCA_964644605.1 uncultured Gammaproteobacteria bacterium
AGTGAAGATGCGTTCATTCTTTTGTCAGTTGGAATGAAGCACTCAATTCTCAGTTCTGATCAATATGTCCTTACTATATCTGCAGTCATGGTGACGTTACTATTAACACCGTTCTTTGTTGAAAATCGAGAGAAGATATATTTTTCAATTCGTGGCTTTTTGCATAAATATGCTCCTAAGTTCGAGCAGTATCTTAAACACAGCCTGGATGCAGAAAATTATCCACTCAATGAAATACAGTTGAAAAACCATGTAGTGATATGTGGGTACGGGAGGATTGGCTCAGAAATAGGAAAAGCATTACATGATGCAAATATTCCATTTATCGCAATCGATTATAATTTCCATGTTGCTCAATCTTTAAAAAAAATTGGAATGCCTGTAGTATACGGGGATCCTGCAGACAAAGACATCCTTGACTTTGCTCAAGTGGATAAAGCAAGAGTATTGGTAGTGGCTGTGCCCGACCGATATTCTCAAGAAGCCATTATTCTGAATGCACGCCAGTTGAATCCACGAATTTTCATAATTACGCGCGCACATGGTGAGTTATATCATCAACGTATGAAAGATTTAGGCGCACAACTTGTTGTTCAGCCGGAAATAGAAGCATCACAGGCGATACTGAATAAAGTTTATGTGCTTATGAAGTCATCACACTAAATTATTATGAAACACAGGAGTACTATACACAAAACATCAGGGATATTTATGAATAAAAACATAACAATAGGGTTAGGCTTGTTATTTGTGATCATAGTGGTTATTGCAGCCAATGCATTTCACAAATCTTTATTTTTTACGAAACCCAATAGACTTAATATTTTTGTATATGATAAAGATCCGGTCATTTATTCCTTAGGCTTTAAAGATGATTTGCATTATCAGATTTATTTTGCGCCTGATCTTCGACTTGATATTCCAGGTTGTTTCGGTAAATACCGGGTAGGTGCATTAGGAAAGCTTTCGCATTATCAGAATAATCCTGCTATGATTATGCACACAGGCGCGTCTGCCATTTCGGCATTTATCGATCACTATTTCTACGTTGACAACAAGGATGCTATATATTATGGTAGTAATACAAAACGGCCAGTACCCCCACATATAAACCAGATTCTATTTGCAAGTTCTGATGTCCGTTTTCTTGACAGATTCTATTTAGCGTACTACTTTATCCGTAAACCAGCGGCAAGTTTCAAACCAATTGAGTATGGGGATATACATTCGGCAAATCCGGAAAAAGATTTCTATGAAAATTATCAAGGCATATTTTTTGATAATTTACTGCGCTATGAGAAAAGAAGCACACAGATTTTATATAAAAAAAGTTATCAAACAGCTTTGAGTATTCAGCGTATTTTAGAAGGTGAGGGAGTGAGAGTGGTTGATGTTACAAAATCGGATAGTATTCCGGCAAAATGTAAAATAATAGAAGATTTTCCCAGTTTTTCTCGCACAGCTTTACGGCTGTCATCATATTTTGGTTGTACTCTTGAGAAGGGTAAAACGGATATTTATGATATCATTATAGAACTTGGGAATGTAGAGAAAGAGTGGGAAGTGTGCAAATAAAAAAGATTTAAGAATTTTGATTTACGATTTAGGAATGATTCATAAATCCTAAATCCTAAATCCTAAATCAATATATGGTTTTTATTTTTCTATTACTATTGATCCTTTCCTTTCTGTTGGCATTGCGTTCTATGAAAGATTTAGACGTACCCGTGGAGATCGAGCGGTTGGTACGTTCACGCAAGATTAAAGGAAGTATTGTGTTTCTTAAAAATAAAATAAAACATTATTCATCGCTGTCACCGTCATCTTCATCTGAATTACGATAATTCATTACTTCTTCTGGATCTCGATCAAGAGTTTCTATCATTACTTCCAAGTGATCTTTTTCTTCCTCCTCCTCATCGCTTTCTTCATCTTCAGAGTCCTCTTTATTTTGAACGGTTTGAAGATCAGGTTGAATATTTTGAGTAAAAGAAATATGCATCATTACTTTAGGTCCTTTTTTTTCTTCTCGTATAAATATTATTACTCGATTTAAACTCGCTTCTTTTATATATGCTGAATATACACTGTCAGCCTCTATAAAAGCGAGAAGGCGGCGACAAATATCATCAGGTAATGTACCGACATAATCACCTTCGGTATTGCGTATTTCGATTTTTCTTTTTTTTGGTTTGATAACTACTTTTTGACCAACAGCTAAGTGGGCGAGTACATCACGCTGACCTAAGTTTACTAATACTACTGACTTTGTTTTACCCGGAATTTCTAAAAATAAATTCGGATTAAGATTTGCAGCTGCAGATTTTGATGTAGATGTTTGGGCGTTCAATATGCTAATTTTTTCAAGGTTTTCCTGTGCTACTGGATTACCCGGCTGTAGTTTGAGTGCGCTATTGTAATGTTTTTTGGCCTGGTTTAATTGTTTCATCTGCAGATATGCAAAGCCAAGCCGTAAATGTGCCGGTAGGTTATTTTCTTCAACTTCCAAAATTTTTTTATTGTAGTCTACTGCCGATTCCCAGTGAGCTTTGACCGCAGCGTTTACCGCAGAGTTCTCAAGTTGTTCAATGTCTGTCATGATTGGTTAAGTATATGTAATTTGCACAGAATGTCAAGTATAATAATTACCATGTCAGGACACTCAAAATGGTCAAAAATAAAGAGGCAGAAGGAAGCAAATGATTTAGAAAAAAGTAATATTTTTGCAAAACTTTCCCGCGCAATTACACTGGCTGTTGTCGAAGGTGGCGGTATTACAGATCCTTCAAATAATCTACGGTTACGACTTCAGATCGAAAAAGCGAAAGAACTTAACCTTCCAAAGGAAAATATTAAACGAGCTATTGAAAAAGGCGTATCTGCTGAGTCTGCTCAGTTGAAGCATGTGCTCTATGAGGCGTTTGGTCCGGCGGGTTCTGTCTTTTTAATTGAAGGAAGCACCGATAATCTCAACAGAACAATGGCAGAAGTCCGTAATACTTTAGAGCGTAAAGGCGCCAAACTGGGGAACCCAGGTTCGGTGGCATATTTATTCAGACATATTGGTGAAATAGCATTTGATATAACCATAAATTCAGAGGAAAAAATCATGGAGTTTGCAAATGAAGTAAATGCGGTAGATTTCGAGGAAGAGGGGAGTGAACTCTATGTTTTTTTTCCACCGGAGCAGCTAGGCCATATCACTCAAAAACTCGGAGACTTAATACCTATTGTTACCCAATCACTTATATATCAACAACTTACTTACGTAATTTCAGATGAAAATAAACAAAAAGAAGTGTATAACATTGTAAGGGCATTAGAAGATTTAGAAGATATCGCTGTCGTGCATACAAATGTAAACTTCTCGCTGTTAAACCCGTAATATGAATGTATTTACTAAACTTAAAAAATATTTAATCAAACTTTCCCTAAAAGTAGAGAAGAGGGTGCGATTTGTGCTGAGTGCTGTGATTATGTGTAGCCTCATTGTATTTGCTTCATTGTTTGAATTTAATATGTTCTGGGTCTTTATTCCGGTTTTTGTACTTAGTACATATATTTTGACTTATTTTTCAGTGTTAGAGGGTATTGAAGGTGCGGAACTTCTTATGCTGTTTCTTATGCCTGTGCTTTTTACCGTGTCTTTTTATCTATTTTATTTTTTATTCCCCATTCGCTGGCTTACGCGTGTCCCGTTTATTGTTTTATATGGCATTTCTATTTACGCAATTTTATTAACATCTAATATATTTAATGTCGGAGTAGAGAAGAACCTGCAACTCCAGCGTGCCGCATTTGCTGTGAATTACTTTTTTCAATCTCTTTTAGTATTTTTGTTAGCAAATGTACTTTTTTCATTTAAACAGAACGCATTTATAAATGGTGGAGTGATGTTCGTGGCAGTTTTACCATTAGCACTGCAGCTTTTATGGACAGTTAAGCTCAATAAAAAACTAGAAAGGAAACTTCTTTCATATTCATTTCTTATAGCTCTGATGATAGGGCAGAGTACTATTTTGATGTCCTTTGTACCACTTAAATCAACAATTCTTGCATTATTTGTTACTGCACTTTATTACAGCTTGGGCGGTATAATCTATCATTTTATCGATGACCGCCTCTTTAAAAATGTCGTACGAGAGTATATGCTGGTGCTTGGTTTCGTCTCCATTTTAGTTCTGCTATCGGTGAGCTGGTAGAGAAAGCGCATAACGCGAAACTTATAACGTGTAACATATACTGATAAGATAACTAGAATTTATTGTTGGTAATACCCCGCTGTTTATAACTGCGGGGATACCTTAGTTAAAAACAACAACAAACTTTTAAATATACTACTAAATACCCCGTCAGCTTGCTGCGGGGAAGTTTATTTTCTAAGTAATAATTTTTGCGTTACATGTTACGCGTTTCATGTTACATGTACCTCCCTGGGGACAGGGGAGAGAGGAGTGTCTTATAGTAAACGAACGTGAACTTTACGAACGTTTAATTATCGACCTATAGTAGTCGTATAAATACTATAAGTCATTTATTTTATATTATTTAAGAAATAACTCCAGATATAAATTTAGATTCAGATTGTCATTATCTTCTAAATAGTGTTCCCTTACAACAAGGCTCTCTATACTCCCGGGAGTATGCGTATTTAATGTGGATAAACTTGCTTGTTGTATCTGGTAGTAGTTTTATTTGGAGCTCTATATCAAGCTAAATTGTGTGTGTATGAGCGACACTAAAAGCATCTTCTTCTATCTGGTGTACCTCTTATAATTTAGCAGCAGATAGACTGCACATATGCCAGTTGAGGTAGCGGGTATGTTTTCAGTCTTTCCATGAAGAGATGGTCGTATTCTTATAAAACAGAGCATAAAAGCGAAGTAATAAGACATTTAATTGTATATTTTACGAATTAAATACTAATACAATAGTTGGCAGTTCTCTGACGGTTATATTATGGTGATATTTATAACAATATACAGAGGCCTGAAAACTAAGGAAATTTCCCGCAGAGCAGAGAGACGTATAACGTCGTAAAATGTATCTTTTACGACGTTATCCTTGAAAGTTGGTGGAGAAGTGGTCATTTTAAACAAGTTTAAATCTTTATTTATTTCTATTTTTATTTTTTTATTTATTATTTATCTCTGATAGAGATTTTATTTACTCTTTATTTCTCCGTTTTTGCCTCGTCTTCTCAGCTGACCTCAATTTTCATAATGGCTTGTTGTAATAACCTAATCCCCTATTCCTCTTCCCCGCTATCTTCTGATGATCAGAGGAGAGGTTGTTGCCTACAACTGGTACGGTATTGCTCTTGTAGCTGTTCGTAATACGTCTGAAGTCGTCGCCGCTCGTATAGTTTTGACGTCTGACGTTATACGTTTTTCCATACGAGCGGTGAAAACTTTTTCCTTCAATCGTTTCTATTAGTAATTAACTCAAAACCGAACTTAAACATACAAATATATAGAAAAATGAGGACACTCCTTAAAATGTAGTAAAACGTGATATGTACATATAGCTTAAATAAAATAAACAGGCCTATTTGGGCGTTTTATGAGCATTTTTCTAATCTGATCTGGTAATTTTACAGAAATATTGTTTAAACGGCAAAAGTTATTGTTGCTCGTATTGTCTAACGTCAAACGTCTGACGTCACACCATACAAGCAGCGAAATTATAGAACGTACGGCTTTAACTTTACTGTTTGTGTAGGGACAGGTCGCCACTTCCCCCGCCATGGCGGGGTAGAAGGGGCACGGCGCGACCTGTCCCTACATGTGTAAGCATAAACTGGGCATACACTATATTTACTTGCTCGTATGTATGAGTAGGGAACGGTTTGCTTGTCCCTCCATAGTCCCGAGTACTCGGGACGACGGGGGAAAACCGTTCCCTACATTAAGGTATGCGAATTGATTTGCTCTGATTATTCGAATAATCAGAGCAGTACCTGATTCAAATCTTTTGTGAATACAAGTTAATATCTAAGACGTCGTTTAATATAAATATATTTCTTTTCAATTTTAATATCCTAAATTTTTTATATGTTATCTTTTATTTTTAATTTATATTTCTCCCTCCTCCACTCCCCTCTTTTGCCAAAAGTTTAAAGTTGGTTTAGGCTTTTATTATTTTATAAACAAAACTATTTATTCTGTAGCAATGAATCCAATCAAGTGTTAATGTAGGGTATGTGTGGAGGGCGTTTACTCTATTAGAAGGCCGTTTTTACTTGCTACTGGCAGCAGTACGAAGTTGATCTTTAAATTCTGAAAAGTTTCCTAGCTGTAATTTTTTGCCGTTCAGATAGAATGTTGGAGTGGCATCTACCTCAAACGAGTTTCCTGACTGTATATCTCTTTGCACTTTATCTTTAGTTTCCTTTGAATCGCGATCTTTATTAAACTGATTAATGTCTAAGTTCAACTTTTTTGCATATTCGACAAATTTTATTGAAGGATCCTTTTCGTTTTCCCACCTTTGTTGATTTTGGAAGAGCATGTCAGCAAGTTCAAAAAATTTGCCTTGCTTTCCCGCGGCCTCTGCTGCGTAAGCGGCTACATGGGAATATTGGTGTTGATCCAGTGGAAAGTTACGATAGACAAACGCAATATTGTCTCGTACTTTTTTCATAGAGTCTTGAGATTCGATCTCATTTTTTATAAGGTTGTGAAAGCTTTGGCACGCAGGACATTGTAAGTCACTATACTCAACCAAAATATTTTTCGCATTTTTATTCCACGTGATATGGTCGTCGGCAGATATTTTACTTACTTGGGGGTATTCTTTTAAAGTTTGTGGAGCATTGACAAATTTATATACAACAAAGAGGAATATAAAAACTGCAATAATTGATCCAAGGGTAATTGCAAGTGTTTTTCTGTCCATCTCCATGGTGTAATACTACTATGTTTAGCTCTATTTTGCAATATAATATCTGTTATATGAAAGTAATATTTTTATTCTTAAGCTGTGTCATTGCAGTATCAAGTTTTACACATCCGGTTTTCGCTGATGGGCCACAAACCCTTACGGTACAAGCAACTGTTAAAAAAATAGAGGCCGAAAAGATTACGGTTGAGGTAAATGAGGGTGCAATGAAGGGTCAAGCATTAGAAGCGCAGTCAAATCCGAGTGCTTCAGGACAATCGATGCATTTCAGTGTGGGTGAAAAAGTATATGTATCCTATTTTAAAGATCAAACAGGTCGAGAAACGGTGTATATAGTAGATTTTGTTCGAGACCAGTCTTTATTTATTCTTTTTTTCTTCTTTCTCCTATCAGTAGTGTTAATTGGTAAATGGAAGGGTTTCACTTCATTTATTGGTATGGTTATTTCTTTTTTTATTATCGCGCAATTTGTTATTCCTCAAATACTCGCAGGTAATGATCCAGTGCTTATATCGTTACTTGCATCACTTTTTATTGTTCCTGTTACTTTTTATATAGCCCATGGTTTTGATAAAAAAACTACAACAGCAATTGCTGGCACGTTTATTTCTCTCGTACTGACCGCATTTCTGTCATATTTCTTTATACACCTTACGAAGTTGACTGGTTTTGCATCAGAAGAAGCAACATATATTCAGATGATGAAGGCAGGCTCTATTAATATTAAAAGTCTGTTACTTGCTGGCATTATTATTGGAGCGCTGGGGATACTAAATGATATCACTATTGCTCAAACAGCTGTAATCGAAAAATTAGCAGAGTTAAATCCGCGCTGGGGTTTCGGT
>CAZXWS010000031.1:0-20169 GCA_964644605.1 uncultured Gammaproteobacteria bacterium
TTCTTCGTTCGCGATCCCTATTCTCCACACCGATTCGGATTCTATAAAAATCAACAGTTTTCAAATGATTCTCAATTGAGTCTAAACCATTATGGAGCTTTGGTCCTGTCCCTTTTTGTATTTTGAATTTCCCCAAAGGAATATCAAGATCATCATGGGCGACAAAAAGATCGTGCGAAACATGTAAGTTGAAATGATTAACAAGTTTAGAAGCAGTAATGCCTGAATTATTCATAAATTCTAATGACTTGGCGAGCACAATTGATTCGTTAATCTTTACGATTTGAGCATGCAGTATTTTATAGGTCTTAAACGATAACACCTGATTATCTGCAACCTGCTTGACCATATAATCAACCATTAGTTGACCCACATTATGTCTGTTTTTTGAATAGGTAGCATCAGGATTTCCTAAACCAAATATACAAATCATGCTGAAATTATAATTGATTTTGTCGATATATAACATGTAAGATGAAAGTACATGTACTATGTCTAAATACGTTCCTGATATTCTTTCACGTCGGTGGGTCATAATCGCAGAGGCACGAACTGCCAGGCCTGAAGATGACTTTTCTTCGAAAAAACAGCATAGCTGTGTGTTTTGTCCTGGAAATGAAAAAATAACTGGAGAAGAAGTAATGCGTTTGGGTGAAGGTGATAAAGACCAGCCAGGATGGAAAGTGCGCGTTATTCCCAATAAGTTTCCTATCACTGATTATCATGAAGTCATAATTCACACCCCCAAATGCAATACGGATCTCACGCAACTTCCACACACACAAATTGTTCTTATATTGCAGGCATACAAAAATAGATACCAGTTTTATCAAAAAAAGGGACAAGTGCTTATATTCTGTAACCATGGAGAGCATGCGGGAGCCTCAATCATTCATTCACACTCGCAGCTTGTAGTTATTCCTAACCAAATAAACATGGATGCATTAACACAAGAGCCACTTAATAATATGGTTGAGGAAAGTAAACACTTTCATGTTTATTGCCCCGATTTTTCCCAGTGGCCGTATGAAGTATGGATCACTCCGAAAAAAACAGGGAGAGTATTCGGTGATATTGAAGAAGAAGAAATGGACAATCTTGCCACTATTTTACAACGATTATTAAAACGATTAGAAGAACTACATACTAAACATAAATTAAGTGGACTTGATTTCGGCTACAATTATTATATATATCCCAAAGAAAACTGGTATCTGCGAATCATCCCTCGTTTTGTCCACCGCGCAGGCTTTGAGCTCGGCACTGGTTTAAATGTAAATATAGTAGATCCTGCTGATGCTGCAGGCGAACTGCAAGATGAAAAGAAAAAAACACATTATCTCCTTAAACGCCTAAAACATGCAACTGGAAAAAGTAAATAAGTAAAAAGTTCATAAAGTACTGAATACTAAGTAATTAATTCCAAATTTTCAAGTTCAGAATTTGTCTTTATGATTATGTACGGAATGGTTTTCCCCGTCAGCCCTCTAATGAAGCGCCAATTTTGCTTGTATGAGTAGGGAACGGTTTAAAACCGTTCCCTACACCCCCTAACACATAACGCTTAACACCTAACCTCCTAATACCAAATAACTAATACCCAATAACAATCTTTATTCGTATTTCGTCATGCGTAATTTTTCCCAACTACCCCTTGACTTTATCTGGAATATAAGATATAACTTTACACATGTATCTGAATAATCTGGACATAAGAGAAGCAAAGAATAAAAATTCAGAATTACTTAAATTGAGTTTCGATAGGTTACTTATTAATACCATGCGAAGGGGGGTGATTCAATAAATGGCATTCGAATATACCAATAAAAAAGGTCAAAAATACTTTCTTCACTCTAGAACAGTAACTTTAAGAGGTTCAGGTAAATCCCAAACTATTTACTTCTTCGCACGAGCAGAAGGTAAAGGCGTAATGGATAACCTTCCAGAAGGTTATGCAGTTCAAGAAGTCGAAAGAACAGGCCTTCCAGTCTTGAAGAAAAAGTAATCTTAACAATTATGTATTACTCCCCCGCCGTTGGCGGGGTTTTTTTTATTTTTGTTTGACAGCGTACCTTCACACTTGTTACCATGGTGATATGCCGCAAAAAAAGCAACCTCCAGTTACCACAAGCCGTGACCCCGCATATGAAAACGCTACCCTACTCAGTAAACTCACTCAACAAAAAAAAAGAGGAATATTTAAAGGCAAAACAGTTATCGCTTTTAGCGATATTGATGGCACGTTTGTAAAAAAATTCCATACTAACTTTTTACAAAATGTTCGCAACTACACTTCAGTAGCTAACCTTATTGAATTTCAAAAACCTAGCCTTGCCCGTGCCACTGCCGAACTAACAACTTTTCTTGATGACCTATACATTCCAATTGTTGCAATAACTGGCCGTCATATCCAGGAAGTATTTGATGGACAGTTATGGGGAAAGAACTATGCAGAAGAACAACTCCCCTATTTTGACCTTATATGTAGCTCATTAGGCACCAATATTTATGTTCGACAAAAAGGTGACGACAGTTACATCCCTGATCGTTTGTACAATAATAGCTCATTGGACACTGATGGGTACGATAGAAATAGACTATACCCTGTCGCTGAAGAACTTATGCAAAATCTCAATCAAAAATTTGAAAAACTCGATATCAAATTTGCACCTCATGATTTACAAACAAATTTATTCCGGTACAACGACCAGAAAAATTTGCGATTAACCCCTGATCAATACAAACTCACTCTGTTTGCCCAAAATGACATACTCGATCTACCCGTATTGGAACGGTTAGTTACAGAGTGGTTTAACTCAAATGGATTTCCAGAAGTTCAAGTCATACTCTCTACCGATGAAGAAAAAACATTCATTGATATTGTCCCCTTTGGCAAAGATCATGCTATTAAGTATGTTATGGACATGACAAGAACAGATATTGGCATTGTTGCGGGTGACTCCGGCAATGACAAGCTCATGATCATGCATGCACCCACAGCCGCAATTATTCCTGGAGGTGCTCGCCCCGAGCTAATCAACGAAATCAAAGCCATTCCAGGTATCAAAAGTACAGAGTATTATGTGATTCTCCCAAACGGCGTGCCAATTTATATCGAACCAAGTGAAGCCGAGAAAGATAACTACACTGGCCCTAAATCTCTCCAAAAAGCTTTCGAAGCATACTTACATCATCTCATTTCCTTTAACCTAGAGTTAAAATAGTGATATATTTATTCAATATGTCAGTAACCGAAGCACCTGTTCCGCAACCTCAAGAATATAGTAATGTAACTGAATTTCCCGCAGCATATAAGGACTCTCTCATCATGCAAATGTATGAAGAACAAAATAAAAAAGGCTGGCCATTTAGTCTACTTGTTTCCGATTATGATAACTCATATTTTAATGAAGCCACCACAGTTCAAACAGCTAGACTTGCTGAAATTGCAAAACGGCACAATATTCCAACAGTCATTGTAACTGGCAATAATTTTGAAAATCTCTTAAAAAAAATTGATGGTAATAAGCATGCAAAACCTGAAGTTATTATTGACTCTGTTGGGACAGGAATTTATATACTTCACCAAAATCCAGATGGAACAGAAGTTTATGTGAAAGATGATCGGTTCGATACAATGCTCAAAGATATGAAATTCGATCGAAAGGAACACGCAAGAAAAGCCGCGGATTTAATTGCAGAATGGAAAGCTGTAGAGTGCCCTTTCAACAAGAATCAATTAGATTTTCAAGATCCTACATTAGAAGCAGCTTTTATCGATGAAAAAGAAGTTGAAGTGCAACCGTATAAGTTAAGTTTTTATTTTTTTGCTCATGACGAGGAGACAAGTACAGATCCTACTGAGCAACAAGAACGTGCTCAGTTTGAAGAAGCATTTCGTCTAAGGATGCCTGGTGTCGAGATTGCTACTTGTGAAGAAATTGGATACAATAAGGATCGCAAAAGTGGTAGAAAAAAATTTTGCATTGATGCTTTACCTATTCCACCAAAAGCAGGCGCCGTCAACTATTTATCTGATTTATTACAAGTAAAACAGATGTTAAAAGTCGGAGACAGCGGTAATGATATTATTTTTCAACAAAAAGTTCATCAAGGGGTGAACGTCGTGGTCGAGGGAGCTAAAGCTGAAATGCTTAAGACCGTGCGTAATGCTACTCCAATAGGTGACACTGGATTTTTAAGAGCTTCACCAGGAAAACAAGGCCGCTATTTCAATGCTGAAGGCACAAGTACTCCTGCTGCTGGCAGCATAATAGATGCAGCAATTGCGCGATTTACCCTTTCCCGTCGTTTCATTACAAATGAAAAAGCTCGTGAAGAAATAGATCAAATAATACAGGAGTTAGAAGCAGCGAAACGTGTTTAATTTGCTATAATAGCCCTATGCAGCCAAAAAAACTTTCTTCTGAAAAAAAGTCTTTAAATCGTATATGCCTGCTTAATCCGCAAGGATTTGTCTCCTATCCTCCAGATCTCGGTAAAACGGATAATGGCGGTCAAATCACTGTCATTTTTAACCTTGCTCGCGCACTTGGAAAAAGAGGAATTAAAGTGGATATAATTACGCGCCGTTTTAATAGTCTGCCGGAGGAAGAACCAGTTTGGGAAAATGTCAAAATCGTCCGTATTGCCGCAGGGGGAAATGACTTTATACCAAAAGAAAAACTATTTGAAAAGATTCCGGAACTTGCAGAAAATTTCATGGTGTATATTGAAAAAACTCGTAAAAAATATGATCTTATACACTCACACTACTATGACGGTGGCTACGCTGGTATATTACTTGCGAAAATGCTCGATATTCCGCATGTAAATACCCCTCACTCGCTTGGAAAACTAAAAAAACTAGGACAATCACTAGAACAGATACCCAATCAGAAACTAAGAGGATTCTATCGCTACCACATGCGCATCGCAATTGAACAAAAAATCATGAACACTGCGGACGCGATAACAGTATTAAGCGAAATTAACCGTATTCAAATACTACAGAACTACATTGCTGACTTTGAAAAAATTTATGTAGTCCCTCCAGGAGTTGATATAGAAAATTTCAGTACTACAAAAACTGACGAAGATAAAAAAATAAAAATGAAAAAAAATTCTATTCTCACAGTGAGTAGAATCAACCCTGCAAAAGGTATTGACCGTTTGATAGATGCCCTCGCCCTCATAAAAAATAAAGTTGATTTTCATTATTATTTAGGAGGTGGTGTTGACGAGAATGACCAATCGGAAGAAGAAAAAAGTGCATCGGTACAAATTCACGATCTTATAAAAAAATTCAGATTACAGGATAGAGTCACTTTTATAGGCAAAGTACCACAAGAACATATACTCCCCGCTTACTACCGCTCAGCAGATATTACAGTAAACGCCGCCCGTTTTGATATGTTTGGTCTCAACGTGCAGGAATCTATGGCGTGTGGCTCATGCCCTGTGGTATCAACTGGAGCAGGAGCCCGTGAGATTATTATCGATGGACTCAACGGATTTGTAATTGATACCCACGAGCGCAAACACTTCGCCGAGTTATTGCTTAAATTATTTACTGATCCAAAATTAGTAAAAAAAGTTTCTGAAAACGCAGCTTTTACAATAAAGGAGCATTACGCCTGGGATAAAGTTGTTGATAAATATATTAATCTATACAAAAAGTTAATCTAAAATATATTCTTTTAGGATGAGTACTTCTGCAAAACTACTTTCTGTCATTGTATGTACCTTCAATCGATCAAAATATCTAGATAAATGCCTCAATTCATTAGTGCAACAAGTGGATGTTGATCCACACGAGTATGAAATTTTGATAATCGACAATAATTCAAGAGACAATACAAAAGAAATTGTACAAAAATACATACATGATTTCCCAAGCATTTCAATAAAGTATGTTTTCGAGAAGACACCTGGTCTTTCCCATGCGAGAAATAGAGGTATAGATGAAGCAAAGGGACAGTACGTAGCGTTTATTGATGATGATGGGATTGCTCATCATGACTGGATAAAAGAAATCATTTCGTTTACAAATAGAAGACCCTCGATACAAGGATTTGGTGGCCCTTCTTACCGTATCGCCGAGATACCTATTCCTAATTGGACTCCCGATAATTATGGTACTGTAGATCTCGGCCCTGATGAAAAAGAAGTTATCATTGGCATTATCGGATGTAATATGGTGTTTAAAAAATCTCTATTTGATGAAATAGGTAAGTTTAACCCAAATTTAGGAATGAAAGGAGGGAAAATGGGTTATGGTGAAGAAGATGAAATTTTTAGAAAAATGATTCAGCGTAATTTACCTATTATCTATGTACCACAAATTAAAATAGATCATTTACTTGAAACATATAAGCTGAATATGTTTTGGCGATTAAAAAGTAAATTTACTAAAGTTGCAGTGGAAATTCGACGGTCGACTAAAGAAAATAACCGATTCAATACCAGCGCAGAAGTGGCTAAATTGCTAAATGTACCTTATTTTTTTTCAGATAAACCACTTCAACAGAAAATATATACACTGTTACTTGCCTGTGCTATTATTTTAGGCAGTATATATGGTCACATACTTAAAATTTTTTAAAGTACAAAATTAATGAAAGTCGCTCTTATATCTACATTTTCTTTACCAACTGCACCATACAATACTGGAGCGGTTCCTTCTCTTGTTTATAATTTGGCAAATGAATTAGGAAAGAAAGGCCATGAAGTAGATGTTTATGCTACTCGTGACTCCGATTCGAGCGGATCTTTTAATCTAGTACCCATGATCGATAAGAGTCTTTGGTTGGATACACGTATAAAAGATGATATTTCTCGCGTGGAAGCAGAACGAATGCTAGCCTCAATTGATGCACTGAAAATCGTTCTCTCAAAAAATTACGATATTATTCATATTCATAGATGGTATTTCTTACAGTTTGCTGCACTCTTTCCTACAGAAATGCTTCATAAAATCATTACAACCCACCATAGTCCATTAACTGATCCTATGCTCCAGCTACTTATAAAAAAATACAATCAGGTGCACCATGTATTCATTTCAGAATATCAGAGAAAACACTCACCTGAAGCTCAAAATTCATCAGTTATATACAATGGCATTGATTTGGATTTATTTCCGTACAGTAAAACTCCACCAGAAAAAAGGGAATACATGTTTTTCCTTGGAAGAATTGTACGAGATAAAGGGGCGATGGAAGCACTGGATATAGCAGTTCGCAGCGGTCACAGATTGATAGCAGCAGGTGTTATGGATCCAAATGAAATTGATTATTTTAATACATTCAAAACAAAAGCAAACTCAACACTCACCTCTTTAGTTGGCGAGGTAGATAAAGATGTCCGAATGAATTATCTACAAAATGCACGATTAATGTTAATGCCAATTATGGGAGAAGAAGCATTCGGGCTCATGTTTATCGAAGCGATGGCGAGTGGAACTCCTAATGTAAGTTTTGCCCGTGGGTCGACGCTTGAAATAATAAAAGATGGTATCACTGGTTTCCTAGTGAATCCCTCAAATTCTGATATTCGAGGAAATTTTATAATAAAAACTCCTGGAATTGAAGGTATTATTGAAGCGGTACAACGACTATATTCACTTTCGAATGAAGAGTTTCATACCATGAGTCAAGCATGCAGAAAAGAGGTCGAGAATCGCTTCACTTTAACAAAAATGGTTAATGATTACGAAAAGTTATATCAAAAACTTTTAACACAATGAACATCGCAGTGGTAGGTAACTTTGGTAAACCCGTAACAGCTTTCAGTCAGGGTGGGACTGAAGTATGGACTGCTAATTTTATAAATGAATTTTCTAAAAAAGGAACATGTAATTTATACGCAGTAAAAGGTTCCCTGCATATGCCGCCACAAGTTAACCTAACTGAAGTGCTTACTGATGATTTAGATCATATTAAAAAAAGTTCCTTTTTTTTACAAGCCCCATCTTCAGACAAAGAACTCGCCTACTTTTCTGCAGCATTGCTTACGAAAATATCCGTAATATTACAAGAACATATTTCAGAGTACGATATTGTAGTCGATAGCTGCTCTGATATGATTCTTCCATTTACATGGGACACTATTACTCGAGATAAGCCCCTCATAATCATCGGACATATGCCCGTATATCACAGATATGCAAAGTTTTTCCAGTTTCAACAAGTACCGAAAAATGTTTTTTTTGTATTTCCTTCACAGTATCAATTCGAAGAGGCAAAGTGGATAGATAACACCCAAAAAAAAGTAATTCAACATGGCATTCCGCTTGAAAAAATTTATCCTGACATCGACCCAGTTAATAAATCAGATTTAGTATGGGTTGGAAGAATTGATCCGTTAACACCAAAGGGTTTAAATACTGCAGTTGACACCGCATTTCAATTAAAAAAAGTATTAAGAATATATGGGCCGATTGAAGATACCACATATTACAAGAATAAAATAGAGCCTAAAATTTCAAATAGTATACTTTTACAAACAAATGTACACGATAAAAATGAATTGTTTAAAAATTCTAGAGCTTTTTTGTTTCCAATAGAATGGGAGGAACCTTTTGGCCTGGTGATGGTTGAAAGTATGGCGACTGGTACACCAGTAATCGCCTATGCGAGAGGAGCCACTAAGGAGATAATCAAGGATGGCGAAACTGGATTTTTAGTGAATCCCTCTGACATCGATATTAGAGGTAACTTCATAATTAAAAAAACTGGTCAGGCTGGTATTCAGGAAGCTGTAGAAAGAATCTACAGTATGCCAGATAATGAATATGCAAGAATAAGACAGAATTGCCGTAGACATGTAGAGAATTTATTTACTATAGAAAAGATGGTAAATCAGTACATAGATTTCTTTAAAACATTATAATTAACTCATAATTTATGGAAAGTGGTGATGTAGATTTAAGCACTGTACTGGAAAATGAATTGAGAAATGAAGAACCATATGCGCTACTTAAAAAAACGCTGGATGAACAAGAAAGTAGTGAAGGCAGAAGATGGACTTTATTTTTAGATATTGATGGTACTGTTTATAAAGAAGGAATAAATAATAGTGCTTTATATGAACAAATTAAAGAAGGTCACTGGGGGTTAACCTATGTCACGGCAACAGATATAAAACGAATGGTAGCCCTTATACAAGAAGGAAAAATTGCTCGACCGTTAGCAGCTGGAACTAATCTTGGAACCAGAAGATTTTATTTAAAGGAAAAATCGTTTGAAAAAAGTTCTGATCAAATAACCGAAGCAGATTTTGAAGAAGATCGCAATTATCTTGCAAAAGTTGAAGCTTCAGGATTTAATAAAACGAAACTTTTTAACGATCTTACATCTACTTTATTTCAACGAATAAATGCCGACCCGAAGTTTTCAAAATTTAAGTTTATGTTGCTCCCCCCTGGGGACACGACTGACCCAGCTACCTATGCATATGAATGGATCCCCAGAGATCCTTATAAATTCGATCTCTATGTCACAGTTGCAAAAGATGCAAATGCGCAAGAAATTCAAGAGTACCAAACATATATTAAAGGCTTTTTTACTGATTATGATATATTAATGTATCAAGATCAGACACTCGAAAATGGTGATACTAAATGGAATTTTCATATACTCCCAAAAAATGCTTGGGGAAAAGATAATTTTGTCAGGGATTTGGCTTCTGAGATAAATACCAAGGGACTAATTGCTGGTGATAGTGGAAATGATATTGTGCAATTATTAGCAGATTATCCTGGTGAAGCAAAAGATTTTATAAGAGCCGCTGTTGGAGGTGCTAAAAGTGACCTAATTGAAAAAATAAGTGATCATTCGATTAATCAAGATGCGAGAAGAGGCAGTATGAGAAGACTCAATATTGAAAGAACTGAAGGTGTACGTATGTACCAAGAAAAGAATCAAGAACGAGTAGCTTCTCAGTCACTTGTGTACTTAATGAAAGTTCTCGAACGTGCTTGGAGAATGTATGGAAAAAAATAGTAGCTTATACCAGTGGAAATGTCTCCTTTAATTCAGATTTATTCTCGGCAGAAAGGCCTTTAATACTATCAATATGATTTTTGAACTTAACTGCTTGTGATTTGGATTCACGAAGCAATTTTTTTAAATGTTTACCAATACGCGGATAATTTTTCGCATCTTTTGCCTGGTTCTCTAATAATGGAATCAGTGCGGACTCCATTTCATAAGCATTACTGAGCATGATGTAAAAAGGATTTTTTCTTAACATAGACTTTTTTTGAAAATTTATAGAGTCGCGTAATTATACACGAAAAAAATTATTTTTCAGTAATATTTTGCAGTGCCATTTAACATTAATCTTACTTTGTTCCTAACGTTTTCTTAACATTTACTCCATACAATAAATTAATCGATGAAAAACAGATGGGATATACAGTTTACTGGACCTTTATACTTGGCCACACGCTTTCGTGATAATAAAGACCCGTGTCCTGTGTTTGATGGAAGCACATGGCATATTTACGGTTCGGGCGGGAGTGTACTCACTGAAACGTGGGAAATATTACATGCCACTGCTCCAACACTTGAGGGACCCTGGACAGAACATAACCCAATCCCCCTTCATGGTGTGCATGGAAAAAGTGTGGCGGCACCTGGAGTAATTTTCGATAACGGACAGTTTCATATGTTTGTACAAACCGATTGTTTTGCAGTTGATGGCCGCATTGAGTATTTACGCTCTTTTGACGGTTGGAATTTCGAGTATAGCGGAACAGCTCTGCACTCGCTTGCAGTAACACGCAGTGTAGAAACTATTTCTGCAGAAGAAAAAAATGAGTTAAGCAAACAGCCGGAAACGGGTATATATGATTCTCATCCCGCTATCATTCACGGAGAAAAATATATCATATACTCGGGTATGGCAGAGGTAGGTCGACCAAATATTTACCTTGCGAAAAGTAATAGTAATGACTGGAGTGGACCATGGATGCGGGTTCGTCCGCAGGAGGGACTAAAGGATGCCATTCTGACACACGAAGAAGTAATTCATCATAATCAACAAGACCATGCCGATTATGAGTGGGGGCTAGAAGGCGCGCAGCTTCTGGAACTACCCAATGGACTCATTTTATTGAATGCGGTTTGTTTCTTGCCCTATGGAAAACGAGGAACACGACAGCGCATTTTTTTTGCGGCTTCTCACTCTGTTCTCGGTCCATACCGAACCATTGGTCCTCTCATGAATCCCCCACTTTCCGGCTGGGACTCCGGTGAAAATGGTCATGCGGCAGCGATAATTCATAACAACGAGCTTGTTTTGTTTTATCAAGCGCGTCCGCCTGCTTGGCAACCATGGAAATTTGGTATCGCGCGCATTAATTTATTTAAGTTTCAAAAATATATCGAGTCCTACATGCGCATGAGTGAAAAGTTGATGAAGTTTGAGGAGATTTTATAAATTTCTAATTACGTAATTATTACTAATCACCCGTTACTGAAATCCAAAATTCAAAGTCCAAATGTCAAATCAATTTCAAAGCTCAAAATCCAAAAAAAATCATTTGAAATTTAGATTTTGGATTTGTTTTGATATTTGGATTTTGGCATTTGGATTTTTGTATAGGTCAATTAGAAATTAGAAATTTTTATGTCTTCCCTCCGCTGGAATAGCAAATTACATGGACCTTTAAAAACCAACACCGGTGAAATAATTTCCAAAGATCCCTGTCCTGTGTATGATGGAAAACTCTGGCATATTTATGGAACGTATGCCGGGAATGGTTTTTTATGGCGCATTATGCATCTTACTTCTCCTGATTTATATGGGACATGGCATAAAGAACCACTTATTCATTTAAAACAGGTGCGTGGTCACAGCATTGCTGCACCAGGGGTAATTTTTGATGAGGGAAAATTTCATATGTTCGTGCAGACAGACTGTTTGGCGCTTAATGGTCGGGTTGAGTATCTTGTTTCTGAAGATGGCTGGCACTTTGAGTATGTCGACACTGTCCTCTACTCTCTGAGAGTTACTAAACCTTTGTATTCTGATTTACCAACAAACAGCGAACTACAGTTACTGCAAACTTTTCCTGAAGCAGGTATTTATGACTCTCACCCGGCCATAATTCGTGGAGAAAAATATTTAGTGTATTCCGGCATGGCCGAAGTTGGGAGACCGAATATTTATCTGGCAAAAAGTATTACAAATAAATGGGAAGGACCCTGGGCACGAGTGCGACCACATGATACAAAAGAAGCGATACTTACTCACGAGGAAGTGATTCATCACAATCAACACGACCACACAGATTATGAATGGGGTCTTGAAGGAGCACAACTTTTGGAACTGCCCAACGGTTTGATTCTTTTGAACGCGGTCTGTTTTTTGCCCTATGGTAAGCGCGGGACGCGACAACGCATATTTTTTGCTGCCTCACACTCTGTTCTCGGTCCGTACCGTACCATTGGACCTCTCATGAATCCCCCACTTTCCGGTTGGGACTCCGGTGAAAATGGTCACGCCGCTGCTGTAATGAAAGATCAAAAAATGTATTTATTCTTCCAAGCTAGACGCGCCCATAGTGAGCGTTGGCGGCTTGGGATTATTGAAATGGATGCACCTAAATTAGAAACATATTTAAACTCTGCGCTATTGTTTAATAACAAAGTATCGAATTGGGAAATATTTGGATAAATATTCCATTGAGGATTAATGATTTAAGATTGAAGATTTAAGAATAAGTTTGAGTTATTGATACATTGTTCAATTGCTGCATTGTTCTCCCCGCCATGGCGGGGGAAGTGGGGACTTGTCCCTACTTAAAACATGATGCTGTTTGTAGGAAACGGTTTTCCCCCGTCGTACCGAGAATTCGGGACTTCAAGTGGTATACAATACGCTCCGTGCTTGTCTGTGTAGGGACAAGTCGCGACTTGTCCCTACCCAAATACCAAATAACAAATACCCAATAACAATTTCTACTCGTAATTCGTAACTCGTCACTCCTAACTTTTACATATTTCTTACACCCTTCTTGTCGCATTATCACGGCTGCTCATTACAATCAATTCATATTTTTAAAAGTTTTTTTAAGCTATGAAATTAAAAAATAATCTGATGAATACGCCAAAACTTTCTGGAGATTATGATATTGTGGTCTTTTCACACCTGCGCTGGGAATTTGTTATCCAAAGACCGCAACATATTATCAATCGCTTAGCAAAAGATAGAAAAATTCTGTTCATTGAAGAACCCATTCCATTTACAGAGGAAAATAAAGGCACAGCACACACAATCAAAGCCTCAAAAAATATCACCGTGTTACAGCCTAGGATCAGCTGGGATCAAATGCATGATGAATTAGAGCCCCTTGTCACTGAGTACATGGACAAGCTCGCAATCAATGAACCAATACTTTGGTTTTATTCCGCAGGATTTGGTGAGATGGTGAAACGAATCGATCACAGTTTAGTAGTATACGACGTCATGGATGAACTCTCTGCTTTTAAAGGAGCATCCCCTCGCCATCTAGAACAAGAACGTGAACTTCTGAAATACGCGGATGTCGTATTTACTGGCGGAAAATCACTCTACGAATCCAAGAGCCAACTGCACGACAATGTTCACTGTTTTCCAAGCTCTGTAGACCGAGTTCATTTTGAAAAGGCGCTGAAAAAATCAATCAAAATTCCTACTGACTTAGCAGAAATCAGGAAAAATAATAAAAAAATAGCCGGTTTTTACGGAGTAATTGATGAGCGAATAGATTTGGATTTACTTGCGCAAACCGCAGACCTTATGCAAGAAGTATCGTTCGTAATGATCGGACCAGTGGTTAAGATAAATGAAGCCGATCTACCTCGCCGAGACAATATATTTTATCTTGGCTCAAAGCCCTATGCACAGTTACCAGAGTATTTAAAAGGCATTGATATTGCGATCATGCCATTTGCCATGAATGAATCCACTAAATTCATAAGCCCCACAAAAACACTGGAGTTTATGGCCGCACTCAAGCCCATTATTTCGACGCCTATTTATGATGTAGTACGTGATTATCAAAAAGAAGTAAAGATTGTTCATACTGCCGAGGAATTTAAAGATGCTCTGACTTTTTACCTGCAGGAAACGCCTGCTGAAAAAAAACAGCGTGAAAAACTAGAAATAGCGGTAATTGAACGAACTTCATGGGATAACACGGTTAGTGCAATGAAAGGGCTCATGGCAGAAGCTCTGGATAAGTTGCAAATATTTGATGAGGTTAGTTATCTGCCAGATCGAAAGGGATACACCTCACCCTTGGGAGTGGCGAATTTCAACTTTACCGTAGGGTATGAAAAGGAATAACAGGAAGTTACGCGTTACAAATTACGAATGACGAGTGACGAATTACGAGTTATAAATTGATTCATTGTTCCATTGTTTCATTGCTGCATTGCTCGGGTGGTAACTTAATTCGTATTTCGATATTGGAATTACGTCATTCTGGTAAGCGAGAACGCGTGTTCGAGCGCATCCAGAATCAACAGAGCACCATTGCAATTCGTCTGATTCTGGACAAGTCCTCCAATTCGGAGGGCAAGCCAGAATGACGAATTGCTTACAAAGTCATGCTGAAACCAGATCGAAGATTCTGGTTGAAGCACCCGCCTGCCTACGCCTACCTATGCAGGTTCGTAACGTGTACAGTTGTGCACAACTATACAGTTTCGAGTACCTCTATCGTAAGGCACTGGCGGGCAGGTCTAGCGCAGCGTAACAATTATTAGAAATTAATTATTCACCAAATGAAAAATAAAGAAACAACAACCATACCACAAGCTGATATTGTGTGCATTGGCGCAGGTATTTCCGGCGCTGTATTAGCTGAACGCTACGCGAACCTCGGAAAAAAAGTACTTGTCATTGAAAAGCGAGACCACATCGGTGGCAACTGCTATGATTTTTACAACGAAGACGGAATTCTTGTTTCCAAATACGGCGCACACTTATTCCACACAAATTATGAAGACGTATGGGAGTATGTAAATCGCTTTTCTGAGTGGTATCCCTATGAACACCGGGTGCTTGCAAAAGTAGATGGAAAACTAGTACCAATCCCCGTAAATATTACCACGGTAAATACACTTTTCCGTTTAAACATTCAAAATGAAGAGGAAATGCAAGCATGGCTTGATAAAAATCAGATAAAAAATGATAATCCAAAAAACGGTAAAGAAGCCGCTGAGGCAAAGGTAGGTCCTATACTGTATGACAAAATGTTTAAGCACTACACAAAGAAACAGTGGGATAAATACCCGGAAGAACTAGACGCCTCAGTGCTCAACCGAATACCGGTTCGAACAAACTTTGATGACCGCTACTTTTCAGATAAATATCAGTATTTACCAGCAGGCGGATATACTCAAATGTTCGAAAAAATTTTGAATCATGAGAATATCACTGTTCTTCTCAACACTGATTTTTTTGATGTTCGAGATCAAATTGAAGGAAAAGTAGAAAAATTATTTTATACCGGACCTATTGACCGGTTTTTCGATTTTAAACATAGTCTGGATGAAAAATTAGAGTATCGATCTATTAATTTTGTCTGGGAAACACATGATCAAGAATTTTTTCAAGAAAATTCCGTAATCAATTATCCCGGCACAGAAGTCGGATTTACTCGTATAGTGGAATACAAACACTTCACAAAACAAAAACATCCAAAAACTACAATTTCCAAAGAGTACACCGTAGATGATGGTGAGCCCTATTACCCTGTCCCCAATCCCCGCAATCAAGAGATATATGACAAGTACAAAAAAGAAGCAGATAAGTTAGATGATATTTACTTTGTGGGTCGACTTGCAAATTACAAATACTTTAACATGGATCAGGCATTTAAAAATGCGCTTGATCTTTTTTATAGTCTAGAACCGCAAGCAAACGATGAAGAAGCAATCGGCAAAAGCCGTAACCGTTTTGCTGAATCGGAGCATGCCTATGCAACAGCCGGTGATGTTACGCGTTCCCCTTCTGATGACTAATGGATAACTCCTTTTTCTGGGCCGGTTATGAGTGTGCCTATGCCCTGGCCAAAAAAAAGGGTATGCACAAACGTCTTGATTTGTTGGCTGCCACAAAACATGATGAGTACTGCCGGATAGACTACACGCTCATTAAAGAACTCGGTATTTATACAGTACGCGAAGGCATGGCATGGAATCAGATAGACAAGGGAAATAACACCTATAATTTTGACCGATTTGAAAAGATGATGCAAGTAGCCGCAGAAGAAAATATCAAACAGGTATGGAACTTAAACCATTTTGATTTTCCGGAGTATCTTGATCCTTTTTCCGAAAAATTTGTTGCGCAGTTTGCTGAATATGCTCGACGATGTATCACGTTGATTCGTAAATATCAAAAAGGTACTCTTTACATTAACCCCATTAATGAAATATCATTCTTCGCTTTTTTCAGTGCTTCTGCAGGGCAATGGGCGCCGTTTCAAATTAACAAAGGAAGCGAGTTTAAACGGCAGCTTGTGCGCGCCACACTCACAGCTATTGATGCGATGCGGGCAGAAGACAGTGATGTAAAGTTTATACTGATTGACCCCCTCATGTATCGCGCGACTAATTCTCCTGATGCAAAATTACAAGCTTTTGTCAAAAATTTTAATAACAATATCCGGTTCCAGGCATGGGATATGATTAATGGAACGGTAGAACCTGAACTTGGAGGTGATCCAAGTTATATCGATATAATCGGTATCAATTATTACGCGCATAACCAGGAATGGATTTATGGCTTTCATAAAACAAATCCCAGCCTTACCTACCATAAAATAATTCCACTGCAAAGTAAGGCTCGTATCTCAGTAAAACAATTACTGACAGAGACATTTGAGCGATATAAAAAACCGATTGTTATCACCGAAACAGGCAGTTACGGCATACTAAGAAAACGCTGGTGGCGATTATTTTTGAAAGAAATCGATGAATGTAGAGATGCTGCTGTTCCGCTACTGGGAGTGTGCATCTATCCAGCAGTGGATCGGCCTGATTGGGGTGATGAAACAGTGCTGACAAATTCAGGTTTGTGGGATTTTGCGGCCAATGATCCGCAAATGGTTCGTATTTCCCACACAGAAAGTATTGATTTGATTAAAAAATATAGTGAAAAATGGGGATTACAGCCGAAAAAGCCGCAAGTTTCGAGCTTTAAGAATGTTAATATGTAATGGTGCCATTTATGGCACCTTAATGCAAATGAAGGAGCGACCACCGCCCCAGCGGGTCAGGTAAATCGCTCCACTACAAGTACATTGATTCATAAATCATAAATCTTAAATCTTTTGATATTATTCGTAATTCGTCATTCGTAACTTTTCCCTAAATACTAAATACTATCTACTTTCTTTGGCCAGCCATTATCAAAAATTACTTCACTCATCATCACAACCCGCCTCAACTGATTTGTTCGTTCATTTAACCGTTTTTTTAGATCAACAGCATGATAGAAAGTCCACACACGACCCTGTTCCTCAATTATCGAATTTTGTCCCGGAGAATCCCATCGTGTATTACCTCGCAGCATCACACTATCTGCTAAACCTAAAGCGTCGGCTTTTTTTTCATACGGACCGAGTATATTTTTGGATCGTGCGACCATTACCGCGTATCTTCCTTGTTTCCAGACATCATCACCAGAATAAAACAAATAATACCAATCGTTTTTATAAAACAAATACGCACCCTCTATTAAATTTTCAAATGGTTTATCACTTGGTTCGAGCAAGATGTGTGAGGTGCTTCCGGGTTTCAACGATATAAGATCATCTGCAAGCTCTTGAATGCGAATTGGTCCATGTCCAGAGCCCCAAATTAAATACTTTTTGTGAGAAATTGGATCTTCATAGCCCATCGGGTCTATAGTGGTAAAACCATGTCCGCACATAATGGGCGTATCAACAGGAATAAATGGACCAGCTGGATTTTTGGAACATGCGACACCTATACAGAACTCCTCTCCCCCATCTTTTTGTGTCGAAAAATAGAGAAAATACATGCCGTTTGCATACAGCACATGCGGAGCCCAAAATTCAATCGTATTTTGAGCCCAGGAAGGTTTTTGCGGCATTGCCTCACCCACATATGTCCAATGGAAAAAATCAGTTGAGTGCGCAACTTGAATATGGGTGTGGTTATTGGCGGCGTAAGAACGAGTCCCATACAGATAGTATTTACCGTCATCTGCCTTAATAATAGAAGGATCCGCAAAATCCAAATCAATAACAGGATTTTTATATTTCATAGTATCTCATTTGTAAGCAATTCTTCTGGTTCTGGATGCGCGAAAACTACGTTTTCGCTTACCAGAATGACGGAATTATATTTTTAGATATCCCATTCACTCAGTACTTTATGAACTTAGAACTTATCTTCTTTATCTTATATAATTATAGAATGCAATCAGTTGCTGATGTCCTCAAAAAATTTAATCCTCTGGAAGATAAATATATTTCTCGCGAATACCAAGCGTTCGGTGTTTATCTAGCCAAACAGCTTGAAGATGAACACCACAAAAGCCTGTATATTAAACTCGCAAAAACGCTCCCCCGCCCAGTTCTTGAAGAAGCCTTACGTTTTGTGGTCGATTCCAAAGCCAAACGAAAAGGAGCTTTGTTTATGTGGAAATTGAAAGAAATGGGAATATTAGGCAAATCAGCTAAAAACAAAAAAACTTCAAATAAATAATGGTATAATATACATATTCACTTGTTGTACCGTGACACTCCGTGAAACCAGTGATCAAAAGTAAAGTCATACTTTCAATAGCTGAAAGCTATGATTTCTTTCACATGTTTTCGCGGGGTAAGCTCGATATAACCTACCGAACGTCGTGCATCTTTAAAAACTATCTTTATAGATAGCTATCAGGGATGCTCGACGTTCACGTACTCAAGGGTTGTGTAGGTGAATGTTGAGCTGATGAGGGGCATCTTTATAGATGTCCCTCTTTCAGTTTATAGGACAAAAAAAAGGAACGGCTTTACCGTTCCTCTTTCCTACACTTCTTTATCATATTGGCGGACCTGTGTTTGTAAGCAACGCTCCATGTAAATTAACTTGATGTAGCAAAAACATTCCCATCTCCATCATACCTATGCTCTCGACCTCTCCCAAGATCAGAGCTTGATGACCAAGCTGCCTTACAATGTCACTAATATGCCCCTGGTGTGTGATATTGTTCGTGCGTATTCTCATAATTTTTAAAGTGCTATATATTTTATTTGTAAACACAATTTTTAATTACCGAGTTTTTGTATGCTCACTTCTCTGTTCTGTATAGAGAACGTGCGGAACATGGCTGTGAGTACCACTACTTACCCCGGTATTAAGTACTTGCCAAAGTGCGCTGAGTATGTCTGTATCACTATGTCTATTCATATATATTCACCTCCTTCGATCAATTTGTAATTAATATCCCTGACTTAACTGGGCGAGAACATCAAGTATTTCCTCTGTTTTGATACTGTTCAAATTTCTTGTAGCATATTTTGTATTCATATAATCTCACTTCCTTTCTAACTTAATTTATAACCCATAATATAAACTTATATAGTTTTCTACAATTTGTCAAGGGGTAAATGCATTTATATCTGGGAAAATAAATACAAAAGAGACAAAAAACGCTAATAAATTGATCAAAAACTAGCAATATATTTAACTACAAGGCAAATAATTAATATTGATTAATGTCTATAGTACTATTTTACGAATGTTCTAATTAGTTTAACACTATTCCGATTCTCTGATTTCTTCCGTTTTTGTATACTATTTAAATGAAAACAGTTTTTATTGTGCTTTTTTTTACTGCCCTTATCGGTACACTTGTACTCGAAGGCTTACAAATAAAAAACACATTATCACCTCAGACTCTACCCTCACCCACCACTGTCCCCATGACTGTTGTTCCGACCAAGAAAGTAGATATCCACTCCTTTGTATTTATTCCTGACTGGACTAATTTTGCTAAAGAACTCGACATCGCGAAATATGAACGGGTAATTTATTTTGGATTAAGTGCTGACCGTAATGGACTTTTAAATGACCTGGGATCAGCAAAGATAGCTGCTTTTACAAAAGCTGCGGGCCAAAAAGAAAAATGGCTTACTCTACGACTTCTGAA
>CAZXWS010000032.1:0-4970 GCA_964644605.1 uncultured Gammaproteobacteria bacterium
CAGGAATGTTGTTAATGACGTATAACGTGAGACATTCAACTATGAGCTGCGATAACGAAAGACTATATCCTGATAAATATACACTACTTCTCTTCCAATCGATTGTTATTTCGTAGAGACGGTGCATGCCCCACAATCCCACCAAAGAATCTGTTCTGATTATTCGAATAATCAGAACACGATCAGAGATAAGAAAAATAATACTTAGAAGTCACAATGAAGATGTCAGAAGTTACTTAATTCACTAACCGCGCACCGACTTCGACCGAATACCAGCCTACCCTATCTAATTTTGGTAGTGGTTGGGGTGTCAGCTGTACTGATGAATTAAGTGGAGTAATAAAAATATGTACTCGATGTAAATTAGGTATAGAAGTAATATAAACAGGTACTTTTTCATTTAGTTCTTTTTCACTGGCTAATGCTACTTTAATATAAGGGGTTTTGACGTTTCGCATAATGTTTTTTACATCTATCACTAAACGATTCGTTTCGCTTGCAGTTAATCCTACTACTGGTACTAAAGTTTCATTAATCCACTTAATATAACTTCTCGATGGGATGATATATCCTTCTTGAGGAACTGACAATTTAACTCCTTGCGAATATTCATAATATAAATACTCATATGATGCATTCTTAGCATTTATAACTCCATTTGGATTCGCCATAACTGTAATTTTTTGATCATAAGTACTAGGATACGTATACACAGTTGATGATGGGTAAGATATTTGAACCTCACTTTGCATTTGTGGATATATAAACAATGAGGGAGATGTTCCTGAAATATAGCAATCTCCCTTATCAGTTTGATATTTTGTACCTAGCTTTAAAAAGACCCATGAAAAATTAGTGAGTGTTGATTGCGGAAATATATCTGTTCCTGTTGATAAATCTGAAATTGCATTCGAACCTTTAGCTATAAATGTATTTACCACTTTATCACGAACAACTCCAATTTGCACATGATCATAGGAATATATTGTTGAATTACTATCATATTGGCTATAACAATCTTTATTGGGTGGATATATAGAAGACTCGCATGTAGTCGACTGTTTAATTCCAGGAGTTCGGTAAAAGCCATGTACTGAATCAAACAATTGGTTATATGAATCTGCAGTATTCGCATTAACTAAAGTCTTTAAACTTTGGTTATCTTTATTGCGATTTATATAATTTGCAGAATTAAATACATATTGTTTTGCTACTAAATCAAAAAATGCATCTTCAATTACTTTTTTATCAGTGGCTGGAAAAGTACTACTACCGATATAATATTGATGCTTTCCATTGTATGTTAAATGAACATCACCTAAACCTTCAATATGCAGTAAAATACCTGAATCCTGACCTTGACCTTTTCCTGCAATACATACTTCACCGCTAGGTTGATCTACTTGAATTGTTGGGTATGGAGTAGATGACTCTGAAGTATTGAAGGTTCCTTGTTTTTGTGCTGCATCTTTTGCGGGAATCACAGTTGATTGCACTCCCGCAACTTGTCCTTGAGCAAAGGTTTTAATATTTGATTTTATCGGTGCCTCAACAATAGTTTTCCCATCGAGGGCAGGTACAAAACTGACATATTTTGTGGTATAACCTGTGTCAAGTTGCGCGGTACCACGAATGATATAGTACGGCAGAAGTATTTGCTGAGTATAAGCAGATGGTTTCTCCAAATACACCAGTACAAAGTCTTTTATTAGAGCTTGCTGCACCTTTGCTTTGTTTTGTGGATATACTTGACTCCAATTAACTTGTCCTTGTCCGGCAGGCGAAACTAACGTAAACTCAGCATTATTTTGTTGAATCATTTGAAGTGCGGTGAGGGGACTAATGAGCGAGGTTGCGGATTGAGGCTCAGATTGTACCAGTTGACGTAAGTTTGAGGAAATAGCAAGAAGTCTACCTGTTTTTTTCTCAAGTGTAATTGAAATACTGTTAAAATCCTCAGGTTGTGCTTTGCCATCAGTCCCATTGGACGTTGCAACAACACTATTATCTTTTGGTGCATTCATATCCGCCTTGCCGAGAGTAAGGGATGTAAGTGGAGTATTCTCATCGACATTCATGATTCCTGGGAAACCGACAATAGGAAGTCCCCCAACCTTTCCCCAGTCTCGATGACACACCACTGTTACCATACTATTCTCATATCCTTTTACACTGTAATAATTTGTACAACTGACTGTTCCATCATCCAATCCTAATTTTTTGACATAATTTGTCCCAAGTGCTATTGGATTTGCATCTGTTTGTGTTCCATCAGGTACCACAGCTCCAAATGATTTATATAAAAACTCTCCTGTTTTTCTATTAAACTGCATGTATCCTCGCGTATTTATGTCTTGCATTTGAGATACTAAGTAAAAATCACTATTCTCTTTCGATGGCGTGATGGTATTTAAGCCTAATCTTTGACCAAATGCCCGCACTTCTTCTTGAGAATAATTGTTTTTAAATGTATACAAAGATACTGTTTGCGGAGGAACGGGTGGAATTGTTTGCAGTACATGTTTTTCAGCATTAAACCTAGGCATAGGGACTACCGTAGGTTTTGGTACCGGCGCTTGTGTTAGTCGGATATCTGTCTGTATGTTCACGGTATCCCGTGAAGGTACTGCTGGTACTGAAGCAGGTGTTTTGGGACTGGATGAAAGAAAATATAATGCTGAAACTATAACAATAAAGAGCACTAACAATACCGATACAATAACAATTGCTGTTTTTTTATTCAACACTGCACCACTATAATTTTCCATTATTATTCATAGTAGTTAATTACTATGATTTAATCAAGAGTAATAGTAAGAATTTCCCTCTCAGAAAGAATAAACACTACCCAGCTCATGTTTACATTATAGTAGTAAAACCCTGAGCTTGTCGAAGGGTGACCCCACGGGAATGGTTCGACAGGCTCACCATTTTATATCATAAGTTACCATCAACTCGCTTATGGGTTTTACTTAACTGTCTTAATAACTCTAAATTACCTGCTATCAAAGCTTTCTTTTTTGCGACTGTCCAACCTTTAAATTGTTTTTCACGTTTCTCAGCAAGCATTCTTGTTGGATATTCTTCTTTATAGATTAATTTTATATCAGAAAACTCTTTCGTAGCACGGTTATACTTATTTTTATGGGAGAGCAATCTGTTCTCAAGGTTAGATGAGATCCCTACGTAATACGTTTTCTGGTCACAAAAAAGAATATATACAACCCATCTCATCTTTACATTATAGTAGTAAAACCCTGAGCTTGTCGAAGGGTGACCCCACGGGAATTCGAATCCCGGTTTGCAGGATGAGAACCTGCCGTCCTAGGCCTCTAGACGATGGGGCCAGATTATATTAACTCTAAGCCATGTACTAATTTTTCAATTTACTTTTTCTTTTTCTAAAGCTTTATTTTTGCCTCTAGACTCCGGTTCCGGCTACGCCGGAAATCGTGAGTCCTCGATTTCTGATCTTCGATCAGAATCGGGACCGAGTACTATTGTAACAAAATCACCAGGGATAATCCACCAATTAACAATCTCAGTTTGACTTTTAAGCGTCACTTCGGTATAGTTAGTAACAACACCCCCGTTTCCATTGCACATTTTTGGGGGATTTTTTTATGAAAAAGGTTCAGTTCACAAAAGAGGGATTTGAGAAAATACAGAAAGAGTTTGAAGATATAACAAAAAATAAACGACCATATGCTATAAAACGGCTACAAACTGCTCGTAATATGGGCGATCTATCTGAAAATAGTGAGTATCATGCTGCAAAAGAAGACCTTGCATTTATAGAAGGACGCATTAAAGAGCTCGAAGAACTGCTAAAAAATGCAGATATTGTCGAACATCTCGCAAAAGACACGCATGCAGTCGATATTGGCTATAAAGTAATTGTAGATAAATCTGGTGAACAGATCACCTACTTCATAGTAGGCGAATTTGAAGCTAATCCATTAGAAAATAAACTTTCACACACTTCTCCTATCGGCCAAGCTCTTCTTGGTAAAAAAATCGGCGATGTCATTGAAGTTGATGTACCAGTAGGCAAAATAATGTATAAAATACTTGACATTGCTGTCGCTTAACGTATAATTTTTCAAAAGCTATAGTAAGGACCCATCCTATTTTGGTCTTGTACAGAGAAGGGTATGAGCTGAGAAGTCCCGACAAACAAAATAGACACGGCAAAACCTTACTTGTCTTTAGACATGCTGCAGAAAGAACTCACTTACGAAGTGGGGTAGAATCTGACGGGTAGCCCGTTACAGCTAAGGCAGTTATACAGCTGCCCAGAGTGAATTGCTGACGAACCCTGTTGAAGAAACAGAATATAAGCGGTAATTAATCAAGGTGGTAACACGAAAAAAAATCTTTTTTTCCGTCCTTGAGGAATTATTAATTGATAGTTCCGCGAGGACGGTTTTTTTATGGAAAAAAGTTCAATCACTGGCGAATTTATACCCTATGAAGCAACAGAACTTGAGATATATAAAATTTTTGATGGGCTGGATGAGGTAGGAAAAGAAACTCTACTGCAAAATGGAGAATTTTTGACACTAGAACAGCTTGCTCAACTCGCTCCTGACCAACAAGAACTTATATTTCAGCGGCTCAGCTCTCTTATTCACGATTTCCGTGAGAACCCCAAAACAAAAAATGAAATGCTTGACCAGGAACCAGAAAAATTGATGGCAGCATTTCGACAAGGTTTAAGTGAAGTTTTTGTAATCGAAGTAGATGGGGAGCGTGTACCTATTGCCCATTGCGCTATGTGGCGGCTCGCCAATATCCCACCGACTGATCAATTACAAGGCTGCCGTGTATATGAACTTGGTAGTTGGTTTGTAGCCGCAGGTTTTAGAAATCATAAAAACTTTGATGAAAATAAAACATACGGAGAACTTGTTGCCCAAAGAAATATCGATCATGTGTATGATGCTGATAAAGAGCAAGGATTCTTAGTG
>CAZXWS010000033.1:0-4556 GCA_964644605.1 uncultured Gammaproteobacteria bacterium
TCTGTGACTCAAAAAGTTGGCTGCAGCGCCACTGATTTGCAGTGCCGACCATACTTCAAAGTCCACGCAGAAAATATACTGCACCCAGAAATACTATTCGATTGGCTGATAATTAACTAAGGAAAATTTAGAAACATAATAGTCATGCTGAACCAGAATATGTTGTCTGGTGAAGCATCTAGCGAACGCGTACTCTCACTTATACTAAAAAGGAGTAAGATGATTTTATGGATTACTGTGTTTATATCATGACCAACCACACTAACTCTGTCTTGTATACAGGTATGACTAATAATTTGTTACGTAGAGTACGGGAGCATAAAACAGGGATAGATGCTTCTTCGTTTTCAAAAAAATATAGACTATATAAGCTGGTATGGTTTGAAGTATTCCCAACTCCAATGGAAGCTATACTCGTTGAAAAGAAAATAAAAGGATGGGTAAGGAATAAAAAACTCAGTCTAATTAAAAATAAGAATCCTGATTTTAAAGATCTTGAAGAGCTTATAAAGGGATAAAATTATCTTTTCGCTGCCGCTAGATGCTTCATCCAGAAATTTCATTCTGGATTCAGCATGACAATTTAGTTTTGTAAATTCATTTTAAAACTGTAAATTGTAAATTGAAAATTAGTAAATTATTTCATTGGCTACATGTAGATTGGCAGGTAGGATTAAGAAAGAGTAGTGAAGGATTATCGCAGTTGGGTGGAATGTTACATTGTGCAACAGACCCGCACAAATTACAGTTTGGCCCATTAAAACAATACTTAGGCCCAGGAAAACTCTGACACATCAATGGCGTTGGCGAAGGTGTCAGTGGTACTGGAGTTTGTGAAGGTGTAGTTGGTGGTGAGGTTGGAGTGAGTGACACAACAATGTTCGTAACACTCGGAACAACTCCCGAAGTTGGCGAAGGTGGAACAGGCGTTGCAGTAGGTGAATTTACAGATAGATTACTTGTCTGCATCACCATAGTATTACATTCACCTTTATCTATATTTCCGCTAGTAATTTCGTAATTATAATTTGTTGTGCCATCTGAATTTTTCACGATCGTATTTTCAGACAGTTGCGCGCACACTCTATACCACTGTGTAACTGATTGAGAGCAATCAAATTGATATAAATATTTTTTGTGAGAAAATTCGGGATCACAACCTAAGCGCGCTGTGTAGGGTTTAAGTGAATTATTGTTCCCTGCTACACCGCACACACTGCATGTACAAATACCATTATTATTCACGGGTTGATCATAGCAGAGTTCTGCACCGGACGGATATGAATTATGATCATTATAATAATCATTAAATATGCGCTGAAAATATGCGAGGTGTGTTTTCCGCTGACTATCCCAGGATTTTTGTAATTGTTTAGTCGGATTAATAAGACCAATGGCCACTATGGAAATAATCGCGATCAAGCCAATAACCACTGTAGTTTCCATTAGAGTAAATCCTGCTGTAGATTTTCGCTGACTGTTATATTTTTTTAATGTCTTTACCATCTATAAATCCAAATTTCAAAATTCAAATTACAAATCAAATCCAAAAGCCCAAAATAATTACTTTTTAAGTATAGATGAAAAAATTAAAGCTAACTCATGCGCTTCTTTCCATAATATACGACACTCATTTTTCCGTGCTGGGTTAGCAACTGAAAGCATATGGAACCAATGCATTGTCTCTTTTGCTTCTTTCTTACATGTAGCTAGTTTGTGATGAAAATCTTTTTTAGATTCAGCTCCATCGGCCTCCATATAATTTGCGCCAATGCTTGTTGCTGACCGCACAACTTGCGAAATCAAAGTATTATTGATAGTATGCTTTGGAAGTTTCATTACGAATAGGATTGTATTTTTACCCAACGAAGCAGTACGCTCAATTAAATCAAACTTTTTGATATTTGGACTTTGGATTTGGTTTGACATTTGAGCTTTGGATTTTGATTTTTATTTATAAATCCATCCCATGTCTCATTTTTACAAAATCTCTGACACAAATCAACTCCCTTATATCAGCACTAATCCGCTATCCATCCGCGTAAATCTCTTAAATACCAGAATGCAGCATGCCCACCTCTCCCTTGCCACCGAGCTGCTCTTGAAAGAGTTTGAAGTCACGGTCGTTAAAAACCTTGAGAGTAAAATTAAACGAAGAACCTTTTCCTTTTCCCGCAGACTCAGCCCATATTTTGCCTTGATGCGTTTCGATAATTGTTTTGCAAATATAAAGACCAAGGCCTGTCCCCAGCGATGCGTTTTGATTTGTTTGATATGACCCTTCCATCAAACCAAACTTTTGGAATAACTTACCCACATCTTCTTCAGTCATACCTACGCCAGTGTCAGTCACTGTAACAGTAACCATATCTCCTGTTTGCTGAAGAGTAGTGGTGATACTGCCACCTTTTGGAGTAAACTTCAAAGAATTTCCGATCAAGTTGATAAGGACTTCCTGGATTTTATCAGGATCAGCAAGCACGGGAAGAATAGTAGAAGTCTGTAGTTGAAGATTTAATTCAAGCTCATCAGCCCGTGACTTCACTTCGACAATCACGTCTTCAACTAACTTTCCAAGATCAACCTGTTTAAACTCAAACTTCATCCGCCCTGATTCTATACGTGAAATATTGAGCATATCATTCACAAGTTTGATCAAACGATCAGTTGAGTTATACGCGCGGTCTAAATAATACTTCATCTTTTCATTGATCTCTCCTGCTTTCCCATTCATTGCCATCCATAAGTATGATTTTATCGCAGTCATTGGTGTCCTGAGTTCATGGGAAGCCACTGAGACAAAGTCGTCTTTCAATTTATCCATTTGCTTAAGCTGTTCATTTGCTGATTTCAGATCACTGTATAGCTGAGACCGTTCGATTGCGATAGCCACAACCTCAATAATCTCTTTTAAAATTTCCCGCTCCGCCCGTGATAAAAATCCAATATGTTTGTCAAGACAGAGCACCATCACACCAAGCGGTTTTCCTGCAAAGACAATGGGATAAATAATGGAAGTCTCAATTGCTAAAAAATTAGCTACTTCATCGGATTGTTTTTGTGTGAGTACTGGAGTCAAAACGTCACCCAAATCGTTGGTCATGTGCGTTTTATTTTCCACCACGGCCTGTACACAGTGATTATTCTGATCAAACAATGAAACATTGAGTTTTTTAAACGGTTGACCGTACGTATCAAGAGTTTTTTGTTGCTCAGGAGTAAGTAACGAAGTTGCGATTGATTGGATCGATTTTTGCTGAACATCGATAAGCGCAATAAAACCCTTCTGAAACTTTAATTCATCAACTATAGCGTTAATAATTTTTTCCGCAGTTTCAGCCACACTTGTCGAAGTATTAATAATTCCATACATTTTCTGCAAAATCGTAAAGGTTCGATTACGGATAGTGAGTTCAACATTGCGTTCATAAATTTCGGCATTAATCCGCTTAAGCTCATCTTCAAAATTAGGCAAACCCAATGCAGAAGAGGGAGTAGCAGCTTTTTCTTCACGAATATCCCCTACTTTTTTGAGTTTTTGTAATACATCAGTAATGGCGGCCATACTTTAAATATAACAAGGATGGAAATATGAAGCAATAAGGGAATACAGTAATGAGTGACGAGTGACGAGTGACGAGTGACGAGTTATAAATTGATTCATTGTTACATTGTTTCATAGTTTCATTGCTGCATAGTTCGGGTGGTAACAAGTAACTGTACGGAATGGTCGAGATCTGTCCAGAATCAATTTAAAAGTTAAAATTCAAAAGGCAAAATCACAGGTTAAAACTCAAAAGTAAAATGTACACGACTTTTTACTTTTTATTTGTATTTTTGATCTTTACCTTTTGATTTTTGAATTTCTTTCTATGTACTGAACGGTTTACTTGTCCCTCCATAGTCCCGAGCACTCGGGACGAATCAATGTCAAAATCCAAATGAATATTTGAGCTTTGGATTTGGGATTTGATTTGACATTTGCCTGCCCGCCAGTGCCTTGCGATATAGGTTCACAAAACTGTACAGTTAATCTTAACTGTATAATTTATTATCCTGTACAGACAGACTATGGCAGGCGGGAGCTTTGGATTTTGGATTTAACAGAAATATGGGGGCATAGCAATACGCCCCTACACAATCCTAAATCTTAAATCTTTATCTCAGTATCTCAGGAAGATCATCAGGAGGAAGAGGAGGTTTCACTTCACGCACCGCATCTTTACACACTTCAACAGAAGCCTGGCCAAAAAACTGCTCAAATTGCTTCACTAAATTCTCAAGTATCGATCGAGCATCACCAGAAAGAGTAACCTGACCATTTGGGCCAATTTGAACACCTGCGACTTTTCTCGCTTGATCAAAGGCCAACGGTCCGATTATTGTCTCCTGTTGTCGGATAATTTTTAGGGCCGCCTCTGAGTATGCTTGCGGAGGTGACATAGGTTTTATGTTGTTTTTAATTTACGCACCACGGTGCTCATTTGCAACAGCGCGAGCGTCATGAGAAAATAAGCAAAAAAGTAGAGGTAATCATTAATTCCCCCTACATACCA
>CAZXWS010000034.1:0-51245 GCA_964644605.1 uncultured Gammaproteobacteria bacterium
TCACCAACTGCTCTATGGATATGTGTTTATCAAGTACGGGTTTTATCCATTGATACCGTACCTGCTCTTTTGTCTCTGGCATAACTTTTGTCATCCCTCTATCTTACACCCTGGGTGCAAAAGGTCCTGACACATTACAAACTGCAACTTGAAATTTATAGGCTTTACTGTATGATAAACGCTGCACAGAAACTCTTAACATTTTTTTACTATTTTTTTGTTTGTTTCTTAAAGTAATAAGGTATTATATAATCGTAGTTATCAGTTATAGAAGATTGCTATAGACATTTTTAAAGCACTCCAACAATTATTTATCTGGTTTATTGAAACATATTGACGACTAATTCTTTTTTTTTGAATATTCAATACCCCAGATAAAATTTGTTAAAGATCCGATACTTATTCCCAAAAGAGCACCTCCGATAACATCACTTAAAAAGTGTGCTCCCACAAAAATTCTTCCAATACCAACTAGAACAACCATCAGCCATAGTAAGGGTCGCCATTTTTTATTAAGATAAGGGTGTATGACAGTAGCGATTGCCGCAGCAGTTGCTGTGTGCCCTGATGGGAAACCTGGAGAATGTTCTACAGCACCACGGATAATAACATGATGTAAGAAATCCTGTGGCCTTCCTCGATTTACTAATATTTTCAACACACCACTGCTTAGAGCTGCCAAAAAACTTGCTGTAATAACATCTCTTGCGATATAAAACTTTTTTAAAATAAGAAGCGCTATAGTTATCCCAATTGCTCCTTCAAAAGCACCCGTATACATTATGTAATATAAAAAAAAGAAGAGTTGCCCAGGAAGAAAATTAATAACACGAAATACTGCGATATCCAATGCATCAACTGCTGAGTATCGTTGAGCAACGAATAACGCAGCAAGTGCAAATAGAAAAATACCCACACTAAAATAAAATCTATCTCGTTTTCTCCTACGTGCGAATTTATCAATAAAAAAAATTTTCTTAATATCCATACGTTATTTTAACTTTTACAACGGTTAAGAACAAGTTGTATCTGATAAAATAGGAGGTACTATTTATGGAAACTAACTTTTGGCGGGAAAAATCGAAACCATTAATCGGCTTATCGCCCATGGATGGTGTGACTGACGCTGCTTTTCGGTATATCACTGATAAATATGGAAAACCGGATATTTTATTTACTGAATTCACTTCTGTAGAAGGGTTGGCACGTGGCGCTGCACAACTACTGACAGCTTTTATTCATCACAAGACAGATACTCCTACTGTGGCACAAGTATTCGGTGCAACTCCACAAGATTTTTATAAAGCTGCATTTATTGTGGCTGAAATGGGGTTTGATGGAATTGATATAAATATGGGATGTCCAGATAAAAATGTGGCTAAAAAAGGAGGCGGAGCAGGTTTAATTCGTAAGCCGCACCTCGCACAAGAAATAGTCACACAGACAAAACAAGCCGTGAAAGAATGGTTTGAAGGTAGAAAAATCGAAGACATAGGAATTACGGACGATTTATTGAAGGGTATTAAAGATTTTCAAACTAGGTTTGATTTTCATCCTACAACACAACTCTTACCTGTTTCTGTTAAAACACGCATCGGATATGACGATATTATTACAGAAGAATGGACCAAGTATTTACTCGAAACAAACCCTGTTGCTATTTCCATTCACGGCAGGACTCTCAAACAATTGTATAGCGGCTTGGCAAACTGGGAAGAAATTGGTAAAGCAGCTCAGATTATTAAAAAAACCGACACGCTGGTGCTTGGCAACGGAGACATAAAATCACTTCCTGACGCTCAAAAAAAAATTAAATCATATAGTCTCGATGGAGTTCTTATAGGAAGAGCTACGTTCGGAAACCCCTGGCTATTTAAAAATGAATTTCCAGACATATCCACGAAACTTGCAGTGGCGATTGAACATGCGTATGTATTTCAAAAACTTACACCCTCAGCGCACTTTTTATCGTTACGGAAACATCTCGCCTGGTACTGCCGAGGTTTCGATAATGCTTCAGATTTACGTTCTCAACTCATTCGTGTCAATTCACCAGAAGAAGTAGAAAATATAATTAATTCTTTCTTAGGAAATAATCTATAATGAGTATTAGGTTTATAAATTATTATTACTATGGAGGACACAAACACACAGGCACAAGAGGAGACAATACTCTTTACGATGGATAAATCTGAAAATGATCAAGTAAAAATTAGGGAGACTACTTTTAAAGGCAAAGAATATATCGATATACGGATCTATAGTAAAAATAGTTCCGGGGAGTATATTCCTACAAAAAAAGGGGTCATGTTGACCAAAGATAAAATGAAACTCATACAGGACGCTCTATCAAAGATAGAGTTGTAATCTTTTCTGACGTATTTGCATTTTATAACTTGATGTATCTATAATAATCTTCAGATATGTTACCAGTACCATTTTTCATATCAGCCGCCTTCGGATTTATACTGTCATTTGCAGTTTCTCATCCGTCTCATCCAAAATCCTTTAAGCACAAACTTCCTCATTTAAGAATTCGCTTTATTGAGTTTAGCCCAAATATTAAAGTGAAAATCCGCTCATACGAAATACATCTACACCACTGGTTTATTGTTTCGGTAGTATTTATAACCTGCTCTATGTTCCCTAATAACATACTAGAGTCACATCTGTATTTACAAGGTTTATTACTCGGTGTATTCGGGCAGGGGCTGACATATCAAGACAGGTTCTCGTTTGTGCACAAACTATACTCACAAAATGTGTCGTATCTCGCATTCGCATATACCCATCTCTACTCTCAAAAAAGTAAAAAAGTTAAAGCTGTCGAAGAAAATCTTGCAACTGCATAATACTATCCAAATCATAAATTGAAACTGTCAGCACATCTCTATTAAGTCGACGTAGCTCCTCTTGTTTTGACTGTAAACTTTTTGGTTCCACGAGATCAGACTTTGTTAATAGAATAATTTCTTTTTTTTCTGCAAGAGCCGGATTAAAATTTTTTAATTCTGTACGCACAGTGGTATATGTCTGCGTTAAATTTTCGTTGTCAGCTGATATACAGTGAAGAAGTAACTGAACTTTTTCAATATGTTTTAAAAACTTTATACCAAGTCCTTTTCCTTGTGAAGCTCCTTCTATTAATCCAGGAATATCAGCAATAACTTTACCATCAACCACTCCCAAGTTTGGTTCAAGGGTCGTAAATGCATAGGGAGCGACCTTGACATTTGCTCTTGTGAGCTCATTCAATAAACTACTTTTGCCGGCGTTCGGTAAACCAATAAATCCAAAATCAGCTATCAAGCGCATAACCACCTTAAAATGTTTCTCTTCGCCTTCTTTTCCAGGTTCAGCAAAACGGGGCGCTTTTTTAATAGATGATTTAAACTCAGCATTTCCCCTCCCGCCTTTTCCCCCACGACAGAGTAAATATCGAGGACTCTCTTTTGTAATTTCATATACCATAGAGGTTTCTAAATCCTGCAAAGTAGTACCTGCGGGAAATGGCAACTCAAAATCCGAGGCATCTGCTCCGAATTTTAAAAATGATTGGCCTGGTTTACCGTGTTCTGCTTTATAATTTTTCTTGCTCACATACCTGTTGAGGTCTGACATGCTTGTATTTAATACAGCGTACACATCTCCTCCTTTTCCACCATTACCTCCATTCGGTCCTGATTTTAAGCCAGGGAAAAAGGAAACCTTTCCAGGTCCACCATTTCCTGCTTTGACTGTAATCGTTGCTTCATCAATTAACATGAAGATATTATACTATCTCAGAGAGGGCAGAGAAAGTCAGAAGATATCGGAGAATCGGATACCAGATAAATCAGAGAGGCCAGAGAATAAAACTTTTCTTTTCTGGTTTCTGATGCAAGCTGACTTCTCCGATTCTCTGATTTTTTTGAACCTATTGTTTTGGCAAGTATCTTGGAATATTTATGAGCTCAAGGAAATCACTTACCACTGGAATAAAACGTAACTGGTGGAGAAGGAATGTGAAAACAGTAATAACGATGGCTAATCCGACAGTTGAACCGAGTGCAACAAAAATACCCTGTACAAAACTTCTCCACATAAGCACAGCAATCCGTGGGTACACTCGCTCTACTGAACGTGTAAGAATTTCAATTTTTTTTATTATTTCCCGTTCATCCGTGGAAATACGAAAACGTTCTGGTTTAGGATTTTTGCTTTGTGTTGACATAAGGTCTCTTATTGTACTATGTAAATATAAAATCTCCAATGATTTCACTTACAGTCTTATTACTTGAATATAACCCTCTGTTTAATGTCTTTATTTATAGTGTTATGTACAGATTTTATGGACGGAATTTCCGTCTCCAGAATATACTTTTTTATTAGTTGACGCAGCGAAAGGGGGTGAAGTACATGGCAAAAAACGAAGAAAAGAAAATGAATGAGCCAAAGAAAAAAAGCAAAATGGCATATGGGGCAGCTGGGGCAATTGTTGGAGCAGCAATCGGAACTGGTATTGCAATAGCTTTTTCAAACCCACGCACACGAGAAAAATTTTTAGATACTGCAAAAGATCTCGGAGAACAGGCAATGACAGCCGCGAAAGATATGAATGTAATCGAAAATTCTCCTCAATCAAAAAAAACTTAAACTTGCGTTGTAGGGACAGGTTCCGCCGAGCCCGTCTACTCCGCCATAGCGTGACAACCCTACTACACAAATATATTTCATGTAGGGACAGGTCGCGACCTGTCCCTACTTAATATCTGGTGATTGACACGATATGTATGGAATGATTTTCCCACGTCGCCCCGAATACTCTGGACTATGGAGGGACAAGTAAACCGTTCCCTACAATATTTAATTGATTAATATAACTCGAACTGCGCGAGTAATTTTTTATTTCCTTCAACTTGATAATTCAATAAATCACGATAAATACCAGGACGTTTTGATAATTCTTGCGGACTCCCGCTATCCACAATTTTTCCCTGATCGAGCACAATTATTTGATGAACATTTTGGATAGTAGAAAATCGATGGGCAATAATAATAACTAATTTATTTTTCATTAAGTTTTCCATACCTTCTTGTACCTCTTTTTCTGACTTTGCATCAAGGCTAGAAGTTGCTTCATCTAAAATAAGTATCGGCGAATTTTTTAATATTGCCCTGGCAATTTGAATACGCTGTTTTTGCCCTCCGGATAATCGTATACCTCTCTCACCCACTTCTGACTCAATTCCCTTTGGTAACTTTTCTACAAAATCCCATGCATTTGCTAGTTTCAGTGCGTTTATCACATCTTCATCCGTTGCATTCCGGCTTCCATACGCTACATTTTCGCGAATAGTCGATGAAAACAACTCATTTTCTTGAAACACCAGTGCAATATTATTTCGAATATAATTTTGGGTTAAGTCTTTATAATTTTTATCTTTCAACATAATAGTACCGTCTGTTGCCTCATAAAACTTAAGTATTAAATTTACTATAGTTGACTTGCCCACACCGCTATGCCCCACCAAAGCAACTTTTTCTTTCTTTGCGATTGCAAAGGATATATCTTTGAGAACCATTTCTGAGGTTTCATACTTAAAAGAGACATTTTTAAACTCTAAAGTAGGATCGATAATCTTAGTTTGATCATACTCTTTATCGAAATACTCAGTAGAAGGTAACTCTAGTATTTCTAAAAATTCTTTTGAACCTGCTTCTGCGTTCTGTACTTGTGTCAAGATAAATGACATAGCAAATAACGGACGCCGTGCTTGGTTCATTAACTGGAGTATCAAAACAACTGTGCCAAGTGTCATCGAGCCTTTAAACGCGCTATAAAATACAATCACATTTACGGCAGTCAGAATAATATTTAGGCTAAAATTACGAAGAAAATCAAAGATATGGAAGGTCTGGCTCTGGCGGGCATAAATTTTATTACTTTGAGTAAGATTATGTGAAATAGTGCTATACTCCTGTTTTTCGGTGTTAAAACTTTTGACTAACTTAATATTTGAAATAACTTCCTGTATCCTTCCACGCGAATAATCTTCAATTTTATTTTTTTTCACTTCCTCTTCACCCCATTTTTTTGTTGAGTAGTAACTCAGGGCTAGGTAAACCGGAAACAGAAAGAAGGTAAACACAGCAACCGGAATGTTGAAATATGCAAGAATGACAATAGTTAAGATACTTTGTAAAAACGTCGGCAAAATAAAGTTAGTAGAAGTATTTATAAACTGCTGAATAGTAAGTATTCCCCGATTTAATTGATTCACAATTTTGCCGGAAATTTCTGAATCAAAATATGACTGAGGAAGGGTTAAAACTTTGTGATAAAACCGTTCAGTAAGAAATTTACGCAGTTCACCAGCAAAATGATCTCCCAACCGTTCAGTAATTGCGGTAAGGATGATGCCAAACACACCGAGAGCAAACGAAGCGCTAATTAAAACTGTTAAGTGCGATATGCTTCCACCCTTGTGTTGAATACTTGCGATTATCTCATCAACGATATACTTCGAAAATAACGGAACAATAAGATCAATTAATGCTGTTACAACTATTAATGTGGCAATGATTGCCACCAAGCCATAGAGTGGTTTTGAGATGCGTATAATCTTAGTAATATTTTTCATATCAGGATTAAATTATACGCTATAATTCAGTTTAAGTATAAAGTAGTAGGGACAGGTCTCGACCTGTCCATATTCACTATATTAAATCCAAATTTCAAAATCCAAAGATTCAAATCAATGTCAAAATCCAAATAAATTTTTGAATTTTGGGTTTAGGATTTCATTTGACATTTGGGCTTTGAAATTTGGATTTATTGATTTATCTGTTCTTAAATCCTAAATCTTAAATCTTTTATCAAATTAATATGGCTGAGCAGGAAGCACAACCAACAGTTGATATAGTCAAAAACTTTTATGAACTTATTTTATTTGTAAGTGATCAATTACTGACTGTTTCTAATGTTATTGTCGTCGGACTCGGTACTTTCTTTCTTCTCATTATTGGCCTTCTCTATATTTTTTACGCGCTTTTTTTCAAAATATAATTTCTTAACATTATCGTTTGACTTAAAGGCTGCAAATACAGTATATTGATGTTCCTATGGATGATACACAACCAACAAACTCAACCCCTGAAGAAACGTCTGAAGTGACAACTGAAGAAAAAACTACTGAATCAGATGATACTGCTAATCTTGCATCTAATTTATTACTCGTAGAAGAAAAAATAAAACAACACTTAGCCGACATTCAACGATTGCAAGGCCAGTATAAAGAACAGCGCAATATGTTTGAGGATTCCTTTGCTAATGATGCTAATTATAAAGAGTTAAATGATAAAGCAAAAGAAGCAAACCGATTAAAAAATGCGGCAAAGCAACAAATCTTAAGATCACCGGCTATACAGGAATTATCCAACAAGGTAAAAGCTATGAAAGAAGAATTAGCTGACCTACAGGACTCACTTTCAGACTACCTTCGCGAGTATCAACGAACAACAGGCTCGAATGTTTTTGTAGGAGATAATGGTGAAGAACTTGAGATAGTTCACGTGACAAAACTCGTACGCAGAAACTCCAAATATAGACCGTAATTATAAATAATGAACTGGAATCTTTTTTTGAAGTGCGGTGTCATGCCCTAATCTTGCTCCAATTGAACGTTCCCATCCCTTTGTCTATACACATCTGGCAGCACACAACTCTCAATAATATCTTTGGAATAATCTAAAAAATCTTCGTAGGAAATTTCGTTATAATTAATCCGAGCTTTTACTCCCTCTGTAAAAATATCCTCCCAGCAAAATACAAATCCATCTGTATTGCTCCTAATACCATTAGTTGTATTAAATAATTTTTTTCTATTTTCCTCTATGTGCTCAGACCCGTCAGATGTTATAACCCGAGTGACAAATATAATTTTCTTCTATGTATGTCGAGCACTATATTCCTTCAAAAAAGTATTGAACTAATGACAGATTTCGTCAATAGAATTTACTATAGCAAGGATTTCTGGATTTCTTCCATACAATCATAATAATGAGAGAAGTTTTACCGTTGACTCAACGGTGAAAAAAACATACAGCAGACCAAGAGATAAGTATGCCAATCCCCACACAAGCGCTTCCGCGCCTTTCCCGGAAAAATGAGGGGGATTAAACAATGTTAGACATTCTTTTTTCAGTATACCGCGCAAGCCTTCTTTTACACATCGATAAGAAACCGATAAAAAAAACAAATATAATACTGCGTCAGCTATAAATGTGATATCTAGAAAATACATAGTGTCCTATATTTTACAAATAACGGATGTTTTTTCAAGCAGAAATAACTTTATGCAGCTCTTGTAAAGAAAGATGCGGCATTTGAAGACGAATAAGAGCAAATATAATTTGCGGCAAAACTAATGAGTTTGGATATATTAAATAGCGTCCCTCCCATTCTGATTCAAACTTGGATTTAAATTTATATAACCCTTCATAGTTATAAAAAACAGTCAAGCTGCTATATACAAAATGTAATGCCTTATGTGTTATGCTACTTTCAGAGCTCTCTTGTGCTTTTGAAATAAATGGTGCCAAACCCAAGCTGACTCTTTGATCTCCTCGTGCTTTAAAGTACAGTAAACTCTGCAAAATAAGAAACTCCATGGTACCATTTGGTACAGCTTCTCTACGGCGCATTAAATCTAGAGACCAGCCATGAACGGCAGGCATTGGTACCCAGGTACAAAATGCCATGACCGTCCCGGTTGAATCTGTTACATACGCCGTATACGTAAGTCCATCCCCTTTCACTGACGTACCGTCCATTGCAAAACCCATCACCTCCAAATTTTTTATCAAGCCATTGTCTTGAAATTTCCTCGCACTGAGCCACTATGTGCAGAGGAGTAAACCTGTTTGTTATACCGAATCGCCATCCCTCCTGTTTTGCCCTACTCTACCCTCCGGATATGTAGTAAAATATAACTCTACGATATGAAGAATTTACCGGTTCCTGTTTTTGCTATTATTTGTGCTTTTTTAAGCTTAGGAGTAATTACAATCTCAAGTCCATTCCTAAAAAACCAAAAGATTTATCAGGCTGGTTTATTTGCCCCAACGGCAACGACCATACCAACAGCTATACCCTCTCCTACTCCGACACCGATCGACTCGATTAAAATCCCTATACTTATGTACCATTATGTGGAGTATGTGCAAGACTCAAAAGACATAATTAGAAAACGACTCGATATTAATCCAGCGCTCTTTGATACTCAACTAAAAGCATTCAAAAGTGCCGGTTATGAGACATATTTTGTAAAAGACATGCCCTCTATTCTCTCTGGCAAGTTAGTACCAGCACCCCATCGATTGGCCCTCACATTTGATGATGGGTATGAAGATTTTTATAAGGTCGCATTTCCTATATTGAAAAAGTATAATATGAAGTCAACTTTTTATATTGTGAATGACTTTGTTGGGAGAAAAGGATTTGTGACAGAATCGGAGATTAAAGAACTGATTGATAGCGGATTAGTTGAGATAGGAGCACACACTCTTGATCATATTTACTTAAAACAAGCACCAAAAAGCGTCATAGAGAAACAAATTATTGATAGTAAAAAAGGATTAGAAGACAAATTTAATATCAAGGTGGAAACATTTGCTTATCCCTATGGTGCATATAATGATGAAGCTGTGTCTGTGGTCAAAGACACAGAATTTACCGCAGCTGTATCAACAAATACTGGGCAAACACAGTCAACAAAGAATCTGTTTACTCTCAACCGTATTCGTCCCGGCGCTTTGGTTGGACCAAACATGATTAAAATTCTGGAGAACTGGAAAAACTAAATTATTAATTCATTTCTTTCTATGAAAATTACATCTATCCAAGCCTTAGAAATTCTTGATTCGCGAGGCAAGCCAACGGTTCGTACGTTTGTTCGTTTAGAGGATGAATCTGTACACTCTTCTTCGGTACCATCCGGCGCTTCCACTGGATCTCATGAAGCAGTAGAACTGAGGGATAGTGATGAAAAAAGATTTCTTGGACAAGGCGTGCAAAAAGCAGTAAATAATGTGAATACGTTTCTTAATGATGCCTTAAAGGGCATGAGTGTAAGTGATCCCGATGCGATTGATAAAAAAATGCTTGAAATAGATGGCACAGAAAATAAATCAAACTTGGGTGCGAATGCAATACTCTCTGTTTCGCAAGCGGTAGTACGGGCAGCCGCTTATACCCACAAAGTACCATTATGGGACTTTATTAACCAGTACTACTTTAAAGATACAGCACCTGCTTTTCCTCGTTTAATGGTAAATGTTGTAAATGGCGGAAAACATGCGGGCTGGAACTTTGATATACAGGAATTTATGGTTGTCCCCAATGCTACACAGCCGAGTGAATCGGTACAAATAGCCGCTGAAATATTTGCGCAATTAGGCAAAAACCTTAAGAAAAAAGGGTTATCTACATTAGTTGGTGATGAGGGAGGTTACTCTCCTCTTCTCTCTTCCAATAAAGAAGTCCTGGATGCGATCCATGATGCTGCGCGCGCGCTTGATTACTCCACTGGAGTTCATTATGATTTAGCTCTCGATGCCGCTGCTTCGGAATTTTATAATGACGGTGTCTACGAATTTAAAAAAACAAACAAAAAGTTAACAGGTGAAGAATTACTACAGTATTATTTAGAATTGCGTCATGACGATGGCATTATTTCATTTGAAGATCCATTCGCTGAAGATGATTGGAAGACGTTTACTGCATTCACTGAGCAAGCACATAATGATTTTCTTGTAGTTGGTGATGACTTATTTGTCACTAACCCAAAACGTATTAAAAAAGGTATTGAAGAACTAGCTGCCAACGCGGTACTTATAAAACTGAATCAGATCGGTTCTGTGCATGAGACTGTGCAGGCAATAAAAATGGCTCGAAAAGCCGGTTGGAAATTTATTATTTCGCATCGTTCTGGGGAAACAGAGGATTCGTTTATTGCAGACTTTGCCTATGGCTCTGGTGCTAACTTTATTAAAACTGGCTCTATGTCTCGCTCAGAAAGACTGGCAAAATACAATCGCTTAATTGAGATTGAGAATAAGTTATAACTATGCGAAAGCTGGCAATCATTATCCTTGATGGATGGGGTATTGGAGAAAAAAAAGAAAACAATGCTATTCATGTGGCCCAAACACCGTTCTTCGATTACTTGTGGAATAACTTTCCCCATACTCAACTACAGGCAAGCGGAGAGTATGTTGGACTGCCCCAGGGACAGATTGGAGGAAGTGAAGTTGGACATTTAACTATTGGCGCGGGACGCGTAATTTTTCAAGAATTACCCCGTATCACGCGCAGTTTGCAGATGCTTCATTCCGAGGAAAGTGTTCTGAATATTACCGAATTCAAAGAATTCATTGCCCTTGCTCAAAAACAGTCAGTTCATCTTATTGGTTTAATTTCACCTGGCGGTGTACACAGTCACCAAAATTATCTATATGCATTATTGCATATACTCAAAGAGCACAAAGCAAAAAGTCCGGTTATTCATTTCATTAGTGATGGCCGCGATACTCCGCCCCGTGTGGGGATCACAGCAGCAAAAGCGTTAATTACGGAACTTAAAAAACTTAACTTTGGTACTATCGCTACGTTAAGCGGAAGATTTTGGTCAATGGATCGGGATAAAAACATGGATCGCACCATGGCAGCAGTTGATTTATATACGCAGCCACAGCACGATAAACATGTGACACTTGAAGATTTCACTATGGATTACGCTCAAAATCTTATCCATGCATTTGAATTAACATATAATCGAGATATAACTGATGAATTTATTGAACCAACACTTATTGATCCCTCATTTACCGGAATTAAACCAGGAGAAACTCTTTTTTTCTTTAACTTCCGTAGTGACCGAATGAAACAGCTTGTTACTGCACTCCATGAAAAGTTACCGGAAAATAAAATTTTCACAATGACTCAGTACGATAAATCATATACGTACCCAGTAATCTTTAAAAAACGATTTGTCGACAATACAATTGGAGAAATCCTTAGTAATCTCAACTTAACTCAACTCAGAAGCACAGAAACAGAAAAAGCTCCCCATGTCACATACTTTTTCAATGGCGGTGTCGAAGTTACATTTAAAGGTGAGCATCGAAGCATTACGCCTAGTAATAAAGTAAAGCACGATCTTATTCCGGAAATGAAAGCAGCTGAGATTTATGAATCAGTGAAGCAAGATGTTGAGAAAAATAATCCAGACTTTGTGTTTGTTAATTTTGCAAATCCTGATATGGTTGGTCATACCGGTAATTTCCAGGCTGTTGTAAAAGGAGTACAAAAAGTAGATCAGGAACTCAAAGCTATAACACAATTATTAGCTCAGCACGGGTATATTGTCATGGTTACGGCTGATCATGGAAATGCGGACATTATGTACGATTTACAGACTAACGAACCTCATACAGCACATACACTAAACCCCGTACCATTTATTGTGTACGATTCGCTTAACTCTCCAAATCAGTATTTAAAACTCGACCAAAACCCGGCAAATGGACTACACAAAATTGCTGGCACAGCCTTAGAGCTGATGGAACTGGGAGAGCATAATCAATACGAAACGCTGCTAACTAACAAAAAATAATAGCTATAGGGTGTTTTTTAGATTGCCAAACATTAAATCTTTTAGTATAATAAACACATAATGGATAATTTCAATCGTATTCTTTCTTTTATTATAGGACTCGTTGTGGTAATTGTCGTGATTGCTATTGTGGCCAACCGTCTTAACGTGCGCAAAAGAATCAGCAACTTAACTGCTTCGATTACGAAATCATCGCCATCAGCAACACCAATATTTAGCCCCAGTGATACGCCTTCTATCACACGTAAACCAACTCAAATCGCGTATGGTTCTAACAACACAAAAGGCGGCTTAGAAGTTCCTTCTAATAACACAAATAGTAATGGTTCTGGTACCTATAGCTCAACTACAAAAGGAGGACAAGCAAGCAGTGTCCCTGCAACCGGAGCTTCTACATTACTACTACCACTAGCTTTCTCTGGTATTCTGCTCGGTGGAAAATTAAGAAAAAAGAAGTAAATCTACATTAACTTAAACCAGGAATTTTTAATATTCCTGAAGCTATCAAGCGAATCAAGAAAACTGAGAGTAATACGAATACGAGTCCAATAATTGCACCGTATAATGTTTGCCTCCCTTTATTCAAACGCTCCGCGCTTCCCTGCGAAGTCATTAATAAATACGCTCCATACATAAAATAGATTAATGCAATGCCTCCGACTATTCTAAAAATAAAGTCCAAAAAAAACTGTACAACACTTACTGCAGCGCCATCGTTAGTAAATGACGAAAGATTAGTTTGGATACAACCTAGCATTGTATACATATGTCCTTGAAAGGGAGTAGGTGCATTTTGGGTTTTCTGATCGACTAAGAACGTGTCTTTAGCAGTAGGATCTGCTTTAATTGTCGGATATATAGAAGGATATAGACACCGTACACAATCTGTCCAGTTACCAGGGGGAGTTGCATAATTTTTAGGACAATAGCCGCACATATCACACTCAGCGTAACCCACAATACCAGGTATTGGCGTCGGGGTATCTGTTGTTGCCGCTTTTACAGATATCGTATGTGGTACAATGAGTAAAGAAACTAGTACTAACAGGGCCACAAAATTTTTCTTCATAGAACTCAGTATAACAACATTTTAAATCACTTTACAAACTTAGGTGTATTTATTTCATATATAATTTTTCTATGAATACAGCAGTCTTTACAGGAATTATCGACGGATTCATCACAGCTGTTTTAATACTTGTTGCTGTTTTGCTCGCATTTGTTCTTACTATAATTGTTGGTTATTTTGCAGTGCTTTTCTTGAAAATGAAAAAGCGCGAGAAAATATCCTTAGAGATGGTGACGCTACAAGTCAAAATGCCGAAAGAAAATGAGATAAAAATTGATGCGGCTGAACAAATGTTTGCTTCATTTGCAGGACTGAAAAAAACAGGATGGTTGTCATTTTTGGAAGTAGATGATTCACTCGCGTTTGAAGTTGTGGGTAAAAAAGGTGATATCCGTTTTTATGTTTCCGCTCCTTCGCGCATAATCGATTTAGTAGAAAAAACCATTTATAGTTTTTATCCAACTGCAGATCTTCAAAAAGTAGATGAACCGAATATTTTTACAGAGGATGGACATGTAGCTTACGGCGCACTCGTGCAAAAACAAGCAGCGTATCTTCCGCTTAAAACCTACAAAGATCTACCAACCGACTCCATGTCTACCCTCACTTCTGCTTTGTCTAAAATGGACGATGAGGAAGGTGCGATGGTACAGATACTTATTCGTCCTTCTGATTCCCGCTGGAAAGGAGCCGGAAGATCGTATGTGGCCTCAACTAAAAGAACTGAGGCTAATCCTGAAAAAGCGACATTTAAAAACGATCCAAAAGCGCTTGAAAAAATTGAAGAAAAATGTGGCAAACCAGGTTTTCAAACATTAATCAGAATCGCAGTCTCAGCTAAAAATAAAGATACAGCCAATGCCCACCTTCGCAATATCCGTAATGCTTTTTCTCAACTGGGTTCTGATCAAAATTACATGCGAAAAGCACGAATAATTTTTAAAGGAGGATTTATGATTAACTTTATTTATAAATTTTTTCCTATCTTTGAGCTGCCATTTTTTGATCTTATATCAATTCTTAGTTCAGAAGAGCTTGCCACACTTTTCCATTTTCCGAATAAAACAGTTGAGACTCCTTACATCGCATGGTTAAAAGCAAAAACAGCGCCAGTATCTGCCGAAGTTCCCCAAACTGGCGGAACAGCTGTTGGAATTGGATATTATCGAGGAGTGAAACGGCCAGTGCATATTTTGGCCAAAGACCGTATGCGTCATGTCTATATCATCGGGAAAACTGGCGTGGGTAAATCTGAATTATTAAAAGAAATGATTAAACAAGATATTAAAGAAGGCAAAGGCGTCTGTGTGATTGATCCACATGGTGATCTTATTGATGACACTCTGCGCTATATTCCACCAAACAGAGCTGAAGATGTAATTTTATTTGATCCTGCTGACCAGGAAAGACCAATGGGTCTTAATTTACTGGAAGCGTATAACGAAGATCAAAAACATTTTATCACTGGAGCAATTATCAACCTTATGTATAAGTTATACGATCCGCAACGAACAGGTATTATCGGGCCACGCTTTGAACATGCAGTAAGAAACGCAATGCTTACTATTATGAGTGAACCTGGTAGTACATTTATTGAGATTGTACGCGTAATGACCGACCAAAAATATGTACAGGAACTATTACCGAAAGTGCAGGACCCTATTATTCGACGCTACTGGACGGATCAGATTGCACAAACTTCAGACTTCCATAAATCAGAAGTTCTGGATTATATCGTGTCTAAGTTTGGGCGCTTTGTGACAAACAAAATGATGCGTAATATTATTGGACAATCAAAAAGTGCGTTCGATTTCAGAAAAGTGATGGATGAAGGGAAAATACTACTTATTAACTTGTCAAAAGGAAAGCTGGGTGAAGAAAACTCTACATTCTTAGGACTACTAATGATTCCAAAAATATTAGCAGCAGCCATGAGCCGTGTCGATATACCTGAAGCAGACCGTCGGGATTTTTATCTGTATGTAGACGAGTTCCAAAACTTTGCCACACCGGACTTTGCAGTCATTCTTTCTGAGGCACGAAAGTATCATTTAGGTCTAACTGTTGCGAACCAGTTTATCGGTCAGATGGATGAAGAAGTGAAAAATGCTATTTTTGGAAACGTTGGCACTAAGATCTGTTTCCGCTTAGGAGTGACTGATGCTAATTTTATACAGCGTGAATTCCAACCAACATTCGGTGAAACAGATATTATAAACATCGAACGATTCCATGCGTATATGGCTACCATCGTAAATAACGATCCAGTACCGCCTTTTTCTGTGGACATGACCAAAGATATCGACGCCTTGAATAAAGAACGAAATGAAAAAGTAGCTCAGGCGATTATTCAACTCTCTCGGCTTAAGTATGGCCGTCCACGTGAGTTGGTTGAGGCAGAGATTACGCAGCGCGCCAGATTGTAGTATAATCGTGGGTATGATTCAAAATTACAAAACACGTTTAACTGACAAAAAATTACTTGCCCCAGAAGTATACTTACTTCGTTTTGAATTACACGAACCGAAAGAGATTGAGTTTATACCAGGCCAGTATGTAATACTGCGTCTTACAACTCCAGAGGGTGCTCCTGCCTCCCGCCTTTTTTCTATTGCATCTAGCAATGCTCAAAGAGATTCATTTGAATTACTCATTAAGCTCGAACCATTTGGCCTTGCCTCTACGTACTTTGATAAACTGCAAGTTGGAGAAGAAGCAACATTCCAAGGTCCAGCGGGTATGTTTCGGTTGAAAGAAAATAAGCACAATAAAATTTTCCTTATAACCGGAACAGGTTATGCACCTGTGCGGAGCATGTTATTGAATGAATTACGAATGACGAGTGACGAATTACGAATAAACATATTTTGGGGTTTGCCAACATTTAAAGATATTTATCTCTTTGATGAACTAAAAAAATGGCAGAAAGAACATAGTAACTTTCAATTTAAACTCTGCATATCACGTGAAACAGACCTCTCCCCTATCCCATCAGAAGACCAAAAATTCTTTAGGCTTGGTCGCGTAACTAATGGGCTTGATGACATGTTACATGTTACAGGTTCCATGTTACACGATACTGATTTCTATCTGTGCGGTAATCGGGAAGTAGTAGAGTCGCTGCGCAGCTATCTTGCAGAAAAAAATATCCCACGGGAAAATATTATTTTTGAGAAATTTTAACTCAGCTCGTTAGAATTCCATCTTATTTCTCATAAAATTTGAACTACATCATTCAAAATATATTCTTTTAAGTATTTATCAATAGCTCTATAACTTAATAAATCCACTTTCTTACTCAAACTTTCTTCTAAATCTAACTTTAGATCAATAAAAGATAACCCCATATTATTAGGGGGTTCAATCAATATATCAACATCGCTCTCTTTATTATGGTCTCCGCGAGCATATGAACCAAATAAAGAATCCCGTTTTACTCCATATTTTTCCAGTATTGGTTTTATTTGCTGTACAATGAGTGGCATATATGTATAGTATACAATATAATCCTGATACGCTTAAATTATGACCGGAATAAGCATGTCCCAAACTTTCTCCTAATCTCAATAATTTGACTATAATAATTCTTGAATATCTGTACAGAATTCTGTAAAATTTAGATATGACACATATTTTGCCCATAACCAAAGCACGAGAAAATTTAACCAAAATGGTTACGAATGCTCAAAAAAACCTCGATGAGTATATTATCACGGTAAATGGTTCACCAGCCGCTGTACTCATTTCTGCTGATGAGTATGATTCGTGGAAAGAGACAAATGAAATAGTATCCGACCCCCAATTAATGAAAAACATACAAGAAGGGGAAAAAGATATACAGAAAGGTAATATATATGATTTAGAGGATGTAAAAAACGAATTAGACATATATAACATTTATCATGTATCGGATAAAACTTACCGCAAGGGCAAAAAAAGAACTTAAACTGCTGAAACGTACACATCAAGTAGCGATTTTAGCAGCTCTTGAGGATATCAAAGATAAACCACTGGTTTACGGAAAACCTCTGCAAAGACAATTAAAAGGGAAATATAGCTATAAATTAAGTGTGTACAGAATCATTTACACAATACATAAAAAAGACAACCTAATCTACATACTTACCGTAGGCCATAGGTCAAAGGTTTATGATTAAAAATTTTTTATAAAATGGAAAAAATAAAAATCGGCAAGTATCAGCATTATAAAGGCAAGTTTTATAATGTAATCGGTGTTGCAAGACATTCTGAGACTTTAGAAAAGCTTGTAGTTTACATAGCACTGTATAAGAGTGAAGAATTTGGTGAGAATGCTCTCTGGGTACGTCCTTTGTCTATGTTTACTGAAGAGATAGAAATTAATGACAAAAAAATTCCTCGATTCAAATTTATTCAATAAGTATTGAATAAAGTATTGAATATGGACAGGTCGCGACCTGTCCCTACATTAATATTATTAAGGACTACTTAACGGTAGAGGATTGGTTTTTCGGTTTGAGGAAGGAGGAGACTCATGCGGCGGTCTTTTTTATTGACGCGCTCAATGTATGCTTTGATTTTTTGACCAATTTCAATGTTCTCTTCACCAGTTAGTTTACTGATGTGTATAAGACCTTCGATACCTGGTTCAAGGCGGACAAAAACACCATATTTTTCTTTACGAACAACTTCGCCGGTAACTTCTTTATCCTTTGGATATTTCTCTTCAATTGTGTGCCATGGGTCAGTAGATAAACGTTTGATAGAAAGATTGAGTTTCAAATCATTTTCATTCTTTTCTACGACAACAACATCGATCACATCACCAACATGTACATAACGGGAGGCGTCTGATACTTTTTCCCATGATATTTCTGAGATGTGAATAAGTCCTTCGACTCCTTCAACTTCGCAGAAAATACCAAATTCGGAAACACCTAGTACTTTTGCTTTATACGTTCCGCCTTCTTTGATTTTGTCGAAACGTTCTCGTAAGTCTTTGGTAGAAATATGAAGTGCTGATGCTTTTTGAGAAACAACCAAGCGATTTTTTTCTTCATCAACTTCTAAAATTTTTACTTTGATTTTTTGTCCGTGCAGTTTTTCTGGTTCATCCATAAAATCTTGTGTTAGTTGTATTTTTGGAATAACGCCGCGAATGCCCATAAAATCAACAAACACGCCGCCTTTACCATACTCACCACACACAACCTCAAGTTCTTCTTCATTTTCTTTCTTTTCTTTTAAGATATCCCATTTTCCTTTTTGGAAGAATCGGTTGAGCGAAATTACTGGAAAACCATCTTTTGATTCTGGAGTAATAATGCGTACTTTTACTTTTCCGCCTTCTTTTAAGAATGGAAGATAGGTAGATATTTCTTTTAACTCCAAATCACCAAGAACTCCATATGCTTTTGCACCTACATCAAACAACACGCCTTTTCGTGAGATAGATACAATAGCCGCTTCAACTTCCTGACCTTTTCGCAAAGGTGTGGGGTGATGGGATTGAAGTAAAGCTTCCATGGGATGCATAGCTGCATCCGCTTTTTTTTCAGTAGTAGTTTTTTTTGGCATTAGTTAAAATTCCTCCTTTTGTCCCGAGTGCTCGGAATCAAGATGTAATACTATAACAAATCAATTTTAAAAAAACAAGCTGTAATTGCTCCCCTCGTAACATTATTACAGGCAAAAATCAAGGTTGTAAAACTAGTTTTATAGTATAAAATATATAGAGATCTGTTTTTATAAGAGATTAAAGTTTATTGAACGGATCGTATAAAACAAGAGGTTGTGGTTTCTAGATATACAAAAAGACTTGTATTATCTAGAACCATATGATATACTATAGGATTATGGATAATTATTTTTTGCCCTCTTTGCTGGAGAAATTTGTAAAAAATCTTCAAAGCCAGGGGAAATCACAGTTCACTATTGTCGCTTACAAAAAGGATCTTGAACAATTCATCGGGTACCTTACTTCAAAAGAAAAAAGCGATATTCGTGAAATTAAAAAGGAAAATATTGAAGGATTTATAAATAAACTCCTAGAGGATAACTATACAAAAAAATCTGCGAGTAGAAAACTCAACTCTATTCGTACATTCTTGCGCTTCTTAAAAAATGAAGGAGTGATTGAACAAAATCCATCACTCTATGTTTCTCATCCCAAATATCAACAAAATGCTCCCCGTATATTTAGTAAATTAGAGTACCGTGCATTACGTGACTTTGCAAAAGAAGACCCACGAACCTATGCGTTAGTAGAACTTCTTTTACAAACAGGTATTAAAATTGGAGAACTTGCTAATATTCGCGTGCAAGATATTAAAAATGATGCACTTCACATACAAAGTTATGGAACTTCACCCGGACGTGATGTGCCTTTAAATAAAGCGGCTAAAAAAGCGGTTGATGATTACTTAAACGTACGCTCTGATTCTCAAAATGAGTACTTATTTATTACGCGAACTGGTAAACCGCTATTGGTAAGAAATATTCGCCAAATTATTACCCGCTGTTTTAGAGAGGTAGGCGTAGAGAATGCTACTGTAAATGACCTTCGCAATACATTTATTGCTCATCAGTTAATGAGTGGCTCTTCTATTGAATACATCGGAAAAATTGTCGGCCACAAACGACTTTCTTCTACCGAACGCTTCCTCAACCTCGTAAAAGAAGAGGCTGAGAAAAAAGAAAAATTGGGAGAACTTTGATTCGTGAAACGTGTATCATGTAACATAAAACAACGAAAATCCAAAGTTCAAAACTCAAATATCAAACCAAATCAAAAATCAAAATTTTAGATTTTGATATTATTTTGAAATTTAGATTTTGTAATTTGAATTTAAGTACTAACGATTAATGTTAGTTGTTATACACTTGACATTCTATGCTCCTAACTATATATACCGATGGCGGATCTTCAGGTAATCCCGGGCCAGCCGCTTCTGCATTCGTACTCTACAAAGACACTGAAGTTATTTTTACTCACTCAGAAAAAATCGGAATCAAAACAAATAATTTTGCTGAGTATACGGCATTAATGCTTGCTTTAAAAAAGGTAAGTCAATTACTAAAAGAAGAAGAGTATAAAAATACAACTGAAATAAAAGTGTTCTCAGATTCAGAGTTAATGGTACGTCAGGTTAATGGTATATATAAAATAAAAAATCCAGAAATTAAAGACTTCATTATTCAACTGCGATTACTTGAAGCTGAGATTAAAATACCAATCACATACACGCATATTCTTCGGGAAAAAAACTCTCTTGCAGATTCACTGGTGAGAAAAGAACTGTATTAATAACGTCATTCTGGCTTGCCTTCCGAATCGGAGGGATTGTCCAGAATCAGACGAATTGCTTTTGATACACTCAGTATGAGCACGCCATAATAACGATAATTTTTTATCCTTCTTGAATACGCACTGGCATTATGATGTGAAGAAAGTCTTTATTTTTTTCTGATTTAAAAACAACTGGAGCATTGGAACGGAGTAACTCAATAATGATTTTTTCATCATCCACATGATTTAGGAAATCGAGTAAGAACTTAAAGTTAAATGCGACTTTATGTTCTTCCCCTTCTAAGGTAATTTCCTGAAACGCGACATTTTCTTCCTCACCTTGTACTTTCGGTTTAATACGAAGACCATCTTTTGTGAACTCTAGAATTATCACGTTGGAATAATCGCGGGCAAAAACTGAAATAAGCCGAACATTACGCAGTAGTTCCTCACGTTCCACTATAGCTGTTGCGGTTTTTTCTGTAGGGATGACTCGATCAAATGGGGGGAACTCTCCATCAATTAGCCGGGTATAAAATTCCAAGTCACCAAGTTTAAACAAAATTATTTTTTCTTGAGGTGAGTAACTCAACACGAGTTCCTTTTGATCTTTTACATATTTGAGAACTTCACCTAAAAATGATGCCGGAATAATAACCGACGGCAACTCTATTTCTTTTTTTGTTTTAATAAGTGATAATCGAAAGCCATCCGTTGAAACCATAATTAAATCCTCATTCGTAACGAAGTTAACACCGGTAAGCGTAGGACGTGCGTCATCGTTTGATGCGGCAAATAAGACATATGGTAAATTGTTTTTAAAAAAAGAAGTTTTTAATGTCTGTTCTTTCTCAGAAATTACTGGAGGCATGGGGAAATCTTCAGCGACCATAAGGGCAAAATTTCCTTTTGTTTTTCCTTTGGTTATTAAAAGTTGTTTATCTGTGATATCGACTTCTAATGGTCCACCTGGCAACAGATTAACAAACTCACCCACTTTGCGTGGGTCAATAATACACTGCATTTCTCCATCTGTTTTCAGTGCTATGGCAGCATGAAAAAAAGAGTTAAGATTAGTTGAGTAAAAATGAATCTTTTCACCATCTGTTTTTAATAAGACTCCTTGCAATGTTGGTATTGTGGAAAGTTTACTGGAAGTAAAGTGGGAAGAGCGAGTGAGGTTTTCTAATAAAATATCTTTTTCTATGGTGAATTTCATTTCTTTATATAGCAAATAGTAGTAGTAGTAACTGTGTATAAGTGTATAAAATTTAGTTTAGATTTTCAAGACAAAATAAATCGAAAAAAAACTCTGTTTACGCCACGTGGACGGCATGTTTATGAAAAGATGGTTTGGACTATTGTATCAATCTCTCTTTTCAATTCTTGGTTCTGGGTAATTAAGTGCCCTATCTTATCACTGCCGTGAATAACTGTGGTGTGATCCTTACGTTTCAAAATATACGCTATTTCTTCCAATTTTAAACCAAGATGGTTTCGCAGTATATACATAGCTACTTGCCTCGGCATGACGATGTTACTGTCACGCTTGATGCCTTTTAAGTGTGATTGTTTTACGTTATAGAATGTGCAGATTGATTTGATAACATCGCCTGCATTTACTTTTTTCTTTTTCACTTCTATCTTTTCATGGAAGAATACCTCAACATCACCCACATCAATAGAGTCTTTTACACCGAGTGTTTTTGCGTAAATAGAGAGAAGTGTCCCCTCCAGTGCCCTCGTATCACTTACATGCTCAGAAATTGTTTTTGCGGCTTCTATTTCCAGATTAATGTTTTTTTCTTGTGCTTTAATGAGCAAGATAGCAGTACGCAGCTCAAAATCTGGTGACTGGACATCAACTATCAAGCCGCCAGAGAATCGTGAACGAAGGCGATCTTCAAGGTTTCTTATTTCATGCGGTGGACGATCTGAAGTAAGAATGATTTGGCCACCACCAGAAACTACTGAGTTAAAGGTGTGAAAAAACTCCTCTTGGATCGTCTCTTTTCCTGCAATAAATTGGACATCATCAACAATGAGCATATCCAGCCCGCGATACTTGCGACGAAAATTGGCAGTGGTCTTGCCGCGAATAGATTCGATAAGTTCGTTAGTAAAATTATCACCGGGACAAAAATAAATTTTTTTCTTTTCATCAGACTCTAAAATCTTACGGGCAACCGATTGGGCTATGTGGGTCTTCCCTACTCCGACGCCCCCATAGAGAAAAAGCGGATTATACGCTTTCCCGGGATTTGCGGCAATTGCTTGGCCTGCAGCAAATGCCACTTGATTGGTTGAGGAGACAGCGAAGTTGTCAAAACTATATTTCGGATTGAGGCCAGATCGAATGATAAGATCGTTGGTGGAAGGTTGGAACTGCAGTAAGGGAGCTTCCTCTTCTTTACGGTTTTTCGGCTTTTTGAGTTGAACAACAGTAAAGACTATCTTTAGTTTTTTATCGAGGTGTTCATGCAGAATCTTTTCAATTTCAGGTCTTTTTTTTTCTAAATAAAAAATCATTCCTTGATTCTCACAGCCAAGAATTATTTCGTCTTCTTTTAATTCAACAGGAATGAGTTGTTTTAAAAGTGAGTATAACGTGGGAATCTGTTTTTGTTCTGCGGAAAGTGATTGTAAAAAGTCGGCCCAGACAGTCAAAAGCATGTGTGTTAATAAAATGTGGATAACTTATCCACAAATAGTAAACATTTCCACGTGTATTTTCAAGAGTTGTTTTAATATCAAACCTATGCATTTTTTTGGTATGATTGGCTCATGGAAAAATACATTCTCGACACTAATCTGTTTTTCAATATGCAGGCAGGGATAGACTTAGGAAAAAACACAAAAGAAACAATAGAGTCTCTTACAGGCCAAATGAAAGTATTAAAGTCACGAAAACTGGCTGAGTTTTATATGCCTCCAAGAATTGTCGAGGAATTTTTAAGTTTTTTTGAAAATAAGAATGAGGAGTATGTGCAGGATTTTTTAAGTACTGTGATTGTAAAAAGTCCTACTGTTGGCACGAGTATGTTACCCGCGACTGTATTTTATAGTATCGTTGATGAAATTAGAAAAAGAAGTTATCGGGGTTTAAATATTGCTGAGGAAGAAATTGAAAAAGCGGGCCAGGAAATGTTGCAACAACAGAGTTTGGATAAAAAAGATTTTCAAATAAAAATTGGTGCGTTTATAAAAAAATTTCGTGATAGATACCGCAATGCTACCCGCTATGGATTTTTAGACAGTGTGGCAGATTTGGATGTGATTGTGCTTGCAAAAGAATTAGATGGTACGGTAGTGTCCACGGATGAAGGTGTTATATACTGGGCACGACTTTTTGGTGTACGTGAGGCTCTTCCTGATGTTTGGAAGAAGCAGTTGAGTGAGTTTGCTCTTCATCATTCGGAATAAGTGACGATAAGAAATCAATTGTCTTTTCCGTAATCCCCTTTCTCGGTTTATCTAAATATACTAAGTGCTCTGTAAGAAGCAGTGTAATATTTTTTCGTATTTCTTCTGATGGTATGACCAGGTAAGCGTGATAATTATAAGGTTCATGACTGACTAAAACTAAAACATTGAAACCAAAGCGTTTGCTGAAATAAAAATAAGATAAAAATTCCCAGCGTAGTGTGGTATTTGCTGTCTCAACACCGAACTTTGTAATTCTGTTCTCTATTTCAGGTGGAGGTGTGATCGTGAGAATATAAAAAAGGAAAAGGAGCGCCCAAATAGGCAATAGCAAAACTTTATCACCAAAAAAATAAACTATGCCTGATAATAATAAAGCCAATGCGAGATAAAAGCGTAGCACAAGTGCGGTGCGGCGTTTATACGGGCGTAAAGGAGCTTTCCAACTAAAAATAATTTGCGGATTTTCCGCGTTTTCTTCCTGCATATATACATTCTCTTCTTTTTGAAAAGATATGTCAAGAAAAACAGTATAGCTCCTCTGATTTTGTAGCATATAATCCATCGAAATTTTTAAGAGTGTACTTTACACTGTAAGTATGTTGGCAAAAGTGTTAAGTGGAACAACAATAGGTCTCGATGGCGTGCTGATTGAAGTAGAAGTTGATGTTGCCGGTCGAGGCTTTCCATCATTTAATATTGTTGGCTTACCAAACAAGGCAATAGAAGAAGCAAAAGATAGAGTGCGAACAGCTATTCTCAACACAGGTTTTGAAATGCCGGACTCTCGGTTAACGGTAAATCTCGCTCCCGCCGATATACCAAAAGAAGGATCGGCCTATGATTTACCTATTGCTGTTGGTATTTTAGCTGCCTCAGGAATGATTCAAAGAACCGCTTTACCTTCCAGTTTATTTATTGGTGAGGTTTCTCTTGAAGGAAAATTACGAAAAGTGCCTGGCGTGCTCTCCATCGTTATTATGGCAAAAGAAATTGGACTAAAAAGTATTTATGTGCCCATCGAGAATGCAAAAGAAGCAGCGTTAGTAGAAGACATTACGATTTATCCGGTACCAACCCTAGCTGATTTAGTATTACACTTAAACCATCAACAGGAATTGGCTATTTATTCCCCTACTGAAAAAGAAGCTGGTGAAGACAATTTTTTTGAGGGGACTAACTTTGCTGAAATTAAAGGGCAAAGCACTGCAAAAAGAGCACTCGAAGTTGCAGCAAGCGGTTTCCATAACATTCATCTGCGCGGATGTCCGGGTGCCGGAAAAACTTTACTCTCTCGATCTTTCCCCGGTATATTACCACCACTCGAAAAAAAAGAAGCTTTAGAAGTGACTAAAATTTACTCAGTCACAGGACTTTTAAACGGTAAAAGCTTTATGCGACAAAGGCCTTTTCGAGCACCTCATCACACTACCTCACGTATTGGACTCATTGGTGGTGGAACTATACCCCAACCCGGTGAAATCTCACTTGCGCACAGGGGAGTTTTATTTCTGGACGAACTGCCAGAATTTCCACGCTCTGTTCTTGAAGCTTTGCGACAACCCTTGGAAGACGGGATTGTGGCTATTTCAAGAGCATCCGGAAGGCTTATATTCCCGGCTAAATTTCTGCTTCTTGCGGCTTCTAACCCGTGTCCATGCGGTTACTTAGGTCATCCCACAAAAACATGTACATGCAGTTCAACAGCGATTTTAAAGTATAAAAAAAGACTTTCCGGACCCTTGCTTGATCGAATTGATTTGCATTTATTTGTTTCTCCAGTTGAAGAAAGTAAACTCACTCAAACTGCGCTTTCGGAATCAAGTGAAACAATCCGTGAGCGTGTCCGCCAAGCACAAGAAAGACAACACCAGCGTTTAAAAAATGAAGTAATGAAAACAAATGGTGAGATGGGTTTGGCTGAGATTCGAAAGTACTGTAAATTAACTGTGGAAGCGGAAGATTTGCTGAAGCAAGCACTTCTTCGATTGTCTTTATCCGCACGCTCATACTATAAAGTGATTAAGGTAAGCCAAACCATAGCAGATTTAGCAGGAGCGGATACAATAGAGAAAAAATTTATCGCTGAAGCATTGCAGTATAGAGTTATGGAGGAGTAAAAAGGAGAGTATAGGACTTATAAGTCTAATAAGACATATAAGACTTATATGAGTTTCTTACCATTTATTCAACTGCATCTGGGTGTCGGAGTTTATTTTCATGGCTTGTTGTATGGCAGCAATATCTCCGTGGGAAAGTTGTTTTAGCAGTATTTCGCCTACTTCACGATGCTTGGCAGTACTCAGTTTTAATGTATTAATAAATTCGGACTGGGGTGAAACGCCTTGCTTTTTTGATTGTGCTAAAAGAGTAGGTATTTTTAACAAGTACTTTTCTCCTTTTGTATACGTATCAATGGCGAGTTTACTTTTATTTTTTTGTGATAACGCTAAAGCCATAGCAGCTCGTTTATCGGCAAGCTGTAAATAGAGTTTTGCTTTCTGTAAACTATCACGGGTTGCCGCATCAATAATATGATCCCGCAAAGTTTTTAATGGATATAATGGACTATCTGGAAGTAGCCCTGGGTATGGAAGCATGTAAAGCACTTTGGTTCCCTCAATTTCACTTTGTGAATAAGTGGAAAGGCTGGTGATTACCAATGAGACGAATAAGAGTAGAATTGTGAAAAAGAGCGTTAGAACCTTCTTAGTCATTGATAAATTATAAAGGAATACTCCAAAAAAAACAACCCTGCTTTTGGGTATAAAAACAGGGTTGTTGAGAATTTATCTGCCTGGTTTGATTGAGCGCTTGAGTGTTTTTCCAGCGGTAAAACCAGGAGTCATGGTCCCGGCAATTTGAATTTCTGCACCGGTTTGAGGATTCCTTCCTTTGCGGGCAGCTCTTTTTCGAACTAAAAATGTACCGAAACCGGTAACAACAACTTTTTCACCTCTTCTCATGGCATCGGCCATGGTGTTAAAGACTGCATTTACTGCATCTTTTGAGGCTTTGGTGGTAAGTCCGGCTTTTTTCGCAACTTGACCGACTAAATCAGCTTTTGTCATAGAAAACAAATTGAAAATTGTAATAAGGTCTATATGTCTCTGTCGCGCCAGAGCCACGTTTTTTTGTATACAGTATCAGAATAATTAATTTTGGAGCCTCTTGTCAATCTATATTTAGAATATCTTATTGTAGCAATCTATATCAATTTTGGAGCAGTAGAATAGCATAAAGTAGTAGGGATAGGTAGCGACCTGTCACTACATACCTTCAACGAGTAAATTAACACAATAAATTTTTATATTTTTGTGGTGGCTTCGGTGCGGAATTCGCGGATAATAGTTACCTTAATTTGACCAGGAAAAACTTCAAATTTCTGTTCAAGTTCTTCTTTGATTTTTGCGGCTAGAACTGTAGCATCAGTATCAGATATTTCATCCGGCTTTACGATAACGCGTAATTCTCTACCCGCTTGTAATGCATATGCTTCCCGCACACCTTTTTTAGTTTTGGCAATATCTTCAATTGTCTTAATTCGTTTTAAGTACTCTTGCAAATCTTCATGGCGGGCTCCTGGTCTTCCTCCTGATACAGCGTCAGCAATATATACAACTACTGCCTCTGCAGAATTAAAAGGAACATCTTCGTGATGCGATGCAACACAATCAATTACTTTTTGTGGGAATCGATATTTTTTCAAAAGTTCGACTCCGAGATCAACATGCGATCCTTCTTTATCGGTAATCACTTTACCGATATCATGAAGTAAGCAGCCTAATTTGACTGCATTTACATCGAGTTTTAATTCCTGGGCTAAAGCAATACCAATGCGCGTTTCTTCCAGGGTATGTAGAATCATATTTTGTCCATATGAGTATCGATACTTAAACCGTCCGAGCATATGGGTAACTTCCGGAGGAAGGTTAAAAATACCTACTTTATGCGCGAGTTCTTCTCCGGCTCGGAATATAACTTTATCTACTTCTTCACGTGTTTTATGAACGATTTCTTCAATGCGTTCTGGTTGGATACGACCATCTTTTATGAGTCTTTCCAGTGAGACACGCGCGATTTCTCGGCGCACTGCATCAAATGAAGAAAGGCGGATAACACCTTCTTCTTCCAGGTCGACATCCACACCGGTTGCCAGTTCAAATGCGCGGATATTGCGTCCGTCTTTGCCGATAATCCGGCCTTTATAATCATCATTTGGAAGATTAACTACAGAGAGTGTATACTCGGCGACATAATCCGTAGCACCATAGCGCATAGCTTCAAGCAAGATTTCTTTTGCTTTATCGTCGACATTTGTTTTTATTTCTTCTTCAGCTTGTTTAATTTGTTTCGCAACATCAGCTTTTAATTTTTCTTCCCATCCTTGAAGAAGTAATGTGCGCGCTTGATCTTTTGTCATTTGGGCGACTTTTTCTAACTTTTGTAGAATTTGATCGCGCTTTTCTTCGACTTCTTTTTTAGCCCGCTCGATATTGGCTTTTTCTGAATCAATTTTATTTTTTTCTTCAGTAATCGCTTTCTCTTTATCTTCAAGCTGCTGTTCATGACGGGCAAGTCTTTTTTCAACTTCGAGTGCGTCAGCTGTTGAGCGGCGTGCATCGTGTTCGGCTTCTTGCTTAATGCGCAAGGCCTCTTCATTGGCTTTGAGTATTATCTCTTTTGATTGTTGCTTTATTCGCTGTAATTCTTCGTCTTGTTGTTTTTTACTGCGAAAAAATTTATTTAAAAATTTGGGAAACATGATAGTAAAACAATAAACGGAGTTAAGTGAAGTGTATAGTGTTTTGGAGTTCTATATAAGATATTGTTATGAAACAGCGACGCGCAAACCGTATTTATTAGGATAAAAGAGATTTGCTAACAGATGCATTAATAATGTGAATAATACATGGTATTTATTGCTATTTTTTGTAATATCTAAGACTACAGGCATATAGAAATGCGTGAAAAACTCCAAAATATATAACTTTACTTAATCCAAATTATAATGTTCCTATTTTACCTCTTCTGGCGGAGTTTGGCAATAGTTTTTTGGATGATAGAGAAAGAAAAACCACGCCTGCCAAGAAAGGATGCAGCTTTTTTTAACTGGGTTTGGGAGTCAAGGTGCTGGAGCCTGAGCCAACGTGGAGATAATGCCTGTAGGGCAAGCTCTTCTTCGGGTAATGGATGAGTTTGGAAATAGTCTTCGATCAGTTCTTTATCTATGCCAAAGCGGTATAGTTCACTTCGGATTGCCCGCTCACTTTTTGCGCGTCGTGCTGAACGTTGTCCCACATACCAATTTAAAAAATCTGCGTCATTTATAAATTTGAGTTCTTCGAGACGCTGAAGCGTTTTTTCTACAACCACAGGTGGCCAATGATTTTTTTCTGCTTTTTCATTGAGATACTTATTTACTTCCTGTTTACTGCGTGGTCGGAATTTAAGGAAAAAAAAGGCACGATTTAACGCACTTTGTATTTGATCATGTTCTTCTTCTGACATAAATTATTCGTCAAACGTAGAAGGGTGTTGCAGCTCGTATCGTTTTAAGTCAACGTAAAACGTATAACGTATAACATTCGACAATACGAGCTGCGAAAACCTATACGTTTGACGACCTTTTACTCACTTTTTTCTTGTTTCTTCTCTTTCTTTTCCTTACCCATTACTTTTTCCATCACTTCTTTTCTGATTTGTTCTTTGAGTTTGTCCTCACCTTCAAGTAAAACTTTCACCTGTTCTTTTCCTTGGCCGAGCATTTTTTCACCATATTTTATGAAAGCACCGCTTTTTGTGAGAATACCGGCGGCAACAGCGGCATCAATGAGTCCATCTTCACGATCAACACCTTCGGCGGTGATAGTGATTTCCGCTTCTTTGAATGGTGGTGCCACTTTATTTTTCACCACTTTTACACGGTGGCGAGAGCCATAGGGAATAGCATTCTTTTTGAGAGTTTCAATTTTTCTCACGTCCATACGCACAGAGGCATAAAATTTGAGTGCAAGTCCGCCTGGAGTAGTCTCTGGATTACCAAACATAATGCCGACTTTGAGACGGATTTGATTGGTAAACAGCACTGTTGTTTTAGATTTTGAAACAACGCCGGTCAGTTTTCGTAATGCTTGTGACATAAGGCGTGCTTGCAGACCAATTTGTGCCTCACCCATTTCACCCTCAAGCTCTGCGCGTGGTACTAAGGCCGCAACAGAATCGACAACAACTAAGTCTACGCCACCTGAACGCACTAACGCTTCAACAACTTCAAGTGCTTGTTCACCAGTATCAGGTTGCGATACTAACAGATCATCAAGATTGACACCCAGTGTCTGAGCCCATGCCGGGTCAAGCGCGTGCTCAACATCAACAAATGCAGCTACTCCCCCATCGCGCTGTGTTTGGGCAATGGTGGATAAACAAATCGTGGTTTTTCCTGAAGATTCAGGGCCGAATGCTTCTATAATGCGGCCTTTTGGAATGCCACCGACACCAAGGGCAATATCGAGGGGTAATATTCCAGTTGGTAACACTTCAACTGCGGTGATAGGCGCTTCACCCAATCGCATAATTGCTCCGCGCCCAAACTGTTTTTGTATTTGTTCAATCGCTAATTCTACTGCTTGTTTTTTTTGACTTTTATCGGACATAGTGTGTGTTTAACCGTCTTAAATTTATAAATTAATTAATAGGTCAATTATTATTTAATAATCATTGTACCAGAAATAGCAATGGATTAAAAGCGACAAAACCACTTGATTATTGCGTCAGAAAAAGAAAATAAATAGCAATATATACACGGTCTCGAAAAAAGGTTATAGGACGTAGATTAAGCCAATTACAATTGCCCCCCACAGAAAGATAGTGGCCATGAGCGGGATGTCTGAAGTAATTATTCTTTCTGGAGCTTCTCCTTCTTCGCGTTCGTATAAAAGCTGCGCATACCGTGCAATGCCATAGACAACAAGCGGTACAGTAATCATAAGCCAGCGTTTTGCTTCAAAGTTAGGAAACCAGTCGTGCAAAGGGTCAGAAAAAAAACTCGGAGTTGTTGGTGGTTTTTCAATATATGTATACATCGCATACGCAATAAAAGTAGATGCGGCAAAAGTATAGGTCAAAAAGTCCAAAAAATGGGACTTGTAGTGATAAAGTGATTCGCGAGTTCCTTGTCCTTGTCTACGTAATTCTGCATGCCTTTTTACAGTAGCCATAAATAGTGATATGAAAAAAATAGTGAGTAACAGCCAGCTTGGAATATGGAATCCAGTAACTACCTCACCTGCGAATGTCCGTAACATGAACGAAAACGAAATGGCAAAAATATCAATAATCGGGTGTTTTTTTAAGTACAGAGAATAAAAAAAGTGCAGCAAAATAAAAACAAGTGCGAGTAAAAAGAATGGGATTGAGAAAAATAAAGAAACGATCAAAGAAAAAAATGTCATCACAAACACAGTAAATGTCGCTTCAGCAATAGTTATTTTTCCTGATGCGATCGGGCGGTGCTTTTTTACCGGATGTTTTCGATCATAATGATAATCGATGATATCATTCAGAATATAAGAAGTAGACGATAACAAACAGAACACAAAAAAACCATAAATGGTTTTACTTAATAAGCCTGAATCAAAGAGTTTGCCGGAGAAAATAATGGCCGTAAAAATGACAAGATTTTTGATCCATTGATTAACCCGGAAAGCCCTCGCATATATCTGGATTCTTTCTTTGGTCATCTCTTGCATTATACATGAAATTTTTGTATCATAGTATGTTATATGAAGAATGGTTTCGATTCGAGTAATTTTTCTGTTACTCCGCATGAAAAACGTGTCGAAAAACCATGGGGTTACGAAATAATTTATACTCCTGATGATGCTCCCGCGACAGGCAAAATACTTCATGTGAACGCCGGGAAAAGATTAAGCCTTCAATATCATGATGAAAAAATAGAGACACTATGTCTTATAAAAGGAGAAGGTATTATTACGCTGACCGATAATACAGGAAATGAAGTTGATGTTCCTATGAAAATGCATGGCGGGTATTATGTTGTGCCTGGTCAAGTGCACAGAGTAACTGCAGTAACCGATATGGAATTTATCGAAGCCTCTACACCGGAAACAGGAAACACATTCCGTGTTCAGGATGATTCTAATCGCCCCACGGAAACTGAGGAAATGAGAAAGATGGAAAATAGAGGGTGGAGACAACGTTAAAAGTCAAAAATCAAAAGTCAAAAATAAAAAATGAAGTTAACTTATAAAGAATCTTCTCAACTTTTAGAAAGTGAGGTTGTAAAAACTGCATCGTCGCTTACTGCGTATGTTAAACATCTTCAAGAGGTTGCGAACGATTCACAGTATTCAGAACCAGAAAGTTCCATAAATTTACCTACAGACAAAGAGCTATACGAGAAAGTACTCGCAGTGAAAAAGGAAAAAGATACAGACCATATAAAATATTTTATTGATATTGGTATTGGCGGCTCTAACCTGGGTGCGAAAGCGGTGTACGATGCGTTTTACGGGTATTACGATTTGTTGCAGCCAAATCGCTATCCAAAAGGCATTTTTTTAGATACAGTGGATGAAGAAGTATTGGCGAAACTGGGAATGCTTATTGAAACAATTGAAAATAAAAACGAAATACTTATAAATGCCATCAGCAAATCAGGATCAACAACAGAAACAATGGCTAATTTGGAAATGGTGCTTGCATTTTTAAAACATAAATTTGGCGAAGTGTATGACCGAGTAGTAGTGACAACTGATGAAGGATCTAAGTTTTGGCAGCAGACACAAGAAAAAGGTATTACTGTGTTACCTATTCCAAAACAAGTGGGAGGCAGATACTCTGTATTCTCGCCTGTCGGCCTATTCCCATTTCAGGCATTTTGGTTTAATGCAGAAGCACTGCGGGCAGGAGCGGCTTCAATGCGTGCTCACTGTTTACGGGAAGATGTCGAACAAAATCCCGCGGCACTCTCTGCGGCTATTCTATTTCTTTCTTTTAAAAACGGAAGATATATAAATGATAATTTTTACTTTTTACCGCAGCTTGAGACCATGGGTAAGTGGTATAGACAACTTATGGGTGAGAGTATTGGCAAAGAGCACGATAGTAATGGAAACACTGTACATACTGGTCTTACTCCAACTGTCTCAATCGGTTCGACAGATTTGCATTCAGTAGCGCAGCTTTATTTCGGCGGCCCGCCAAATAAAATAACAACATTTGTGTGGGGAGAGAATACAAAATATGATGCACAGATTGCAACAGAAACTAATTTTAATTTAGTTCCTGCTATTGCCGGAAAACCAATTCATACTATCATGCAGGCAATATATGGGGGCGTAAAAACAGCGTATAAAAATGCGAAGCTGCCATTTATGGAAGTGGTGTTGGATACAGTGGATGAACAATCACTGGGTGAGTATATGCAATTTAAGATGATGGAGATGATGTATTTGGCGAAGCTTCTGAATGTAAATGCGTTTGATCAACCTCACGTAGAGCTTTATAAAATTGAAACAAAGAAGTTATTAAAGTAGGTTAAAAGTTATACGTCTTCGCAGCTCGTATCGTAAAACGTCTGACGATAATCGACCTGCCCTCCAGTGCCTTACGATACACATACACGAAACTGTACAGTTAATCTCATCTATACGAGTTACGAACCTGCATAGGTAGTTTATGGCAGGCGGGAGCTTTGAAATTTGGATTTAATATAGTAAACATGGACAGGTCACGACCTGTCCCTACACAAAACACGCAAGATTTTTAAAAAATTAAATGAGTTGACTCACTTGCCTACCAAGTTTTACAGCGTAGTTGGTGCCGCGTTCGAAAGGATAAGTCATATCGAGGTTTGCTACATAAAAGTTTTCAACGGGGGTTGTGAAGGAGGGTCTGTTATTGACGTATTCTTTACTCCATATCGGTTGCGCAAACGGAGCTTTAAATATCCATGATTTTTCAACTTTTAGTTTACGATTCACAATTTTTTCTAAATAGGGTTGATAGTACTCGAGCACTTCTTTATCAGATAACTTAAGCCGTGAGTCATCGCCAGGTAAGTAGTTTGCGATGTAAGCTAGGTGTTTCCCACCATAATATTTTTTGTCAATAAAGTTTGTGTGTTGTCCGACAAACATCATAGGTAACTGAGGATCATTAATGTTAAGCCAGTACGTTTTCTCAAGGATAGGATCTTTCGTCTGAACAATTAAGACTAATGCATGTAAATACTCAATCTTTTTTAATTTATCACTGTACTCTTTGGGGAATATACTCTCCCCTACTTTCACAAGAACTGGTGTTGGGAGTGTGGAAATAACTGCGTCGTACTCTTCCTGTATGCTCTGATTATTCGAATAATCAGAGCGCTCAATCTGAAACATATTATTTTTTCGTTTTAAGTTTTTAATTTCAGTTCCTTTGTGAATGGTAACGCCGTTTTTTAGATCAAGTGCTTCAAGGAACTCAACGAATGATTGAAAACCGCCAGAAACGTATCCTAATTGTTTGGAACGAGTATGGAAGCGAGCCCATAAAAAAGATGTAGTGATTTTTTCCGCATCTTCTCCGAACTTTTTCCGAAAGAGTTCCGCCATGAATACTTCCCACATCTGGTTACCCATAAATTTACGAATAAATTCTTCGGCAGTATATCGTTCATATATTCCAAGTGAAGGCAGATACTTAAAGAGAGCTATGAAAAAACCAGCGCGAAGTTTATCTGGCAGACTCAGTAACGGAAAACGAAGAAAACCGAGCGGGGAATCGACGGGAATTATGCGGTAATTGTTGTTTTTATCTGGGTATAGAGAATCTGTGTGTGATGAAGTAAAAAAAATTTTGTTAAATCCGATTTCTTTAGAAAATTCAATAATTTCATGATCCGACTCAAATAAATGGTGGTATGCCCGCTCAAGTGGCCACTGCCAATCTTTTTCTTTAAATCCCACAGCTAACCCACCCAATACTTTTTCTTTTTCATATATAGTCACTGCATGTCCTTTTTTTTGCAGTTCATATGCAGCAGTGAGGCCGGTATAACCACCGCCCAAGATTGCAATGTTCATTATTGTAATTTTTCTGTGAGTCTGCGGTCACGTAATACTTCGAGCAATATCGACTCAACAAATAAGAATGCGGGAATAGCCAATAATAATCCGAGTACGCCACCGATTTTTCCACCAATAACAAGCACAATAAGCGTAATAATAGGGTTAAGTCCCACTGCATGGCGCATGATGACAGGCACAATCAAATTATTTTCCAGCTGCTGTACGAGAAACGCGACAGCGAGAGCAGTAACACCGGTGTAATTAGAGATTGAAATACCAATGAGAAACGCGGGTAATGCCGCGATCGTTGGACCAATATTTGGCACGACTTCTAGCAGTCCAGCCAACACTGCCAAAGGTAATGCATACTTAATGCCAATAAGTGAAAATCCAATAAAGTTAAGGAGTCCGACAACTGTCATTAAAGTCAATTCCCCCCAAAACCAAGAAGAAAGTCGGACTGTCACATGTTCAAAGACAGCAGTAAAGCGCTGCATTGTGTGTTTTGGGACATAAATGGTAATAAAGTCGATAATTTCTTTTTCTTCGAGCAAGAAGTAAAAGCCAAAAAAAAGCGTGGAAACAATAAAAAGAGCGTTTGTGAAAAATGATGTGGCAAACTTAAGTACTTGATTTGTTGCATCAGGAAGATATTGTCCAAGACTGAGACCCGAAACCAGGAAACTTAAGCGCGGGTCAAGTTTTTGAATAATTACGGGGAAACTCGTGATAAATGCTGAGGTTTCTTCGATGATTGGCGGAATGATGATAGAAAATAATGCAATGACAATAAACAAGAATGCTGCGTATGTAATAGCGACTGCTACTCCATGGGAAAGTTTTTTTTCTTTTAGTTTCATAACTAAAGGTCGTAATGCACTCATAAGAATAAATGCAATAAGCAGAGAGAAAATCAGGTCTCGTATTTCCCATACAAATCGGATACCTAATAAAAACAAAACAGTAAAGACAATGGTTTTATAAGATATCTCTATACGTTGCATACTTCATTATAGCAAATTTAACCATGTGCCAGCGTGAGTGCAAACACATGCCTCACGCCGTGGCTTTTTAATACATGTGCAGCCTCTTTTAACGTGGAGCCACTTGTCAAAACATCATCAACCACAATGACTGTCTGCGGGACATATGAGTTCTCAAGAATTTCAAACGCGTTTCTCATATTTGCCACTCGATCTTCTGGTTTTGTAAGTTGTGCTTGGGCTTTTGTTTCTTTAACTCTCGTCAGTAACTGTGTAAGAGACAGATGAAAGTATGTCGCAAAGTAATCGGCAATAAAATTTGCCTGGTTAAAACCTCGTTCTTTTTGGCGAAGCGGATGAAGCGGAATCGGGTTGAGATATGCGCTTTTGGGAATGTATATTTTTTGCAGCATACAGGGGAGAATAACTTGCTTGAGTTCTGTAAAAATTTTATGCGCTGAACGGTATTTGAAATTTTTGATTAGTTTTCGGAAAAGTGGGTTGTACTGAAATACACTTTGAGCGCCATCAAGACCGAGTTGTCTCCGGCAGTTGGGATGGGTAAATCCATACATACTACGTTTATAGCAGTAAGGACATACGTCGTGTTCGCGGTACTGTAATTTTTTTTCGCAGTGCAAACAAATATAGGCGCCAATACAACCGCAGCCGAGACAAAATTTGGGGAAGAGTATATCCTCCAAAAACATAGATTCATGATAGCATACACAATTGAAATTGAAAAAATAAAACTACTCATGTAAGATAATAGAACTATGGCAGTACCACATGTTTCACAAACCGATTATCAAAAAGAAGTTCTCGAACACAAAGGTGTTGTGTTAGTTGATTTTTATGCCGAATGGTGCGGGCCATGCAAATTTACAGCCCCTATAATTGAGGAGCTAGCTAACGAAATGAAAGATGTAAAGTTTGTGAAAGTTGATGTTGATCAGAATCAAGAACTGGCAACTCAGTATCAAATATTCTCGATACCGACATTCATTATTTTTAAAGACGGCAAACAAGTAACACAGTTTGTTGGTGCACAAGGCAAGGAAGGTTTTGTTGACGAACTGCATAAAGTAACTACTGCGTAAAAAACAATTTGCAACTTACTTTTGTTTATGATTCACTGTGTACATGGACACTGAAGATGCCTATTATCTTGCATTTTCTTACTGTTTGGGAATCGGACCGCAGCGTTTTTCTACGCTTTTGAATGTATTTGAAACAGCAGAAAAGGCATATACCGCCCCACTTGGAGAGCTGCAACAGGCAATAGGTGTAGATCCGGCTCTAAAACTGGACAAGTTTCGACGCTCGTTTTCAATTGAACAAACACAGAGTGATATTGAGCAGAAACATATACACGTAATAAGCCGACGCTCTCCTCTATTCCCGGCACAACTTCGCGAATTACCTGATGCCCCTATATGTATATATATAAAAGGCAAAAAGGAAGACATAAATTTTTCAAAAAAATCGTTCTTTGGAATTGTGGGGACACGGAGGCCTTCATGGTATGGTCAACAGATTTCCCGCAGATTCTCCGCACTATTAACGCAGGCTGGCTTTTGTATTGTTTCGGGAATGGCTCTCGGTGTGGACACCGTGGCTCACCAAGCTGCTCTGGAAAACGGAGGCAAAACGATTGCTATTCTCGGGTGTGGAGTAGATATTATTTATCCCCCGCAAAATACAAAGTTATATGAACAAATTGTGAGTGGGGGAGGAGTGGTGATTTCTGAGTTTCCACCTGGGCAAACAGTACTGAAAGGTTTGTTTGTTGCACGTAATCGGTTAATAAGCGGTTTATCTGCGGGAATTATGGTGGTTGAAGGATTAAAAAACTCTGGTGCATTAATTACTGCCCGCTACGCTGCAGAGCAGGGGAAAGATGTGTTTGCGCCACCGGTACCGTTAACCTCACCGTTAAGTGAAGCACCAAACATATTACTGAAGCAAGGAGCGAAGCTGGTAACTGGAGTAGAGGATATACTGGAGGAGTATGGTATACAGTCGCGACCTGTACTCAAAAATATTGTAGACGGATTAAGTGCTGAAGAGCAGAACATTGTGAGAAATATCCAGGAGGAACCACTGATTGTAGACGAGATTGCGATCAGGTTACAAGAGCCAGTGACATCCGTCCTCAACACGCTTTCAGTGCTTGAAATTAGCGGCGTGGTGAAGAAAAATATGGAAGGGAAGTATGAATTAGCACTCTAATCTGGTAAAATAGCACTATGAAAGAAGGAACAGTATTATTAATCGGGCGTCCGAATGTAGGCAAATCGACATTTGTCAATAATCTTATTGGGCAAAAAGTGGCTATCACTTCACCGAAGCCGCAAACCACGCGCATGCCTATTCAGGCTTTATATGAGGATGAACGCGGAAAAATTATATTTACTGATACGCCGGGGATTATGGGGAAAGTAGAGGACACGATATCTAAGCAAATAAATACCCAGACGCTTCGTATGTTGAATAAAGAAACAGACCTCGTGATTTATATGGTGGATCATACGCGAAAGCGTGATTTTGAAGAGGCACGTGTGTTGGGGCTGGTACGAAAGATCGAAAAGCCAAAAATACTGGTGATTAATAAAATCGATTTACAAGAAAAATCTTTTCTTCCGCAGTATAAATTTTTAGAGGATGAATTCCCCATAGTTTTTGAGATATCTGCACTCGCACATAAGAATTTTAAGTTACTTTTGGATAAGATTTTTGAGATGTTACCGCAAAAATCGGAGTCATCACTCTACACCGAAGGGACATATCCGCTTTTAAATATGGACGCCAAGACATTTATTGGTGAGCTGATTCGGGAAAAAGTATTTTTAAATATGGGTGAGGAAATACCCTATACGACAACAGCCATTGTGGATGAAATTACAGAACGTAATAAAGAGTTAACCTATATTAAAGCACGCATTCTGACAACGCTTGATAGATATAAAGCGATGATTATTGGGGCAAACGGAAGGAAAATAAAAGAGCTAGGAAATATGGCTCGTAAAGAAATCGCGCTAGCGACTGGTAAAAAAATATATCTTGATCTGACAGTGGAAACAGATCCGCACTGGCAGGAAGTGCTATATAAGTGAGGATACGGATTATCACAGATTTATACGCTATTTCAACCTCCAATTAAACTCTCATAACTCATATTCGACGCGCACGGATACACACGGATTCACAGATTAAATAAATAGTTAGTTATTTGTAGGGACAGGTCGCGACCTGTCCCTACTCATACAAGCATGTAGAGGCGTATTGCAATACACCACTACATATTTTTATTCGTAATTCGGCATTTGTAATTCGTAATTAAATAATCCCAAAAAGTACTGCTATCAGAAGGGAGTTTTGCTCAAGGGTGAGCCAGTAGTGATCAAAGAAACCTGTAATTAAAATTACTGCAATTAAAAAAATAAACTGCACGTTTTTTATATTCTTACGAAGTATCTGCATAATCAAATATATCGAGTAAGCACTTACAATCAATCCTGTTTCCGCTATCCATAGTAAAACAATGTTATGCACCGGTTGGTTCAAGAAATTTAAGTACTTTGAAGAAAAGCTACTTTGGGCAATGACATAATTTCCAAGCCCTACACCAACAAGCGGATGCTGTGTAATGATAGCTGTGGCATTTTTTATAAGATCAACCCGTTTATCAACTGTAAAAATATCTGTTTTTGCGGCGAGAACTATCCCCGCCAGAACAAGAAGGATAAGCGCGCGGGCAGTAAAACAGAATGGGCAGCGAGTATAAAAACGGGAAGTGATTAAGTAAACAATATTAAGGATAAGAAATGTGAGTATAGCTATTTTGGAGAATGATAGAAATATAAGCCCGACACACAAGAATAATAGAAAATATTTCAAAACCACTTTTTTGTTGAATTGTGGTGTGGCGATTACAAAAAAATAAAGCAAAAGATAAAAACCTCCCAGTGAGTTGGGGTGAGAAAATGTGCCATATGGCCGTAAAAACTCTATGCCTTGCAGTGAACCTTTTGCTACACCAATGGTCGAAAGATTAAGCGCTCTTTCACCGAGATAATAAAAGATATTTTGCACACTGTGTTTTAGTGCGAACTGAGTGACTGCAAGCGTAAATTGGAGGACGGTTCCAACTGTAAACGTACACAGAATAAAAAAATAATTTAGTTTTTTTCGGTGCGCATAAAAAATAAAAAAAATAGAAAGCCACTCAATAATTCGTAAAAAACGGTATAAAAAAATAAATTTATTTAATGAGAAGGGAAGGGTAAGTAATAGCAAAATAAAAAAAACAAGCAGTTTTTTATTGTTTAGGAGTGCAATAATTTTTTTGCTATTAAAGATAATTAGGAGTAATGCCAGAATGTCAGTAAGGTAGAGAGTTGGAGCAAGATAATCGACCCTCAACCCTTGAATATAGGAAAAATCGAGGAAAAAATGTTTCCCGAGTTGGGTAGGAAGCAGAAATAGAAAAATATAGAGTAATAGAGAACTGAGATACTGCATACGCTTATTATAATCTGCGTCATTGACAAATTCTAAATGCCGCATACAATAAAAATATGGCAGAAGTAAGCCCTGTTGAGGAAAATCATACGACACCACTCAAGTTAGAGATGGCTCCACAAAATAAACATCATCGGATTTTATTACTTCTTGGAATCGCAGTCATTATAGTACTTACCGGTGTTGTAGCGGCAGCTTTATCTGGTAATCGTGTAGCACAAAAAATCATCCGCGTTTCTATTCCGCAGTTACTCCCCAAATCGCAGGACGCGATTAAAATTATGGAGACTTCGCCTGAGAATTTTCAAAAAGATTTTCCAACGGTAGGTGAACCACGCTTAGTTTTTAATAGACAGATACAATTGGACGAAAAACAAATCAGTAATTATATAAAGATAAACCCACCAATAGAAGGAGCCTGGCATGTAGAAAAAAATAAACAAGTACTTTACTTTTCTTCAAATAAAAAAGTGGAGCTGCATTTACCAAGTCTTTTTAACTATAACACGGTTTATACCATTACAGTAAGCGCTGACCTAGCCGGAAGTGACGGAACTCGGTTAGGATCTGAAAAAATTATTCGATTTCGAACCAAACGGGATCCTAAAGCAGAGTTGATTGCGGAGAAAAAACTAATAAATACAATGCCTGATAAATCCACGCAAGCGGCTTTTACTGTGGGGTATTTAAGCAGTTCAAAAATTCATGAAAAAGATACAGTCGAAATTCGGGCAGAAACAGCGACACGTGAGCAAGTACTGGATTATTTTGTGTATGAGTTAGGTAAAGACGCTTTATATAACTGGCAAAGTTCTGGAAGTGAAAAGGAAGTGCTAAAAATGAATGCTCAACTTCAGAAACAAAGTCAGTGGTCAAGCCAATTAAGTGTTACTATACCCCCATTTAAGGAAACTGGTATTTATCATGTAACAGTGACCCACCCTGCAGCTCGGGAAGATTTTTTTATCGTCAGCTCCAATCATATTGTGCAGTACTTTCAGCAAAAAGAAAAACCAATATTATGGACAGCTGACGCAAAAATGGGAAGAGCATTAGATGGTGTAGAAGCAACAGCGTACACACTTGAAAAAAATGTTCAGGAACTGAGCCGAAGTAGTAGTAATACAGACGGTATTATTCAGCAAAAACTTGAAAAGAGCGCGGACTTGATTGTTACCCAAAAAGGAACAGATACAGCTTTTGTGTATGGGCGAAACTTTTATGATAAGTATATTAAATCAACTGAACCGTACTCTGTGTATGCGTATACAGATAAGCCACTGTATAAACCAGGAGATATCCTGCATTATAAAGCAATTATTCGAAAGTTTAACAACGGAACATACGCGCTACCCGAAACAGAAATATACTCTAAGTTACGTATTGTATGGAACGGGGACAATGAGGATGGCTATCAAAAAGTAACCATAGATGCGAACGGCAGCTATTCTGCTGATTTTCAGTTGCCTCCAGTGTTAAATAGACGCGGGGAGACAGCAGTTGTACTGGCAGTAAAAAAAGGAGATACATATTCTGAGATTGATACCCATGAAGTATTAGTTGAGTCATACCGAAAACCTGATTTTCAAATTGAAGTCAAAACACAGGAAGAAGAATATATTAGTAAAGATATTGTGCATGTCCAGGTAACCGCAAAAAGCCTGTATGGACAGCCGCTTTCTCGAGTAGACTTTGGTTATAGAGTTGTAGTAAATGATATCTCAGAATATAAAGATAGATCAGTAGAAAATCCTGCTAATTTTCTTGATTATTACGGCGCGGGCAAAGAGTTGGCACGAGGGAGTGGAACTTTCGATGAAAAAGGATTTGCCACGTTTGATTTCCCCACTGATTTAAGCAATTTCGAGTTGAGTGAGGCGGCGGTTATTGAGATAACACCCAAGTTGGGAGCAGTTCCGGCTATTGGGAAAACAGTAAAATTTATCCATAGAGGAACTTTTGCGATAGTATCTGGAGTTATAAATAGCGACAGCAAAAAAGGAATACAGGGACAAGTTGAGGTGTTGAGTCATGATCGTCCTCGAAAATCAGTTGCAGGGCAGGAATTACAGATTAGTTTGTATAAAACAAAAGGTGACGCTGGTTTGCCCCCTGAACTTATTGAGACAAAAACTGCCAGTTCAAATGATAGTGGAATAGTAGATTTTGCTTTCAATGCAAAAGATTCGGGAAGTTATGAGCTTGTTTTTCAAGGAAAAGATAGTCGTGAGAATTCGGTGACACTTCGAAACAGCGCGTATATTAGTTCTCCAACGCTTGATCAACCTACTAAACAGCAGCATATTCTCACAATAACAAAAGATAAAGATGAGCTATCACCGGGGGAGACAGTAGAGATTCACTATAGTGCTGACTTCATGGTTAGTGACGCGGTGGTAGTAAATGCAGTTGCAGTAAGGTCGGCTGCATCAGTTAAAAAAATGGCTTTGAACGCAAAAGAAGGTGTGTTTCAACTGCGAGTACCAGATAATGTGATAGCGGATTGGGGAGTACAAGTAGTATCAGCATATGATGGAGAAGTGGTGAGGTCGGAAATGCAGTATAAGATAAAAACAGAATCAAAAAATATACAAACAGAAGTTTCCTTTAGTAAACCAAGTGCTCGACCAGGTGACACTATACAAGCGGCCATAGTAACTCGAGATAGCCGCGGCAACCCGGTGAGCGCGGACACTTCATTATCAGTAGTTGATACGAGCATTTATCAAGTTAAAAAACCTTTAGATACTGTCAAATCTGCTTTATTTGAAACTCGGTATAACGCGCTTATCCCCAATTACAATTCAAGTGATGGTATTTTAAACGGATTCCAGGGTGGTGGCGGAGGATGTTTCCTGGCTGGTACTTTGATACGGATGGCAGACGGTTCTGAAAAACCAATTGAAGCGATAGTTCCTTTCGACAAAATAAAAACGTTTGAAGCAGAACAGGCGCATATACTAGTCAGTGATACAGTCACTAAAACGTTTAGACATGTAGTGAATGAGTACATAACGATTAATAAAAAAATGAATGTAACTCCAGTGCATAGAATATTTATTAATGGACGCTGGAAACAGGCAAGTGAAGCAACTATAGGTGATATATTATTGACAGAAAATGGTACAGAAGAACATATAACATCAATAGTAAAACATCAGGGAATTTTTGCAGTGTATAACTTGACAACCGATACCACTCATACTTTTTTTGCGGATGGTTTTTATGTACATAATGAAAAAGGTGAGACTCCCCGCTTTAATTTTGTTGATACCGCTTACTGGAATCCTCACATTCAAACAGATTCTCAGGGAAAAGCAACTGTCTCAATAAAACTTCCTGATAATACCACAACTTTTGCCGCTCATGCTGTCTCACAATCTGGAACAACATTGTTTGGAGAAGGATGGAACACTTTTGTAACTAAAAAATCAGTGGTTATTACACCGGCACTCTCTACGTTTTATTATGAAAATGATAAACCGAATATTACATTCCTTATTCAGAACATCGATTATAAAGATACGGAGTTTATATTAAAAATATTTGAAAAAAATAGCGGTGTGAAAATCGATAAAGAGATAACAGTTGATCCAGGTGAACTTAAAGAAATTTCATTACCTGTTAAGTTGCAGAATATTAAAAATCAGCTGCAGTTTATTATTGATCTTGTAAACAAAAATACACATGAAAGTGCTGATTCAGTACAGGTAACACGACCGGTGCTACCTCAGGGCAGTATTGAGTCAACATGGCAAAGCGCAGAGGGTAAACAGAACTTTACCTTTAAGCCTCAGTTTAAAGATTTAGATAGCAATATTCTCAGTATTTCGCTGTATCCCCACGCAGCAGCATATCTGAAAGGAACCAATTATATTTCCACTGAAGTAAATCCGACGCTCGGAATAGAGTTATACAGTATAGGGCAGATTTTGAAAATGACAGAAGATGGTATGTTGCCACCTGACACTTACCAGTATGCGGCGTTTAGAAACAATTGGCGGCAGGGAATGGAAACGGTTTTTGACAGTGTGATTCATCAGGACAGCACGGCATATTGGAGTCCAATTTCGCCAAGTGGTGATGAAACGTATGCAAAAACCACGCTTGCGGTATTAAAAGCACTCTATGAAAGTAAGGATCAAGCTTTTCTTACCCAAACTTCAGGAATAGAACAATTAACGAATGCAGCGCGCGCGTATATAGCAAAGATACCTCAGGAAAAGGATTTGGAGGATCAGTTGTTAAGATGGTGGGTGATACAGCAGAAGCCTGATGATGAGTACAAGCAGGAACCGGAATATGCCGCAGCTGCGGTATTAAATGGAGAACAAGATATAAGCGCGCTTCTCGCAAAACGCATACCAACAGCAGATGATAGATCAGTATGGATTACTAAAACGAGGTATCTGCGCTCACTTCCTATGCTTGCGGTGGTAAAAAAGGGCAGCGCAAAAGAAGCTGATAAAGTAATACGAGCACTCTCTACAATTCCTGAGTATCATTCTAGTGACTCAAGTAAAGATTTAGCGCTTCTGGCGGCAATTAATCATTTGGTGCAGAATAAATATTCATTTGATAAGCCTGAACTAAAGATACTGGAAAATAACAAGGAGATTGTAAAGAGCGGTGATGGATTATGGGGAATCACCGCGGAATTTAGTCCGCGCAACTCAAATGGAGAGGTGGCTATCTCAGTAGATTCATCAAATAAACTTCCATTTTATTCTCTCATAACTACTTCGGAATATACCACCAGTCAAGCAAACTCTTCGCTTTCAATTCATACTGATACACAGGGAAAAGTGATTGGAAGCACGTTTAACCGGCGAGTTAGAGATCAGAATGGTTCAGTTATATCCTCTGTTGATAAAGGGAATGCGGGTATTATGGAACTATCTGTCACCGCACCTGTCGCACTGCAACAGAACATGACAGCATTGGGCACGTTTTCACTTACAGATATGGTAAGTCCTCAGTATATGATATTGAATCAAACTGATCAGAGTAGTCCACAGTATCAGGAAATTTTAAAAAGTATATATCCCAGTCCTGATGGATCACGACAAGGATATTTCAACATCAGCAGTTATTCTGATCAGATCGCTTATTACACCGGGAATTATGCATATCAGTCATTAAATATGCCGTATGTATTTTATAACGTAAGTGGAGGGACTCATTATCAACCAAAAACTTCTATAGTATTCCCTGCACTCGGTATTATTCTCAAAGAAAAGTAATGCATTGAACTCTATTCTCTGGTAGAATGTCAGCATGAAGATCGTAAATCGGAAATTCCATAGAGAGTATGAAGAACTGGAGAAGCTTGAGGCCGGTATCGTGTTGAGTGGGGCAGAGGTAAAGTCGATACGGGATGGAAGTCTAAAACTGGATGATGCCTATGTAAAAATAATGGGTGGTGAAGCATTTTTGATTAATGCGGATGTGCCGATTTATAAATTCACCCGACCCACTGGCTATGATTCTCGACGCTCACGAAAATTGTTACTGCACAAGAAGGAATTGCTACGGCTCCAAGTGAAGCTCCAATCTGGTGGCAACTTGACCATAGCCCCAGTTTCATGTTATAATAAAGGGCGTCATATCAAGCTAGAAATAGCGTTGGTAAAGGGGCGAAAAGATGTTGAAAAACGGAAGCTTGAAAAGTCACGGGATATTGAGCGGGAAGTAAAAAGAGAGGTGAAGGAGTATATGAAGAGTTGAATTGAGATTTAGGATTGAAGATTTAAAAAAATAGACGATTCTTAAATCATAAATCATAGATCTTAAATCTTTAAGAATCTGCCTTCGTTAAAACTTCGGCGGATGTAAGAACGCGTAAGTCGTTTTTTAAACAAAACGCCTAACGCGTTCTAACAGGGGATGATAGGAATCGATGAGGAAATCGCACGTTTATAAAAGGTTAGGGCGGATCTATCCGCAAATAGAAAAACACTTACATGCAAAAGCTGATGAAGCCGAAGCTGCTTATTTTGCACCCGCATGGGCTGCAAGACAAGCATATCTGTATGCCTAACATTAGGTACACAAGATACTCTGTTTAAGTTTGCTTCCATTCAACTGAAAACAGAGAAAACCAATGGAAGTACGGTTTTTATGTATTCCCGATTGATATAAAAACCCGACAACCCTTAATCGGCTGCTTTGCGCGGTTTGTTTATTTTCCAAACAAGGCATGAGTAAAAAGTAAACTATCCCTAACTAAACTTTTTTAATCGTGTTTCCCCAGACGCGGGTTCAATTCCCGCCATCTCCACCACTTCGTCCCGACAATCAGTCGGGACTACGTTAGGTGCACGGCACTCTATTTATCACAAAAGCTTACTGGCTGAAAAGAAGTGGTGTGCCTAACATAGCTCGCAAGAGCGACGTGGCACCTGCTACAATTATTTCGTGTTCTACTGTTATATACTTCAACTTTGCAATACCACTTTTTATACAGGCTTTTCCTCTGATTTAAAATCTCGTATTAAAGAACATGAAAATGGAAACGTATCAAAGACTAAAAACCTTAGACCTCTTAAACTCATTTATTATTGTGCCTTTAATTCAAAGAAAAAAGCTTTAGAATTTGAAAAATATTTAAAAACGTACTCCGGTTTTGCGTTTCGTAATAAGCGTTTATTATAAATTTTTCTCTTCTGAGGAGTGAAGATCGGTAATAAATTCAAGCATTTCACTTTCATATCCGATGTTGTTCCAATGTGAATCATGATCTTCCAATAAAATTCTCTTAATTTCTTTAATATCAAACCATCGAATCATATCAACCTCTTCTTTTTCTAATTCGATAGAAGCAATATCACCATTCCATTTAAATGTAATTAACGCGATGAATTCTGTATAGTCATTACTTTTATAAATCTTAAAAAGGTTGAGTTGATCGTGCTCCGCGTCTATACCCAACTCCTCAGAAAGCTCTTTTAAAGCAGACTGCATATACTCTTCGCCTGCTGCTACATGTCCACCAAAAAAAGGTTCCCACATTCCAGGCCCTGTATCTTTTAAGAGTGAACGCTTTTGGCATAATATTTGTTTTTTTGGGTTAAAAATCCAAATATATGTATTTCTATGCCAGATTTTTTTCGCGTGTACTTCTTTTCTTGTGAGAGGTCGTAAAGGCTCGTTATTTTCGTTTACGACAAATAAGAGTTCGTCGTTTTTAATCATGAAGCTATTGTAGCAAATTAGATAGGAGACTTGATGTATGTGTGAGAAGAGTGATGAGGATCACTGGCTATTCGTATAGGAAGGGAGTAATATAGCTATATTCATGAAAAAAATAACTTTTATACTTCTTGTTGCATTCTTGCTTATTCCTCTATTGCTTTTTGTCCATGCCCAGACTGTGAACGGCGGGAAAAATGCGACACTTCCTCAAAATAAAACAGTGAATGAAAATTATTTTACTGCCGGAAGCAATGTGATAGTTTCTGGTACTGTCAATGGAGACGCATATGTAGCAGGCGGAAATGTAGTGTTTGATGGAGAGGTCAATGGAGATTTATTTGTTGCAGGTGGCAATGTGACAATAGCGGGTGTGATAAACGGAAATGTGCGTGCTGCAGGCGGGCAGATACATGTGACTGGAAAAATACTGGGAAATGCAACACTAGTGGGAGGCTCGATTACTGTGGTAAATAATACAACTCTTGGAAAAAGTTTGGTGGCAGCAGGCGGGCAACTGATCGTTATGGCTCCAGTTGGGACAAGTGCAACGCTTGCAGGTGGGACTATAACAGTAGGAAATTCAGTAAATGGGAATTTGCTCGCGGGGGGGAATCAAATAATTCTTTCTCCGCAAGCTCATATAGCCGGAACCTTGACCTATTACAGTGAAAAGCGAGCTGATATTCAGTCAGGTGCAGTAGTAAAAGGCGGCGTAAATTTTCATAAAACTCAATATTCTGCAAAAATACAGAAAAATGCGGAAAGTGCCCGTGCTTTCGGGATGATTTTTAGAGTAATAGGTTTGATAACAGCTTTTATTATTGGTTCACTGTTTATTCTATTTTTCCCCCGCTTTATGCAGAAGGCTTCGGATCAATTGAGTGAATCGCCGTGGAAGACATTGCTTGCTGGTTTTTGTATGCTGGTGTTAGCGCCTGTTGTGATGGTGTTACTTTTTGTCACACTTATTGGTATACCGTTTGCACTGCTCTTGTTTGTGGGATATGTGATTTATATTTATGTCGCGCAGATATTTGCAGGACTTTTTATAGGGCAAAAAATTACTGAAGGACTCAAATTATCTCAATCACAGTATTTGTCACTTCTCATCGGTTTAGTGGCTATTGCGCTGGTAAGCTGGGTGCCGGTGCTTGGAGGTTTGGTAGGATTTTTTGTATTGATCGGCGGAATGGGTGCTCTGCTTCTCACAAAACTCTCTTTCTTCAAACTTCTGCGATCAAAAAATATTCTATAAATCTTGCTGTTCTAAAAGTAGGTCCAGGCGGACTGTTGTATTGCTCCATCCCACCCCGGAGGTGTTAAAAAGGATAACCCTTGAGGCCTTGGAGTCCTTTTGCTGCGGAAATTTCTCCGGTCAGGCTATCTACATGACTAATAAGTATACGCATGATAAAGCGGATAAGCGGCCATTCACCTAAACCCCACATTGATAAATCTACTTTTTTATCCCATAAATCTTGATCTTTTAATCCGGCAAAAAATTCATCTGATTGAGCATATACCGTGTTAGCGTATTCTTTAAGTTTTGGTAAGTCGGCTTTTACTGTGGTAGACCATTCGGCAAAATTTTTCTCCCAATCAGCATCCATGGCAGGATGCTGTGCACTGAGGCCGTTTTTTTCTGCCCAGCCTTGCTCAAGCAATGACTTTGTTTTATTAACCATACTACTGAGTAACATATCTTCTGAAACGAGTACATGAGTATAGGCAGCGACAATAGGAAGCGCTTTACCAGCAGGTTTGTAATGTGCCACTTCGTCGGTCACTCCTTGCATTGTGGCTTCTAAAGTTTCGTGGGAGTCTTTGAGTACTTGTCTGAGCATTTCAACTAATTTATTTTCCATAATAATAATTAATTTTTAATTCAGACTTTAATTATAAAATAATACTAATTATTGTTTGTGTGAAATGTGTTTTTTGCCCCATTCGGCCATGGTGTGAAGTACTGGCTGCAAGGAACGACCATGGTCGGTGAGAGAGTATTCTACATGGGGAGGGATTTCTGCATAGACCTTTCTGGAAATTAATTTGTCTGATTCCAGCTCGCGCAACTGTTGTGCAAGCATCTTTTGTGTGATTCCTTGCATGTGTTTCATGAGTTCGCCAAAACGTAGTGTCCCTTGTGAAATATGCCACAGTATAAGGAGCTTCCATTTGCCTCCAATTACATTGAGCGTAACACCAACAGGTGTACTGGTACAAGTTTTATTTGTCATAGTATAGAAAAAGTAAGTATATAACTATTTTGTGCGTACTTGCAGAAAAGTGAATATAAGTATAAACTAAAATTGTAAAAAAGCGAATATTAAAATTTTTAACTTTATTTTATGGTTACTATTAAAATACTCACAGGCTCGGTAAGACCGGGTCGATTTAATGATCAAGTTGCAAATTGGTTATACGCGGTTGCGCAAAAAAGGGAAGATATGAAAGTAGAGCTTCTGGATTTATCGAAAATAAATCTGCCTTTTTTAGATGAACCGACTCCTCCCAAAATGCATAAATATACGAAGGAACATACAAAAGAATGGTCAAAAACGATTGATGAGGGTGATGGATTTATTTTTATCACTCCTGAGTACAATCATTCTTACTCGGCAGTTTTGAAGAACGCGATTGATTATTTATTTTATGAATGGAATTATAAACCTGTTACTTTAGTCAGTTACGGATCGCTGGCAGGGGGAGCGCGGGCTATAGAACATTTACGTGGTGTTGCGGCAGAACTTAAAATGTATGATTTGCAAGAAAGCATTCTTTTACCAAATTACTGGGGTAACTTAGATGAAAAAGGACAGTATAAATTTACTGAAGATTTAGATACACGAGCCAATGAAGTATTAACAGAGCTTATATTTTGGTCAGAAAAAATGAAAGCTGCACGAGCCGAGTTAAAAGGCGAAAGCGTAGATTTTGATTAATTCCAAGCGGATTAATTCTATTAGGTCTGGGTGGAAGGCGGGGACGCTCCATCCCACCCCGGAGGTGTAAATGCGGGTGATTTGTGGTAGGATTAATGTAAGGTAGTTA
>CAZXWS010000035.1:0-4300 GCA_964644605.1 uncultured Gammaproteobacteria bacterium
TAAAGACTCCCAGTATTTTTTGCGAAGATAAAAAATTACATTATCAGTGTTTGGTACGCCGATAATTAGGACACCATTTTTTTTAATTAATTTTTTTATGTTGTTAATTTCTTCAGCAGGGTTGGGAATATGTTCAAGCACATGATTGTAAATAACTACATCAAATGTTTTTTTATTGACTTTGGTAAAGTCGGTGAGTGTTCCGTTAAATATTTTATCTTTAAACTTTGAGTATGCAATTTTATATGCGTCTGCATTTGGTTCAACTCCGTTTACTGTATATCCCTGTTTCTGTAATAACTCTAAGAGTATCCCGCTTGAGCATCCAACATCGAGTATTGAGCAGTTCTTTTTAGAATTTTTAATCGTTTCGAGAATAGGTTGAAAAAGTTTGGCATAGTTCTCCTTTTTATCTTCGTATGTTTTACTGTTGCTTGTTTGAGGTTTAATATTTTTTGAAAAAGTTTTTAGGAGGCCACAGTTTTTGCAGCGCGCGATAGTAATCCCATTATAATGTGCAAATACTGTTTCGTTTTGATACGTAATATAGGGTATAAACGAGCTGTTTTGAGTACAAACACATAAGGATTTCAGCATTGATTTATTCTACCAGAATGAGATCAGAAACCACTCCTGGGTATCTTTTCATGGTATATAATTACTGCATGGTAAGAACACGAATAGCACCATCACCCACTGGGTATCCGCATATCGGTACAATATATCAAGTATTGTTTGATTATGCCTATGCCAAAAAAAATAAAGGCAAATTTATCATTCGAATTGAAGACACTGATAGAAACAGATTTGTTGAAGGCGCAGAACAGGTAATTTTTGACTCAATCGATTGGTTTAATCTTCAGGAGGATGAGAGTCCACGTAAGTCTGGACCCTTTGCTCCGTACCGACAATCAGAGCGGTTAGATATTTATAAGAAATACGCAGAAGAGTTGGTCGAAAAAGGCAATGCCTACTATTGTTTCTGCTCTAAAGAGCGGCTAGAGGAAGTACGTGCTAGCATGCAAGCCGAGGGAAAAGTGCCCATGTATGACAAACATTGTCGAACTTTATCACACGAAGAAGTGCAAAAACAATTTACAGCAGGTACTCCTCATGTTATTCGGATGAAGATTCCGGAAAGTCGAGTTATTGCCTTTCAAGATTTATTTTTGGGGGAGATAAGTTTTAATAGTAAAGATATTGACGATCAAGTAATTTTAAAGTCAGACGGATTTCCGACATATCATCTCGGTGTTGTTGTAGACGATCACTTGATGGAAATAAGTCACATATTTCGTGGTCGCGAATGGATACCATCTACTCCAAAACATATTTTATTGTATGAATATTTCGGATGGAAAATTCCTGAGCACGCTCATCTACCGCTTATACTAAACATGGATGGAAAAGGTAAGCTCTCGAAGAGACACGGCCATGCCTCAGTTGATTATTATCGTAATGAAGGGTATTTGCCAGAAGCTATTGTCAATTATTTATCAAATCTTGTATGGTATCATCCAGACAATAAGGAAATATATTCGCTTGATGAGTTTATACAGCGCTTTGAGTTGAAAAAAATAAACTCACAAGGGGCACGTTTCGATTTAAAAAAGTTAGAGTGGATGAACGGGGAGTATATTCGAAGAATGGATGATTCAGAACTTACAACACTGATTTATAACTTTTATAAACAGGTTTATCCGTTACAACTTATTGCTGTTACTGTGCCCCTTATAAAAGAACGAATTAAAAAACTCTCAGATTACTTACCGATTGCTGAATTTTTTTTCAATGAACCTGCTGAATATGAAGTAGATTTGAGTGATAAAAAAGAACTCCTTAAAAAAGTTAATGAGACATTAGCAGCAACAACAGAGTGGAAAGCCGCAGTGTTAGGTGAGCAACTTCAAAATTTAGCTACATCAGAAAATATAAAATTTGGTGAATTTTTTATGGTGCTTCGAGTAGTAATTACTGGAAAGAAAATATCTACGCCACTAAACGAATCCTTAGAAATATTGGGAAAAGCGGTGACGTTGGAACGAATTAAAAAATTGATAGTTTAATTTTTAGGGTAAAAACCAACGAGTGAATGTACTTTCGGGTAATAAAAATTGATTAGAACTCTGTTGTAAAGCAAGCTCACCATACTCAATCGATCCTCCATATGCTTTCATTGTTTGTTGTAACATGTTGTGCATTACTTCTGCAGAATATTCGGTTGAGTAATTAACCATAAGAAAAAATAATGGGTCATTGCTTAATACTTGTCTGCATAATTGTAATAATTTTGGAAGATCACGTTCTATTTTCCATACTTCACCTTGTGATCCGCGACCAAATTTTGGCGGATCCATGATAATTACATCGTATTTGGAGTTTCGTTTTATTTCTCGTTTTACAAACGCTACTGCATCATCGACAATCCAACGGATTGGCTTATCTTTAAGGTCTGATAATCGCGCGTTTTCACTCGCCCAGTTCACTATATCTTTTGCCGCATCAAGATGGGTCACACGAGCTCCTGCTCCAGCCGCAGCTAATGTGCTGCCGCCTGTGTATGCAAAAAGATTGAGGACATTTATATCACGTTTCGAGTTTTGAATTTTATTTTGTATCCAGTGCCATACTTCGCTCTGTTCGGGGAATATGCCAACGTGTTTAAAACCAGTTGGTTTGAGTGAAAATTTTAAAGATTTCCAATTTATGACAAAGTCGTTAACTCTTTTTTTAAATTCCCAATTTCCACCACCTTTATTATTCCGTCTATAGATCGCATCTGCAGTTTGCCAGGTAGTGACAGGTAATTGTTTTGCCCACAGTGCTTTTGGTTCTGGTCGTACAAACGTAAAGTGGCCAAATCGTTCAAGTTTTTCCTCATTTCCACTATCAATAAGTTCGTAGTTCTCCCAAATTTTTGCAATAAGTGTTTGAAGCATTACAGTATTCGTTTAAAAAATACTAATTTCTTTGCCATAGTATACGCTTGATTCTCTATTTTTTCCTCTGAAATAGTATGAGCTATTAATTTGCGAGAATCATTCCATGCATTTTCTCGCCATTTTTGTATGATAATACTGAGCGCAAAACTATATATGGGTAACGAAATATTTTTTACGGTATTAACTACTGCGTTTTTTTCCTGTAAGTATTTAATAACTTCTGGAGTACTGTAGTGTATGATAGTATTTACTTTATCAAAATCTTCTTTATAACTAGCATCATTAATAACATCACGTAAAGATTGTGAAAGATCATTATTAACATGTGCATTTACTCCCATACCCATATAAATAGATTGCATTAGATGATCTTTTTTACACGCATCAAATAGTATTTCCCATGCTGGGGGAGTAAGTTGACCATCAATATAGTTTTTCAGTGCATCAAAGTAATATCCGGCAAAATTAATATCGAGTGCTTGCATTCGTTCATCATTATGAAAATAATTTTGGCCTAATTTCGAGGAAACAGCCTTGGTAATGATGAGATATGTGTGATTGAAGGCAATAAGGCTTTCCATATCAGTTTCTAGTAGTTCTTTATCCAAATCTTCCATTTCTCGTATAACATCCACTATTGACTCGTAGTGGTGTCGGTAGGAATTGTAGACGAAAGACTTTTTCATAGTAATTTTTTAATTGTAGCAGAAGGCTTACGCCTTCTTTACGCTCTTCTTTCTTGCATTTGATACCTGGGAGATATCCTTTCACTAATAATTAGAAATTTTATTAGAAAGGGGGTGTATAGAACAAATGAATAATACTATTTTATCCTTAGTAATCGGTCTCGTGTTTGTTTTAGCGTTAGTTACTGGAGTCACGTTTGCACAGTCTCCTACATCAATGCAAAACTCACCAACACCAACACAGTACATGATGAATGGAAATAATTCATCAAATAATAATAGTGGGACATCAGGTTATCAGCCAGGACAAGGTGGCAGTGGCACGCTTCCTAGCGGCGCTCCATCAACTGGTTTGGGAGGAACATCATATTAATGTTTCATCATATAACAGGTACTTGGAAAGCTCCAGGTACTTGATTATATGAAGAAAATTTTTCTTTCACTTTTTATTCTTTTAGGCTTTGTTTTTGGAACTTTTTTTTCGTTTTATATTCCTAAATCACAGCTCCTCAACTATACAAATACACCTTTACCAACTGTCGTCACAATTAAAACATATGGAATACCACTGCGTATTACTATTCCGGCAATAAACGTGGATACCGTAGTGGAACATGTTGGAAAAGACGCGCAAGGAAATATGGATGTGCCAAAAGATGCGAATAATGTTGC
>CAZXWS010000036.1:0-4419 GCA_964644605.1 uncultured Gammaproteobacteria bacterium
AAAACAAAATATTCCAAATGGAACTTTAAATGCAGGCACGGCAAACACTTCATGCAACTATGTATTCACAGAACCAGGATCGTACGAATGGAAATTGCGTGCTGGTTATGACATACCACATGAAGCAGGCACCTATACAAATTATTCTGAAAGTAATGTACGAGTAATAAATATATCTGAACATGCACCACAACCTCCAAGTAATTTAAAATATACTTGCAAGCCTGATGGGAATGCGATTACTTTTGAATGGAAACCTGGGTTATATAACAGATACTATAGTATCAGATTAAATGATATGGAAGATTCCGAAGGCTTCAGTTCTAATTGTCAGGCTCCATTAAAAAGTGATATATGTAAAGATCAACTTGAACTTCAAACTAAAGAAAACGGGAACGTAGAATTTTCAACCTCTATCGTTCCAGGTAATAAGCTGAATTTTTGGATTCATGGCGCAAATAGTCAGGGTCTTTCCAGCTTAACATCAACAGATACTATTTATTGTCCACTGCCACAAAATAGCTGTCTGTACCAATCTAAAGTCCAAATAATGGATAATTTTAATAATATCATCAGAGATCGAGGATTTGTCATGCAAGGAACACTTAACCGAAGAGATGGACAAACAATTTCTTTACCGCCAACTGATATTAACTCTGCTGAAACTTCAACTGACACAACCTTAGCCTCCGAATTGCAGAGAGCTGTTGTAAAATTAGAAATAAGCACTCCAACTATTTTTAAAATACTTGATCCTATATGCCAAACAATAAGTGGTAAATCCACATGTCTTTCAAAATCAGATAAGAATGTTTCTCTTGATTTAGCATGTACGGGTAATAATACCTATGGCTGGAAGGTGGCATGTACAAAGTATCATTCAAAAGTTAATTTACTCGATGCTGATGGAAACCCTCTCACCTCCAATTTTCTTGATCAAAATTACATAAGTATTACGTCTCGGTCTCCAAACAACCCTCCTTTTTCTTATTTCTTTAAGAAAAGTAATGAATTTTCCTGGGACCCTGAAGAAATCCCTCTACCTGGACTTAAACTGGGTGAAGAAATAAAAACGACACTCAATTTACCGCCGCAACTAGAAGTAGCTGATTCATTTATAGAAGGTTGTACTAATTCCTCATCATGTGCAACTTTTGATCCAAAGGATAAGTCCACGCTCATTAGCACGCTGACTTGCGGCAATAACTTCAGCTATGGATGGAAAATTCGTAGTTCTTCTGAAAAAAGTTGGCACATTACTGGAAAAGCGGTATGTGATGATAAATCACTTGCCGTAGGTACCGTAAAATTATCATATTTAGTCATGGGCTCTGGACTGGATGAACGCTGGGATTCAGGTACAACTGGATCAGGATTTGTAACGAAAGATATAACAACAAATATTCGTAACTCTCGTGTGTATGTAAAGCTGGAAAATAGCACTGCAACTATAGCTATGATGCCGATCGAAGTTATTCCACCTAAACCTGAGATAACATTTGCACCCACTGTTCTCAATCCACCTCGTCCTGCCGCACATTGGTTAAGAGAAGATGTCGGCTCAGGTGAGTATACACTGCTTTTTAAAGCTCCTGCCGATATGTGTCTTCATAATACAATTACACCAACTCCGATTTCCACAACCACACAGCCGACACCAAACGTAACCACCTCTACAGTAAACACTACTCCTGCGTTTACTCCGATACCTACACCAACAGTACGTCGACTCATACCAAAAGGATCACCAACATTACCTTTAATATTGACTGAAGGTGTAGCTGGACCTCAATCTTTTACTGTTTCAGAGGAAAATAAAGAATATGACAGTTTTCCTGTAATGATAACCCCATTAAGTATTGAATCTAATACTCCGTTTGAGAAAAACATTTTTGTGAAAAAACAAGAACTTTCTTTTGTGGTGGGTGCAACAAAAGAACAAGGTTCTATTGAAAAAATATCGCTCTTTATACGAATGTTAGGAGCTTCGGACCTTCCGTCTGATAATCCTGAAGCCGGATGGAAAGAGATAGCAAAAATCGACTGCTCTCAACAATCATGTACTCGGTATACTACTCGCTTTATTATTCCTGACAACTTTCGAGCAGGTACTTACGAAGTAATAGGAAATGTAGTCGATCACGATTCTCCAATTAGTGGTCAACATATGGGTACTGTAGGATATGTTCCCAAGACACTACAAAATACAGCTACTGCCAGCTGCAATACCGTAGATGCAAAAGGAAAGACGTTCTGTGTGACACCAGAATTATATATGAAGATATTGATTAAATAATTAAGTTATATTATATGAACAAATTACTCAAACGAATGTATAAAAGGAAATTTACGTTTTTTAGTGTCTTATTTTTTTCTGTGTTTATTTTCTCTTCATTCTTAGTGTTAACCAACCAACGAGCACCATATCGTGTACGTGCAGAACAAGAAGAAATTAATGTAGCAAAAGATGAATTAAAAACAAAAACACTCTCTGAACTATGTCAATTAAAAGCAGCTACCTCTATATCTCCGTTTCAAGAGTGCCAAACAGGAAAGCATAGGCTTTCTGCCAATATGAATAACCCGTATTTCTTTTGTTGTCGCTAACAATGATTTATGTCTTTATTGAGTTGTTACCAATCAGTATATCTTTTCGAATTCGATAATTTCGTTCTGCGTTCTTCGTTATTTGAAAGTCATATTCATACATAATATACCCTTCTGAATTATCACTAATCTTAACCACAGTGCCTAAAACTGGCGCACAAATTTGTGTCTGCCCTATTTGTTTTGATGTCCATGTTTTTGTTTTAAGTGGAACTTTCGCCTCACCCGCACCATTTGCATAAATAAATAAAACTTCATTTTCTATAGCTCTTGAAGGACAGACTGTATTCACAAATGTTGATTCCGTTTGCTTCCCATATTTTTTCACTAAAGACCCTCCGTCATCCACAGTCCAGTAGGAAGGACAGCAGATTATATCTGCACCTTGTTTTGCTAAAGACCGTGCTGTTTCAGGAAAAGCAAGGTCCCAACAGATTAATATGCCTATTTTTCCCAAAGGTGTTTTTACAACCTTTGCTTTAGTTCCTGGTGTTAAATAAGACCGTTCAGGTATCCACAAATTGATTTTTTCGTATTCCAGTACAACACACCCATGATCATTAATTAATAGAGAAGTGTTATAGTAATTGCTATTTTTGCTTTTAATAAATGAACCACACACTATGTAGATTTTATGTGTTAGAGCTAGCGTTTTAAGAAATTTTATAGCTTTCGACTTTTCGCTCTGAACTAAATCTAGTCTATACGGAATAGGTCCAGTAATACAATCCTCAGGAAATACTACTAAGTGACATTGCTGTTGAGATACCTGTTCTATATACCACTCCATTCGACTTAAATTAGCATTAATATTGTTCGGTTCTATATACATTTGTACGGCGGCAACCTTTACTTTCCTCTTCATATCCTCCGATTATATACCCTTATATTTTATTAAAATATATAAAAGCGATTATGTTGTCACGATAAGCTAATCTGCACTTGACAGAACTTAATCAGCTGCATTTAGAAGTTATTCGAGGACTGCTTGTGATAACCGTTACACCATACCTATACTTCACATACTTTCAAATCTATGTTCACTCTATCAGCTTAATGATATACTCTCTGAATGTATTCTGAAATTCTCGATTTACGCAATTACCACGTGCGCAGTGGTTGACAGCAATTATTTACGCATGTTTCATAGCTATAATTGCATTGATTATAGTAGACCCCACCAATGTATCCGCACTTCTTACTACATGCTGATGAAGTTGGTCCAATTGTTGGCTTCAGTGTCGGGCTCGGGTAAGTATAGTTAATGGGTGACCAAGTGGGAGTCACTGATGGAAACACCGATGGTCCTGGAATATATTTAGTGGGCATATAGGATGTGGGATATCTACTAATAATGGGTGTTATCTTAATTACTGTTGGTAGTGTGCTTACTGGCGGATAGCCTGATATATATGTGCTTGGATATACACTTACATAGGGTATAGGGGTAAGACAAGGAGGAAATTCTGCAGCCTTAGAACGGTATGCTCTGTTTGGTGAAAAGAAATATGAACTGAAAAGTCCTAAAGTGTAAGCTATGATAACAAGCAAAATAATAGCGAAAATTTTCTTTCTGCTAGAAGTATTCGAATCATCAGTTGGCTGCATATATATGATAGAACAAATAATAAGATTATTATGAGAGTGTTTTTCTGTATTGTCAATATATATTTTGTAATGTGTCAGGACCTTTTGCACCCAGGGTGTAAGATAGAGGGATGACAAAAGTTATGCCAGAGACAAAAGAGCAGGTACGGTATCAATGGATAAAACCCGTACTTGATAAACACATATCCATAGAGCAGTTGGTGA
>CAZXWS010000037.1:0-28548 GCA_964644605.1 uncultured Gammaproteobacteria bacterium
TAAACCATATCAGGAAGCGTGCAGTAATGGTGGCACTCGTACATGCTATGCTACAGTCTGCAATGGCACAGGTAACCTGGATAAATGTGTATGGGGTCCAAATTCCTACTGTGATGCCTGTGTTGGAGGTTCAAATCCCCAACCAACGACTCCTTCATCTGATACTGGAAGTATCCACATAGTGATTAATGTTGACCCCGCGGTAAAAGCAGCCCAACCAAATGCAAACTGGCTTGGTTATTATGTTGCCAACAGTACCACGTTTGAACCAATCGGGGGAAATAATGGTGATTATATGCAACAATATGGTAACGGGAAAATAGATGACTATTTGAATATTGAATCACAAGGAGGTAACCAAATTCACATTGAACCGCGACTCAAATACACAAATGGAACTGGTAATGATGTCTCGAATTTAAGAGTCATCGCTATGCAGTGTGCAGATCAAACTGACACTCCAAAAATAAAAAACTACTGTAATGTAAGCCTTGGAGCCCGCGTCAGCTTTTATATCCAAAATGAGACCTCAACACCTTCTTTCCCACCTGCAGAGCCGACCATAGCTCCCACAGAAGCTCAAGCTACTTATGCATGGAAAGGATACGTCGATATTCCAACAGCACTTCGAATAAACAGTCTGATAGTTAAATGGTATGAATATCAACCAAATAGTGCGCATGATGCAGGACGCATGCTCGGTGCAGCTGGCATCGATCAAAGTGGAGAGTTTGGACAAGCACCCAGTGGATTTGTTCGCTACGGAATCCATGTAAATAATTTGGCTAATAAGCAAATTGTCCCCCAAATAATTGCAAATTATGCGTTTGATCCCACTCATAATTACACATTTGAAAACTGCGATGCAGAGGGTTATTGTCCGGTGCTCGATATTACTCAAGGAATAAAAGGTTTTCGATTGTTTGATCTATCACAACCTCATTCACTCAGAATGCCTCTCGATATTAATTTAGATATACCCTTTATACGTAACCTTTCGTTTGCGGTCAGGGTTCGTCAGGCAATCTTTAGTAGTCAGGCACCATATCGGACATATCCAGGCAATGAAATAGGGCAAGGTTCTGTGGTCCAGGAGAATGGAAGTTATTTTGCCTTAGTCGACCTGCAAGGATTACAAGGCAATGCCTTTTATGTACGACCTGAAGTGAGTTTTGATCTAGGAAACAAGCACTTTACTCTAACACCAAAAGATACTGATAATACTCCTCAGGGTTATTACCTTGCAGAAACGAATGGTAGTGTAGCGACTATTCATATCGACATACCATTTACAGTTGGCAATCGCGATATTACATTTAAACTAGATTTTAGCAATTCACCCTTAGAATGGCTTGTTAACTTTATAGATAAACTTAATGTAACTCTTAGTGTATGGTTTTCAGATAATAGTACATCATATGGAGACTATTCCTTTGGAAAGGAAGGGAGTACATTAAAAGTAGTTGTACCTCGGTTAGGAAATGCTCAATATTACTTTCAAGGCCATCTTTCTTTACACACACCAATTCATGATATTGACTTAAATACAGACGCTTTCTGCAATGGTCACTGCTTAGTTGATCTCACAAATGCTCCTGATCTGACACAAGTACCAATTAAATTTGTTCCTCCTGACGCGCCATTTGCTCCTGCTAGTGCAGATATTAATGGAGATGATTATGTAAATGCACAAGATTTTAGTATAATGATGAGAAGAACTGTACGAATCAACAGTACGCAACGGTATGCTATTCAAGCTTCTAAAATTATTTCAAATCTTAACAAAAAAGTTATAAATGAGAATAACTCTCAAGAATTATTTAACTACTTAAAAGACTATAAGAAAAAATCTGTAACAAATACTTCCCGCTGATGGTACACTTAATGCTATGAAACTTCGCCCATATATGTTTCTTTTGATTTTAATAATTCTCATCATCTTTATACTCGGAGTGCGGTATGGTCAGCGGGTTGAAAAGAATAATAAAGTGATTGAGTGGTATCTCACCCGCATGCCTACACCAACAGCTCCCGTCATACCCACTGTAATAGAAATAGATTATGACACATATAAAGATAAAACTTGCGGTGTCTCATTTCTTTATCCAAAAAATCTTAAAACGGAATCTTCAACTGCAAGTGCAGTGTTTAAAAGCAGTGATGGCACGACAGAGTTGACACTACAGTGTGATAGACAACAAAATAAATTGATTTCCCAATTAGACACTGCCAAACTGGCCACAAAGGAAATGACATTTAAACAACAAAAGATCCAGGCGAGAGAGGGGCAACTAAATACTGGGAAATCAATGGTCGGCTTTACTATTCGCAATCCAATAAATAATGAATTTGTGTTATTTAATCTCAACAAAAACCTGTATCCATTAATCGAAAAAACATTACAATTTGAATAATGTAAAGACGCCCCGGCGGGGCGTCTCTACCAATAAATCATGACCCAATTACGCCTGCCCGAAATTGAAGATGGTATAGAAAAATTTTTCTATAAATTCCCAGACCTTCCCTCGTACATTACTCAACTTATGGTTGTCTATGGGCCATATTTAGTCCTTATTGGTGGATTTTTTGTAACTCTTAATAGCGGAATTTTAGATGCGTATCAAATAGGCGGAATTCTCCCTTTTTTCCAACACAACAAAGCATTCGGCCCTGTGTACTTTACTTCTCTTGCATTTAACCTTATTTATGGACTCATATTATTACTGGCATTTAAACCACTTCTCAGCCGACAACTCAACGGTTGGCGCATGTTGTTTTATGCAAACATGATATCGCTTTTTGTCTCCTTGCTGAGTGGGGATATTGGCATGGTCGTCTTTCATCTTGTATCCTTCTATCTGTTATATGAAGTCAAACGCTATTACCATTAAGGTTTGACTCATATAAGTCTTATAAGACATATAAGACTTATACTCTTTTGACATTTTGATTTTACTGCTATCAATAATATAATATTCATCATGAACATTATTTATTTTGGAACTCCAGATTTTTCTGCCCACGTTTTGGAACGAATCATAACCGAAATGAAAGATGTGTTGAATATCAATTTGGTTGTCACACAACCCGATAAACCAGTGGGTAGAAAGCAAATCCTCACCCCTTCACCAGTAAAATTAATGGCGCAAAAATACAAAATACCAATTATTGACACCATTGATTCATTGCTTCATGGCTCCATTGCTAACAATAAATTAGACCTCGCCCTTGTGTATGCTTATGGAGAAATTTTGCCCAAAGAAGTACTCAACATTCCAAAATATGGATTCTGGAACATACACCCTTCCCTGTTACCCAAATACAGAGGTCCTGCTCCGATAGCCTATCCACTGATTCTTGGTGACTCTGGAACTGGCGTTACTCTTATGCAAATGGATGAGTTTATGGACCATGGCCCCCTACTCGCCCAAGAACAGTACCAGATACAAGTGGGGGAGAGAAGAGAAAATTTAGAAAAAAAATTATCAGATTTGGGCTTTACAATGTTCCAAAACATCATTGTAGAGACGTCCCGACTGAATGTCTCTACCCACGGACGGGGAGAGGGGTCTCCCCTATTTTTGTCAACCACTCCCCCACCGGTTCCACAAAAACATGATGGTGCAACATATACAAAAATTCTGCACAAAGATGATGGATTTATTCCATTTAATCTTCTGGCCAAAGCTCTGCAAAATCAGCCGATAATTTACGCAGAATTCCCGCAAATCATAAAAACCTACTATAAATCACCGAAAAATAAATTTGAAATTCAAAACATACACGATACTCACTCAAGCGCACAAATAATTTACGACTTGTTTCGGGGGTTACATCCCTGGCCAGGAATCTGGACAACACTCCCCGACCTTAATAAACGATTAAAACTCATTGATCTTGATTTACAAGAAGGCAATCTCATCATTAAGCAAGTACAACTTGAAGGAAAAAACATAGTGGACTTCCCCACCTTCACCTCCGCATACAAAATATTCAAAGTGTAAAAAGTCATAAGTCTTATAAGGCATATAAGTCATATATGACTTATACGTCTTATGAATTGTAACTAATAGCTCTTTTCTTCTTTCTCATATAGCATCCTTTCTCAAAACATACTATAATCTTTTACATGAGACGATTTTCGTATCTATTATTTTTCATACTTTGTTTCACGTTCCTTTCTTCTGTAGCCACCGCTCAAGAGGTTCCCACCTATCAACCTCCTAAGGGACCAGCTTTCTCTCCCGATAAAATTATTGTTAAATATAAAGACATAGCCAGTACTCCGCAATCGTTATTGTTTCAGGTACAGCAGCGCATGAAGAAAAAAAATAATGGAATTAATGGTTTCCTTGATTATTACTTTCAAACATTATCACTGCGCACTCAAAACAAAAGTACTCCAGAAGAACGGCTTATTCAAATAAACGACATTAAATCACAACTTGGCATTATTCAAGAATCGATATTATTTTCACAAACCAACCCCAATCTCACTGCCGAACCGAATGACCGCCTTGCTTCTTACCGTTTAGTTATAACCGATAAATCAAAGTCAATTGAGCAAGTACGAGAAGAATATGCCAAGTTACCAGAAGTCGAGTTCGCGCTTTTAAACCAAACAATGTATGCATCCGCTGATGTAAATGATCCACAATTTTCACAACAATGGGAATATGACGATACTAAAATGCAGATGAATAAGACATGGGATATTACAAAAGGATCACCGCAAGTCGCGGTCGCAGTGATCGATACAGGTGCGGATTATAATCACGCCGATCTGAAAGACCACTTACTGCCTGGGCATAATGCATTAGTGAATACTAACGGCGCACAAGATGATCATGGACATGGCACCCATGTTTCAGGAACAGTAAGTGCTATTACTAATAACAGTGTCGGTGTTGCCGGTCTGGCGTACAACACCAAGATCTTCCCGATCAAAGCACTTGATTCTCGAGGAGCCGGAAGCATGGACACTGTTTTGAGCGCGATTAAGTACGCTGTTGATCATGCCGATGATAACGAAGCAAAAGTAAAGGTGATGAATATGAGTTTAGGTGACTGCCGCTACGGAGGAGTTGCGCCCAATTGCGCATCAAGCGGACAAGATTCTTGCCAGGCATTTAAAGATGTTATTCAATCGGCGGTTTCCAAAGGGATTACTATCGTGGTAGCATCTGGTAATGATAATAAAAATTCCTCTTTATATGCTCCTGCTAGTTGTGATGGGGTAATTTCAGTTGCCTCAACCACTTCAAGCGATACAAAATCACCCTTTTCAAATTATGGATCAAGCATTACTTTAGCTGCGCCAGGATCTAATATTTTATCTACATGCAAAGGTGGTGGGTACTGTCAAATGAGCGGCACATCGATGGCTTCACCCCATGTCGCAGGCATTACCGCACTTCTCTATTCCGTAGATCCCACAATGACTTTTGATAAAGTAAAAGCACTCTACACAAACACAAATAATGTCGATCATCCGGCTGGAATTGCCAACGCCCAACTTGGTTCAGGAAGATTAAACGGCTTCAAAGCGGTGAGCGCTGCTGGCGGCACAGGAAATACCAGTCCCACTGCCACCCCAAATCCTAACGCAACAGCAACAGCTACACCTCCACCCACCGCTACTCCAAATCCCAATGCTACCCGTTCACCTACCTCGACACCTGTTCCTGGTACCAATAATCCAACAGCCACTCCAACCACCAAGCCTACGGCAACACCCATACCAAAACCTACTGCTATCCCATATACCTGCTCTCCTCGTGCAATAACTGTCGTAACCCCAGGATCATCATGTGCGTGCAGTGCAGGTACTTGTACGTCTGACTGTAAATTTTCAAATTCGTTATCAAAAACAAATCCGCAACCAACCTCAGTGCTTCCAACATCGAAAGATCCCACTTCCGCATCCCCTTCCAGAACACCCACACCGCCCCGCCCAACAAAAACTCCCACGCCAGCATTTCCTAAATTATCTTGTCCGCAAGGTTCGTACTGTGTTCCAGAACAAAACTGCGCAGGAATCAAAGGTGTAACCTGTGGTACTGGGTTGACTTGCTGCACATTTGATTCAACGATTCTTCCCACTGCAGAAGTAAACAATTCTGAAGATACCGCCCTGCAGAGCGATAATAATCCAACATTCGAAACTGAAGCGACAAAAATAAAATGCTCGACTACTGATGGTACTGACATAAATGAATATTGTATCCGCCCCTACCGTACCATCGGAGATGCTGATGGCGATGGGAAAATAACAGTAGTAGATTACTTATATACGCTGCGATTAATGAAGAAGTATTCTACTACCCTCAATATTAACGCAGACTTCAATGGTGACGGAGTAATCGATGACACAGACCTCGCAATAGTAAAATCTTCATTAAAATCTCTTTGTTATTAAGACGAAAATAAAAGTTCTTGGTTATAGGTTAGGAGTTAGGAGAGGAATTAAAAGTAATTTTAAAATAAATATAATACATGGCGTATGCAATACACCCCTTCACGTATTGTTATGTGTACGTAACGGTTTTGCCCGACATCCGACCACGGCGGAACTATGGAGGGACAAACAAATAGTTCCCTATATACCTATTCTTTAATCCTCAATCATAAATCTTAAATCTCTCTTCCCTATGTCATTGGCACTTGAAAAATTTTGCCAATGAAGTAACCCACAAATGCAGACACCATCCCAATAAGCATCATCTGTATCCCCTGCCGTATAAGCTGCCTTCCCAATGTTTTTTTCGCTTTGTAATACCCTACTATAAATAAAATAAGCGCGCATATAATCACTGCCAACACAGTCGCACTGCTGACATTGAGAAAAAAATAAGGAGTAAGCGGAATAAAGGAGCCCACAAGCGCGGAAAGACCGACGATTAATGCCGCGGGTAATGCCTCCCCATAACTCACCTTCTCAAGCTTCAGTTCCTGTTCCATCATCACGCGCAGCCACAATGATTTTGAAGAAGTGATTTGGGTCACAATTTTATCCAGCATCTCACCCTCAAACCCATACCCTTTATAAATTTGACGAATTTCATCGCGTTCGACTTCCGGCTCTGTGTCTACTTCATGCGTCTCTTTTTCATACTCAGACTGATAGTAATCGGCTTCAGCTAATTTGGATGTATAGGCGACAGCAGCCATGGAAATACTTTCGGCAAAAGTGGCGGCAAGCCCCGCGACAATCACAATACTTGAGTTTGAAGTAGCAGCAGCCACACCAAGGATTACACCCAATACATTCACCAAACCATCTTGTCCTCCCAAAATAATCTGCGGCAATTTAAAATCAGTAAGATGTTGCTCTTTATGGGTTCGAGACTGTCTCATTATTTTATATTACAACAAATCTGCACCAATCAAAAAACGAATCGCTTCCATAAACTTTTCCATCACCCATAAATTATGGAAGGTCGCGAGCGTGTATCCTAGCAATTCTTTTTGTTTGAATAAATGATGCAGGTACGTTTTCGTAAAATTCGTGCACACATAACACCCGCAGTTCTCATCCACCCCACTCAAATCAGCTTTATAAACATTTTTTGTAATATCAATGCTCTGTCCAAAAGAGCTAATGAAATTTATGAGCGAGTCGGTTGTATGAGTCCCGAATCGCTGAGTTAAAGAGCGGTCTTCAACGATTTCAACTATGGATTGAGTTTCAGATTTTCGACTTTTCAATGCCTGCGATTTCGTGACAAGTTGATCTCGCGAAACAAATTTCATTGGCGATATGGGACATACATACACCACACCCATCCTTGCCAACCTCGTCGGTTCCACACAATCAAACGTATCAATACCGTACCCCACAGTATCGAAAATATCATCAAAGTGTCCAATGCCGAGTAAATGTACTGGTTTATCAGCCGGTAAATAATCACCGACAAACTCCACCTGTTCCCGAAGCTGTCGTTTACTCTCACCGCCATTTGCCACACTGCCTATTGCAACACCTGGGGTATCGTGTTTAAGAATATAGCGTGCAGAAGCCTCACGTAAGTCCTGAAAAGCACCTCCTTGAATAACACCGTACAAATATTGAGGATAGCCGTATAGACTTTCATTCTGTTTTAAATACTCTATGCACCGTTTCAACCAATCATGGGTTCTGTTCATTGCTTTCTTAGTGTATTCATACGAACTCGCATAATCAGTGCACTCATCAAATGCCATCATGATATCCGCGCCAATCTTCCGTTGATACTCCATTGACTTTTCTGGACTAAAACTATACAGTGAACCATCATACACCGACCGAAAATCAACTCCATCTTCATAAATACGTACCACAAGTGGATTTTCTTCACCATGCACTGAAGCCACTCGTTTATTACGCGCTAACGAAAAAACTTGAAAACCAGCAGAATCAGACATGAGCGGAATCTCATACTTCGCTAATGTATGTATACCACCTGCTTTTTCGATCACATCAACACCTGGGTGTGTCACAAGGTGATATGTGTTTACAAATGAAATTTGAATATGTATGTCTTTAATAAGTTGGGGAAGCAATCCTTTGATTGTTCCTTTTGTCCCAACCGGCACAAATGCGGGTGTTGAAACTGTTCCATGTGACGTCGAGATTGTGCCCAATCTTGCTTTCGATTTCTTTGATTTTTTGTTAACTTTAAAAAATCCCATAAATATTTTTTTGCTGGCTTATAATAAAAGATTTACAAAACCAATTCTAAATCGAAGCTACACTCAACAATACTAAATGATAAAGCGCGACTCGCCTTTAAACGCTAATACACGAGCATGAATGCAGTTTATTAATAACTACCACAGAGATACGTGAAGCTATAATTGTTAAATAATATTAAACTCTAAGTTTTTGCAACTTTTAAAAACGCTTTAGGTTCGTTCTGTTATTTCATTCTTCAATCAATCACCTCTTAAAACCATTCGCAAAACATAGTTTTTAGGTCTTTACGAAGCCAAAATAGCCTAAGCATTCTAAGCTAATTTGCAGAATATAAGCCTATAATTATGATTCTTTCATTACTTTTCCCAGCAAATCAGGCCTATTTTTTTTAGTATATTCGTATGCTTTTTGAAGCTTCCATTTTTCAATTTCCGCGTGATTTCCCGACAACAAAACAGCGGGTACTTTTTTGTCCTCAAAAGTTTCGGGACGTGTGTACTGTGGATACTCAAGCAACATCACTTCCGTCTGTCCACGATTTTTTAGACTCATCAAAACATCATCCTCACCCAACATTTTAATTAATTGATTAATTGAAATCTTAAAAAAACTTTCATTCACCGTGGCTTCTTCCTTTTTCAAAACGCCGGGCAGCAAGCGAACCACAGAATCTAGAATTACTGCTGCGGGCAACTCCCCACCCGTCAGTACATAATCACCAATCGATACTTCCTCATCCGCCATTTCATGCACCCTTTCATCAAAACCCTCATAATGTCCAGCCAAAATTACCAAATGCTCAAGCTTCGCATACTCCTGCGCCATATTTTGAGAGTAGACTTTCCCTCTTGCACTTGTTATTACTACTTTCTCATTGTTCCATTGTTTCATTGCTTCTTTGTTTTTATTTTTTTTTAAAATTGAAAATTTAAAATTTAAAATTTTACTCAAAGCTCGTGTTACCACATCCGCCCTGAGCACCATACCCGCTCCCCCACCATAGGGTCGGTCATCTACAGAGCCATATGAATCCACAGCAAAATCACGAAGGTTTACAATTTCCATCTCAACCAAACCTTTATCCTGCGCCCTCTTCACAATACTCTGACTGCAAAATGCTTGTATCATTTCCGGAAATAGAGTAATAACTGTAATTTTCATATTAACTGTATAACTGACTATGAGTTCCTATCATCATAAATACTATGACCTTTTTCAGACCTCTATCATTATCCTCTTTAAAAATTATCCTCCAATCCCCCGTAACATTAATACTTCTCATTTCTTTGAACTTTCCAGTAAGTAAATGGTTGTGAAGTAGAGGATTAAAAGGATCTTTTAGGAAAAGATCGATTCTATTTCGCGCAGCTTTTTTAATTGGTAACGGCGCTTTTCTAAATTGTTTTAAAAAAAGATCGGAATAATCAACGTTTCGATTTTCGAATTTTTCTTTCATCGTCTTTTATAATACTATCTAAATAACTGATAGCGTCAGTTGTATTATAAAATGACTTTACTTTCCCTTTTTTTACATCTTCAGCTGATTCTTTCAGCATTTGAATAGCATAATCGCTCAACTCCTCCTCCGCATGAAATGTCACAGACTTTGTACGAATCACTTGTTTGAGAAATCCTTTCACTAATGTGCTCAGACTCAAACCCATTTCCTTGGCCACTTTCTGAGCCTGTTTTTTTAACTCAGGTTGTACTTTAATATTTATTACTGCACTTTCCATATGCAAATAGTATATATAATATATATACTACTGTCAATGAAAACTATTTTTTTAAAATTAATCCGCTTTTATCAACATTTCAGGTGGTTCCACCACGGAATTTTCCGTGCTCTTTTTTTGACCGATCAAGTATGCCGTTTTGCGCCTACGTGTTCAGAATATACCTATGAAGCGATAGATAAATATGGTGTGATGAAAGGTTCTTGGTTCGGGCTAAAACGCATTCTTCGCTGCCATCCATGGTCAAAAGGCGGCTTTGACCCGGTTCCCTAATTCGTTATTGCATTACTTCTTTCCATTGTGATATAAACATATATATGTTGTTTCACTCTTTTTGGCATAAAGCCGGACCACTTTCAAACACCGATCCCATGATTAAAACAATCATGTTTTCTGACCTTTTCTTTTGGTCTGCATGGTCCACAATTCTCCCTATTTTGAGTATTTTTACAATAAAAGAAATAGCGGATGCTACCATTCAAACCGCAGCAGTGGGATATAGTCTCTATTTAATTATCCGCGTCCTGGGCACAATGCTCAGCGGCATATTATTTAATAAAGTACCAGAAGCTTACAGAGTTACAATAATAATGGCGGCAATTTGCATACTAAATGTCTCATATATCGGTTTTGCCTTTATGCGAACACCAACCATGTTTTTGCTTTTTTATTCGCTTATCGGACTAGGTGTAGGTATGGCCGCTCCTATTCGTGCAGCACTTTTTTCTAAACATCTGGATAAAAAACACGAGACGACAGAGTGGGCACTGCTTGATAGTATTATTTTGATTGGAGTTGCTATCTGCACATTAATTGCCGGTCTATTAATTACGAATTATGGATTCACTGTTCTGTTCCTCAGTGCCGTAATCTTCAACTGTTTAAGCATCGGACCATACCTGGTTTATCGCTTCCGTTACTTAAAAACCTAATCCTCTTGAAATCTTTCACATACAGTATTACAATTAAGTATTAGCAGTTATTGTGTTTATTTGCTAATTAAAACCCTGTTAAGGGTTTAGCTTGTATTGACAATCTAGTTATTATTTGTACTCTTTAATTTTCACTTGGTCAATATTAGCATTTAGACTATATATTTGCCAATTACACTGTCAAGAGTTTTAGAGCATTTCAACAATCCAATTATCAATTAATTAAGATCTATGCAAATGAACTATCAACCACCTGAGGACGACCAAAATCCTCTGGAAAAATACACCGTGAACCTCACTACTTTTGCCAAAAACGGCAAATTAGATCCGGTTATTGGACGTGATGATGAGATACGCCGTGTTATTCAGATTCTCTCCCGTCGGACAAAAAATAACCCAGTTCTTTTGGGAGACCCTGGTGTGGGTAAAACCGCCATTGCAGAAGGTTTGGCTCAACGAATAATTGACGGTGATGTACCAGATACTCTTAAAAACAAACAACTACTCGCTCTCGACCTGGCCGGACTACTTGCGGGTGCCGCATTTCGGGGTGAGTTTGAACAGCGGCTCAAAAAAGTGCTTGAGGCGATCGAAAAAAGTGAAGGAAAATATATTTTATTCATCGATGAAATGCACACATTAGTCGGTGCAGGGGCTGCAGAGGGAGCGGTAGATGCTTCCAACATGCTTAAACCTTCACTGGCTCGTGGACAGCTGCACGCAATTGGGGCAACAACAGTGCGCGAGTACAGACAGCATATTGAAAAAGATCCGGCACTTGAACGGCGCTTTCAGCCTGTGTACGTGGATGAACCAACACCTGAAAATACAGTTGCGATTCTACGCGGCATAAAAGAACGCTATGAAGTGCATCACGGAATCAAAATTTCTGATGATGCTATTCTCGCAGCTGTCAATTTATCAACACGCTACATAACCGAACGCTATTTGCCTGATAAAGCCATTGATTTGATTGATGAAGCCGCGGCAGCTGCGAAAATAGAAACTGAGTCAATGCCCCTGGATCTTGATGTAATTAAACGAAGCATTATGCGTCTTGATATAGAACTTGCGGCACTCAAACGTGAAAAAAATGTTGAGGTGCGCAAAGAAAAACTGGAAGATGAGCGAAAAAATCTACAGACACAGTTTGATAAATTACAGAAAAAATGGCAAGAGCAAAAAGAAATTATTAAAGAATTACAAAAGTATCGTGTAGAAATCGATAAGCTCAAAGGTGAACTGGAGCAGGCTGAACGTGAAGCGCTTTTAGAAAAAGCAGCCGAACTAAAGTACGGTAAGATTCCGGAACTTACCCAGAAATTAACAGACGCTGAAAAAAAATGGGCCACTATTGGTACAGATGACCGCATACTGAAAGAACAAGTAACAGAAGAAGATATCGCAAAGATCGTTTCGCGCTGGACAGGCATTCCGATTATGCGCTTACTTGCGGCAGAGTCAGAGCGTCTTGCGCATTTGGAAAAAGAACTACAAGAACAAGTTGTCGGACAAGACGAGGCATTACACAAAGTAGCCAATGCAATCCGCAGATCACGTGCAGGTCTGGGAGATATTAATCGGCCAATCGGTTCATTCTTATTTTTAGGACCCACGGGAGTTGGTAAAACTGAGACAGCCCGCGCACTCGCCTACTCACTCTTTAATGATAAAAAAGCCATGATTCGCATCGATATGAGCGAGTACCAAGAATCACACACCATTGCCCGCCTTATTGGTGCACCTCCTGGGTATGTCGGTTACGAAGAAGGCGGACAACTTACCGAAGCTGTACGCCGCAAACCATACTCAGTCGTATTATTCGATGAAGTTGAAAAAGCGCATCCGCAGATTTTTAATGTCTTTTTACAAATTTTAGACGATGGCCGACTTACCGACGGACGCGGACGTGTGGTGAACTTTACCAACACGATAATTATTCTCACATCAAACTTAGGAAGTGAACTCTTTACCGAAGGACAAAAAAAAGAAGAACGGGAAAAAGCTGCTCTCGACGCGGTTAAAAAATTCTTTAGACCTGAGTTCATCAATCGCCTTGACTCAATGGTTATTTTTAACCCGCTCGACCAAGAAATGATCGGAAAAATTGTTGACAAAGAATTAAGTGCAGTTGCAGACCGACTCAAAAAACAAAACCTGGATTTTGAAGCCACAGAAGCTTTAAAAAAACATTTGCGTGTTATCGGCTTTGATCCGGTATATGGAGCTCGACCTCTGCGACGAATCGTGAATGAAGTAATAGTGGACGAAATAGCTCTGCAAATAGTAGAAGGGAAAATAAAAGCACTTGATAAAGTAATAGCAGATATAAAAATGGGTAAAGCAGTTATCGCCGTAAAAAAACCATCGTAAGAGAGAAGTGAAGGGTTAGGAAGTTAGGAGTGACGAATGACGAATTACGAGTAGTACATTGATTCATTGTTGCATTGCTGCATTGTTCTCCCCGCCATGGCGGGGTCCCGCCCGCCGATTTGGCGGGCTGGGCGGGTGGTAACTTATAAAATGTACGGAACGGTTTCAAACCGTTCCCTACTTATACAAGCAAGCTGGGCACTGTTGGGACGGGGCGACGGGGGAAAACCGTTCCGCACATAGAAAGAAATTCAAAAATCAACTTTTGCTTGCCCTTCCGAATCCCGCTATGCGGGAGAAGGAGGGCATTTTCACTTTTAACTTGAATTTAAGATTTTGATATTGATTTGTAATTTAGATTTTGAAATTTGGATTTTAAAGAGTAGTGGTCGTGTGTCATACCCACCAGTATAATGTATAAATGAAATGGTTGAAAATCGCGCTTATCACTTCATTTTTTATCTTTTTATTCATCCTTAATTTCACCAGTAGTACGGACTTCACACAAGACCTTGGCCGTCACTTAAAAATTGGTGAGTTGATTCTTCAAACAAAAACTGTCCCAAAAACCAATCTTTTTTCCTATACAAATCCCAATTTTCAATTTATAAATCATCACTGGCTCTTTGAAGTTTTTATATATGTACTCACAAAAGTATTTCCAATGACTGTGTTAGTCTGGCTCAAAGTACTATTAATACTGACTTCAGTTGGGATAGTTATATGGATAGGAATAAAGCGTGCGGGGATTCTGCCAACTATTGTGTCTGCAGTTTTATTTTCACCATTACTGCTTGAGCGCTCTGACGTACGCCCCGAATTGTTCGGATATTTATTTTTTGCGATTTTGCTATATACATTGTTATGTAGGGACATCCCGCCACGGCGGGATGTCCCTACTCTTCATTATTTTATTCCTTTGATCATGCTCCTCTGGATCAATACCCACATTACGTTTGTTTTTGGCATTTTCTTAATTACATTACTCATCATAAAAACCATACTATTAACTCCCCTCCTTATTTACCCATCGAAGTCAAGCGAAGCGCGACGAAGTTGGGATAAGGAGGGGAACCACCCCGCCAGTTTGGCGGGGTTGGTGGGGTGGTTTTTAAATAACAAAATATATATTTTTTTATGTAGTTTTCTCGTGCTCATTCTCAACCCAAATGGCCTCACCGCTGTCCTCTACCCGTTACGTATTTTCCAAAATTACGGTTATCAAATAGCTGAAAATCAAAACGTATTTTTTTTAAATTCGGTCATGCTAAACCCGATTATTAAGTATTTTTTTCTACTTACTCCATTCATAATGGTGACATTTTTTATTCTCCTATTTTCTCGCAAATTCCTTTTTTCTTTTTTATTTTTAATTTTTTATTTATTATCCCTTTTTCAAATCCGTCATCTGCCTTTTTTTGTGCTGACCGCCATACCAATGATGGCAATGGGTTTGACAATTGTAGAGACGCGATTAATCGCGTCTTTACAAAAAATGTTACGCGTTACACGTTACATGTTTCGCCTTTACTTATATGTAACTGTGATTTTCCTATCCCTATCGCTTGCTGCACTTTTCTCCACCAACATCTACTTCCGTACTTTTGACTCTAGCAAATCAGTGGGCATGGATGTACGTGAAGACGGTAAAGCAGGAGCGGATTTTTTGCTGCAGAATAATTTGCCCGGCAGAATATTTAACGGATTTGATAACGGAGGATATACCATCTACCGTCTCTATCCAAAATACAAAGTATTTGTTGACAACAGGCCAGAAGCATATCCAGCTGATTTTCTGCAAAACACATATATCGGCTTAGAGAATAATGATGATCTTCGCAAAGAAGTATTCAAAAAATACAATATTCACACAGTCATTTTCACACATACAGACCAAACGCCATGGGGTATAAATTTTGTTACCCACATACTCGCCGATTCTTTGTGGAAACTAGTGTACTACGATAAGTACTCACTTATTCTCACAGACAACAAAAATTTTAAAGATATTCGTTTGGATCAAAAATTAGGGGAACAAAAAATCGAAGCAGCAACCAATCATGGTGGACTGTTACGGCTCATGACATTATTTACCCGAATGAGTCAACCGGAACTTGCACAAGAGGCCTTTATGAAAGCACAGGAAATTAATGCAGACTCATGTGCGATTCGCAGAATAAATATTACTCAGTATGAAAATAATCCAATGAAATCGTACGAAGCTCTCGCGCTAAAAAACTCTTCGTGGTATTGCTTTTAGATTGAATTACGAATGACGAATTTCGAATTACGAGTAAAAAAATCACAACTCAAAAATAAAAAGTTAATTATGCATAAAAACTTTTAAATTTTTACCCGTGCTTTTACATTTTGACTTTTGAATTTTGCTTTTCATCATCTCGTAACTCGTCATCCGTAACTCATAACTCCTAACCTTTAACCTATAACTCGTAATTCGTCACTCCTAACTCCTAACTCTTAACTTTTTTATTACTTTCTCCAACTCAACTTCTGCCATAGGTTTTTGTTTAGGTGCTGGGTTGGCGGAGGCCACATCTTCTTCAAAACGTGGAAGAATATGAATGTGTGCATGCGGGACTCCTCCATGCGTAAGATAATTTATCCACTTTGGCTGCAGAGCTTTTTCTACAATTCGCGTCACTTGCAAAACTGCTTCCCAGTACTCACCAAACTCAGGCACATCATACACCCACCGGTAATGCTGTTTTGGTATGACTAATGTATGACCTTCTGTAGCTGGACTGCGGTCTAAAAACGCGAAGTATTTTTCATCTTCCCAAACTTTGTATGAGGGAATTTCCCCTCTTCCGATTTTACAAAATATACAATTATCCATAGCGATTATTATACTGTAAAAAGAGTGTTAATTTCGTAAGCGATCAGTAACAACATAGTTGAAAATTAGCTATAATGTGCAATATGAACAATACTCAGTTGAGAGAAACTGCACAAAAAATTCTTTCTCGCACTATTCTCGCTGCCGACGAAAGCACAACGACGATTAAAAAAAGACTCACTGCGATTGGTGTTGAATCTACTCCCGAAACCAACCGAAAGTACCGCCAGCTCCTATTTACTGCTCCCCATATTGGCAAGTATGTAAGCGGAGTAATTCTTTACGATGAGACGATTAGACAAGCAGCTGATGATAACACACCTTTTCCTGCGCTTTTAGAAAAACAAGACATTGTTCCTGGGATAAAAGTAGACAAAGGAACTTCTGAAATTCCCAATCTTGGAGTTGATACCTACACCACTGGTTTTGATGGACTATCTGAACGGTTGAAAGAATATTACAGTCTGGGTGCTCGCTTTGCCAAGTGGCGCGCGGTGTATACAATCATGAGTGGAAATCCCACACGCACAAGCATAGAACGCAATGCGCATGACCTCGCGCTTTATGCATTGCTCTGTCAGCAGGAAAATATCGTGCCTATTGTTGAGCCGGAAGTATTAATGGATGGTGAACATGATATTAATACAGACAAAGAAATCACAACACGCGTACTCACAATGGTATTTCATAAACTCAAAGAATATAAAGTTGATTTACAAGGCATGATTTTGAAACCCAACATGGTCACTGCCGGATCTAAAAATAGTACTCATGCGACAGTTGAAGAAGTAGCAAAAACCACTCTAGCTGTTTTAAAACACACAGTGCCTGCAGAAGTTCCTGGCATTGCATTTCTATCTGGTGGTCAAAGTCCTGATATAGCAACAGTTCATCTACAAAAAATAACAGCCCTCAAAAACACTGACGCATCAGCGTATCCATGGCGTATCACCGCCTCTTATGGACGTGCGCTGCAGGGTGAGGCTTTGGAAGCCTGGGGAGGAAAACAAGAACACATAGCAAAAGCACAAGAAATATTTATTTCCCGTGCAGAAAAAATATATAACGCAAGTTTGGGATTAGAAAAATAAAATAACTCCCCTCCTTACCAAGGAGGGGTGGCACCCCGAGTATTCGGGGGGACAGGGTGGTTTTTCATTCAGAAACATATTTAAACATTTTTACAACCACCCCCCAACCCCGCCAAACTGGCGGGGTGGTTCCCCTCCTTATTAAGGAGGGGAGATAAATATATTATTATTTTTTAAACTAGTTTAAAAATTAATTACAAATTTATCCGCGTCAATCGGTTCACAATCCGCGGAAATCTGATTTTATATGAAAAGACTAAAAGTAGGCTTAAATGGTTTTGGAAGAATCGGCAGAGCATTTACACGACTCGCTCTTGACCGCGATGTATTCGATCTTGCAGTTATTAACACCCGCAAAACTGCCAATGACAACATGGCATATCTTTTGCAATATGACTCTGTTTACAGAAAATATCACAAGACAGTAGCTGCGGAAACAGATTGCCTTACTGTTGACGGCAAAAAAATCCCCACCACTCTTTCTGCAACACCAGAGGAAGCTCCATGGGATAAATACGATGTCGATGTGGTTGTAGATGCCACTGGCGCATTTAACACAACAGAAGATTTAAAAAAACATATCAAAGGATCAGTTAAAAAAGTGGTTCTTACTGCCCCTTCAAAAGATGATGAGACACCGCATGTTGTATTGGGGGTGAATGACTCAACATTCGATTTTGCAAGTTGTGATGTCATTTCAAATTGTTCTTGCACTACAAACAGTGCTTCGCCCATGTTCAAAATCCTTTACGATAACTTTAAAGTCGTGTCAGGAATGTTAACAACAATTCACGCAGTCACACTCACGCAATCCATGCTCGATGATACCGGCAAATCATTTGACCGTTCACGCGCGGCAATGCTCAATATTGTTCCCTCCACATCCGGCGCCGCAAAAGCTGTGGTCAAAACAATTCCTGAATTGAAAGGGAAGCTTGAAGTAGGCTCTATCCGTGTGCCCGTTCCCACCGGCTCTCTTTCTGATGTTTCTGTAGTTGTTGAAAAAGCAACCACTGTAGAGGAAGTAAATAATTTATTCAAACAAGCCGCCGAAGGACCAATGAAAGGTATACTTGAATACCAAACCGAAACACTTGTCTCTTCCGATTACATCGGTAACCCGCATTCGTGTGTTCTTGATTCTAATTACACAAAAGTCATAAATGGAACCATGGTAAAAGTAATGGGTTGGTATGATAATGAGTGGGGGTATAGTAATAGGTTGGTTGATCTGATCGAAAAACTAAGTAGTTACTTTAGTTAAAAGTCATAAGTCAAAAGTTCAAAGTCTCAGTATTAAGTCATTTAGTATGTATCAAAGTAACAAAGAATTTAGTGACGAACTAAAGCGACGGATTTATAGATTTATTTTAAAATTAATAAAATATATTGACTCACTGCCTCAAACTGACTTACTCTGTAGAACTGCATCCTCCCAACTCATACGTAGTGGAACCAGTATTGGAGCTAATTACATAGAAGCAATTGCAGGGAGTTCATTAAAAGATTTTGCCAACTTCTTAAGTCATTCTTTGAAATCAGCTAATGAATCTAAATTCTGGCTGGCTCTACTTCGCGATACAAATAAAGGAGACAAAACAATAACAAATGAACTCTTGCAAGAATTAACTGAAATATCTAATATTATTGGTAAAAGCGTTAAAACTTTAAAAGCAAAATAACTTATTGACTTTTTACTGTACTTTTAACTTTTGACTTATGACTTTAGACTAAATGTATGGGCAAAATTAATTATATAGACGATGTTGAAATTAAGAATAAACGAGTGCTTTTGCGTGTCGATTTTAATGTATCGCTCAACCCAAACAGTACCATAGCCGATGACGCCCGCATCCAACAAGCACTTCCAACAATAGAGTATCTTCTTAAAAATCATAACCGCCTTATCATTGTTTCTCATCTTGATCGGCCTAAGTTTCGTGATCCGAAATTAAGTTTGAAGCCTGTAGTAAAGCGATTACAAGAATATTTGGATAAGAATTATCACGTTAAATTAATCAACGATTTTTTAACAGAAGATCCGCAGACATTCCAAAACCAAAAACCCGATACAGTATTCATGCTCGAAAATATCCGCTACTACCCTGAAGAAGGCGCAAACGATAGAACATTTATTAAAAAACTGGCTGCGCTTGCCGATGTTTTTGTAAATGATGCTTTTGGTGTGTCTCATCGCTCAAACTCTTCAGTAACCGGTGTCCCTGAATATCTTCCCTCCTACGGCGGCTTACTTCTCAAAAAAGAAATCCAGATGATCTCAAAAGTCATCGATAAACCAAAAAAACCGCTAGTTGCAATCATTGGTGGCGCAAAAATTTCAAGCAAAATCAGTCTCATCGGAAAACTCACAGAAATCGCTGATTATTTGCTTATCGGCGGCGGGCTTGCTAACACGTTTTTATGCGCACATGAATATAACATCGGAAAAAGTTTTTGTGAGTATGAAGAAGTACAACAAGCACGTAAATTATTATTCCTTGCCGCGCGAAAACATACCGCAATAATTCTTCCTGATGATGTAGTAGTCGCGGCAAACAAAACAAGCACCGTAACACAAGTGCGCAAAGTGGATGAAGTACAAAAAAATGACTCTATTTTTGACATCGGTCCAGAAACACAAGCAAAATTCGGAGCAGTTATAGCCAAAGCAAAAACTATTATTTGGAATGGTCCGGTTGGACTTACGGAAAATCCCCAATTTAAACGCGGCACTGATTTTATTTACTACGCGATCACACAAAATACTGATTCCACTTCAATTGTGGGTGGCGGTGACACACTAGCTGCGATTTCTAAAAAGGAATATCTAGATAAAATAACTCATATATCTACTGGAGGCGGCGCTATGCTTGAGTTTATTGAAAAAGGAAATCTTCCCGGCATCGAAGCACTCGAACACTAATTAATTAATTTTTTAACGATAAGATCACCTTCGACTCTTCTTCGTTGGGGAGACGCTTGTGCGCTTCCTGTGCTTGGGTAGACGTAATATATTGAAACTGGTCTGGGACAGCATCAAAACCCGCCTCGTTACGCACCGCATCTATGTGGAATTCTCCATTTTTCTTCAAAATCATTTCACGGCTTCCCGGTATTCGGCTATAGCGGGTAAAGACATCATTTTCATCAGCCACTTCTACCACTGGAAACGGGAGTCCAGATGCATTAAGCGACTGAATCAATTCCGGATGCAATGAAAACAGGCGATGAAGCATGATTTGAATATCATTACTACGAAATAATTTTTCAACTCCCTGAAAATGAGGATATATAGCATGTAGCAACTCTTTTTCTTTATTAAAGGTACCCTTTACAAACTCATCCCAAGCTTCAACTGTGCTATGGCTACTATAGTACACATTTCCCAAATATGGATCACCTACTAACACTGCTCGGTCAATTTTATTCGGATCAATTTCTCCTTCTAAATAGCCTTTTTGCATAAAATTCAACAACATTCGAGTAGAGAGAGCACCCATACTGTGCGAAGTTAGTGTTACCGCAGTTTTCGGAGGTAGATTCCTTATGAATGCAGCAGTTAATAATGTCATACCTACACAATCATAATCATCAACAAGCCACCAGGGCATCAAAAAAACTCCTTCTTTCCAAAGAGTTTGGTAATATTTAATCTCTTGCTCACTAGGGGCTGAAGCCTGACTGGCAGAAACCATTTCGTTATAAACGTACGCATGTCGTCCGTCTGCTTCTTCCGGACTATATCCATTTTTTATTCTCCACCTTTTCTCAAACGGTTTCCACCAATCATAATGATTAAGCGTACTCTCCGGAGCTCCGCCAGTCATAATAACTAATGCGTGATTTTTTTGGTACGGGTAATTATCTAGCAAAACACCTAGTTTATTACCAATCGTTTGAACTTGATTTGTAATTGCAGTCATAAGTTCATACCTCTGCAATTGATGACTACTCTCAGATGTCATATAACTTCCACTTGCTAAGCCCATCGTGAATCCTCCGAGTAACCCCAACATCTCACGTCGAGTTAACTGAGGCTCGGAAAGCTTAAATCCGTTTCCAACACCTAATACGAGTGGACCATTTGTTTCAACTACACGATCAACACTTCCTATAAGATAATCCAAATGATTTTGCAATTTATTGCCTGCGCGTTCCACCATGCGTACCGGTTGATTAATTGTACGCTCAGTATTTAAAAATTCTCCTGAAGGTACACCAATTGCAAGACCAAGAAGAGCCCATGGCAGTATAAAGTCGGAGGAATATTCATCGACGTGTTCATGCTCAAACATATGATGCAGTTAGTATACTTAAGTTTTCGGAATTTCAATCACAATATCTACAGGTTTAGTGGAACCCACAGTCACAATGGTGTGAGATTTTTCAATTGATGGCAGATCACTAGTACCCACTACTTCTTTCCCATTTACCCAGTATAATTTCAAATCCATGAGTGTATTTTTATTCCAAAAATTTTGCATGTTTTTAAATGGGAAAATAAAAATCATGCCATCTACTCCCTCGAGTTTTCTAATATTCATTAAACCCTGTTCCCGTTTTTGTTCAGTATCAGCCACAAGTAGTTTCAGTTGTTTTCCCTGCAGATCAAAGTTCATGACAGAGTAAGTAGGATATCGTTTATGTGTTTGCCACGATTTATACCAATTAATACAAGCAAGAATAACAAGTACAGCAATTAAAAACCCAAAAAAAATTACAAAAATTCTTTTCATATAAAATAATTGCGCCTATCGCTATATAGGGACAGGTCGCGTCGTGCCCCACTTTAAGTTAAAAGTTATTTATTAAACTTTTAGAACTTTTTGCTTTTTATTTGTGCTTTTAACTTTTAAATTTTGACTTTTGACTTACTCTATATGTAGGGAACGGTCGCGACCGTTCCCTACTCATTACATGTTTTATGCCTTCATTTTAAACCCAAACGTAACAAACAAAATGCTGATACAAGCCAACCCTACAATAGGCAACAAATTACCTGTTTTTGGAAGTGTCCTTAATGTTCCACCTGCGGTAGCCGGAGTTTCTTGCGGTCCGGTTGAACCGAGCGTAAGTGTAAACGAAAGCTGCTGTGAGCCTGCTTGAATTGCCACGGTGTGATCAACTGCGCTTAAAGCAGCAGCGGGTGTATAACTCCAGTTGCCTGTCGCGTCACTTGTTATTGTTTGTGACGTTGAATCAATTGTCACACCAACAGAAGTATTTGGATCAGCAGTACCCATGAGTGTCGGCTGCAAGCCTGAATAATACCAGTGAGTTATTCCTGTCGCTTGAGATGTATCTAAAGTTCCGATCTTAGTCAATGTCAATGAAGCTGCAAACACAGAATTATATAACCCTAAAACACTTACAAGCATCACGATAAAAATTAATTTTTTCATATAAATTTAACCTTACCTAAATTCTAGAAAAAAATCAATCAGATATTGACACATTTCTTTCCTGATCCTTATGCGGCTCTTATACTTCAACCCTATCATTATGTTTTATTAATTCAAAACACTATGACGCAAAAACAAACCTATGTAAACTGGCTTAATACCGCCTATGCTATGGAGATTGATATTAGAAAAACTCTTGAAGGACAACTCGATGACACAAAGGATTATCCTAAGGCCTTATTGAAACAGCGCAGTTAGTTGGTGACACTGAATCTGTTTCTGTTTTTGAAAACATTATAAAAGACGAAGAACAAATGGCCCAATCAATCACTCAACTTCTCCCATCAGTCACAATAAAGTACTTACAGCAGCAAAAATAACTCCTCTTGCAACCCTCCGGAGTTAGATAGAGCCTTAGAACAATAAAAAGCACCCCCATTAACACCTCCGGAGTGGGTTGGAGCATTGCGACGCTCTGCTTGGACCTATTTATGGACTATCATTATTTGCCCCCGTCTTATGTTATTTTGACTTTTTAATTTACTGAATTAAACTAATAAACTTCCCCGCAGCAAGCTGAGGGGGTATTTAGAAGTATATTTAAAAGTTTGTTGTTGTGTTTGACTAAGGTATCCCCGCAGTTATAAACAGCGGGGTATTCCCAACAATAAAAATTATGTATTTGCAAACCTCGGGAGTTTGATAGAGCACTCCAACAACCTAAACTAGCCAATCCAATCATTGACGAACTTTTTTAATATAAAAAGGAAGAATAAACCATAAGAAGTAAATAAAAACTAACATACAGGCAGATAGTAGTAATGAAATAAAAGAAATTTTTGTTATCACAAAAGAAACTACATATAAATCAAGAACTAAAGCTATAGTCATAGTCACAAGTGAGGCAATAAGCATATAACTACCATACGCATGAAATTGAGTGGAATCCTTTCCTGCATTTACTATTCGGTGAAATGAAGTGTTGAACATAACAAAGGCTATCGCCAAAATAGTAAATAAAATACTGACTAAATGTGTGTACTTCAAGCTGCTCGAAAGTTTTTCAAAACCAGTTGCAAATACTGAAGTGAGCTGAAAGCTTAACAAAATTTGAGATCCTGGCATTATAATTTTCAACTCTTCTAAAAGATGCTGTACTTGATCTTTTATATCTGGTTTAACTGCCTGTTTACTATAACTGTTTGTTCCCATGGCTTACGATTGTAACCAAAGTCTGTAATAGCAGTGAAATAATACTGTAATAAATTATCTAGAATATATTCTCCCGCCGAGTCCGTAAAACTTGCCGATTTTCTTAAAGAATAGTAAGCTTCTGTTTCGACCTATAACTGCATGAGATCATCTCTGATGTAGGCGCTTCACTTTTTTAATATTACTTTAAAAAATAAAACTATAGAAAAACTTCTGTGAATGCGACATAAATTTCTTGTAAAAAAACAAGTTTATTAGTTGGCTTGGAACCATATTTATTTATTTTTCCTTCACTGGGTAAATAAAAAAGCTTAGGCGAATTTCTATAAAAAACTGGTTTAAAACCAATATCATGTTGCCGCTTAAAGTTAAGATTTCTATCTATCAGAATTTCAGTAAGAAAAATAAAAAAATATATTAATAAAGCAATAAAAAGCAAAAAGGTAAATTTAAAATCTATTAGTCTAATAAATAGCACAATTAATACGATATCTATTAATATAAATACAACTTTAGCCAATAAATAATTAATTCCATTAATTCTTCCTGACGTTGGTTTTTTATATAAAAATAGCATTATTTATTAATACTAAATTAATACTAGACATTTTTCCCCTACAGATTTCTACTGTATATAGTCTTTATCTTTCCATAATACATTATAAATATTCACATTCCGAACTTTGGGAGTTAGACAGCTTGTCATTAGGATCTCGATTGTATATCCTATTTACAAAATAGAGGCACTGTCTTGAGTTAAAACCAGAGGAAATATAAAATAAGAGAGTCTTACTTGCGAGTATCTTAACAACAAATATGGTCGGGGCGGCGAGACTTGAACTCGCGACCTTACGCTCCCAAAGCGTACATTCTAGCCATCTGAACTACGCCCCGTTTTATTACTTATATTGTACCAACTGTAATCTGATACTGCAAATTGATGCAGTGCATATTGCATATTCAGATCCTGTATAGAGAACAGTTTTAAACAGTTTTCTATTAAAATTGTCTCCATATTTGCATTTCAGCCACAGTGGCGTACAATAAACATATGATAAGGAAACTGCTTCCTTACATACTCATCATTGTCTTCTTTTTGATACTTACAATATTTATTTTCTATAAAACATCACCTAATCACTTACTTAACACGTCGGTGTTCACCAATCCATTAAAACTATCTGCACAAACAGCACACTTGTTTAAAGTAACTCATGTATATGATGGTGATACAATACAAATTTCAACCGGGCAGAAAATACGATATATAGGAATCGATACACCGGAATTACAGCTTAATAATGCTGAACAATGTTACGCACAAGAGGCATTTCAGAAAAATAGAGAGTTAGTTAATGGAAAATATATCCGGCTGGAAAAAGATATTTCTCAGACGGATAAATATGGCAGACTGCTTAGGTATATTTATCTAATTGATCCGATCACCATGGAAGAACAATCGGTTGGTGATCTACTTGTACAAGATGGCTATGCACGAGTCCTTACTATACCTCCTGATGTAAAATATACACAACGGCTACTATTACTGCAACAGGAAGCGCAAGTTAATAATCGAGGATTGTGGAAAAAGTGCAATTACAAATAATTTCGAGCTACAAATATACTTTCTGTAGATACTCGTCATTTGTATTCGTAACTAAATAGGTAGTTCTATTTTAAATTCAGCCCCTTCACCCGGTTCACTCTCCACCATTATTTTCCCTCCATGCGCCAGCACTATCTGACTACTGATATATAGACCTACACCCAACCCTTTATATTCTTGGGCAGTTACACCCCGTTTAAAGCGACCAAAAATTATTTCTTTTTTCTCTGCTGAAATTCCTATACCTTCATCTTTTACACTCACAACACCGAAATTTTTACTTTTTCGAACAGTTATAGTAATCGGTTTTTTACCTCCGTACTTTATAGCATTTGATATTAGATTTGCCATTACTTGTTCTAGACGCACTTTGTCCCATTTGCCTTTCATCTCCTCATATATTTTAAGTTCAACCTGAATTCCATCTTTTTTAAGTCGTTCATCAAACCTATCAAGCACGTCCTTTACAAGTTCTCCAAGCTCAACTTCCTCACGTTCCAACTCTAGTTTTCCAGTCGTAATAAGAGAAACATTTAACAGATCATTAATCATTTTTGCTAATCGTTTACTTTGCTTTTCTGTACTTTCTAGCATTTTAAGTAAAGACTCGACGGAAAAATTTGCAAGCGATACACTACGTATACTATGAAGAGCTGTCTGAATTTGCAGCAGCATGGAAGTAAGTGGAGTTTTTAGTTCATGCGAAGCAATAGACAGAAACTCGTCACGCGCTTTTATTTCTTCCGTTGCTTTTAATTTTTCTTGTTGTAACTGTTCTATAATCCGCTGGGCAAAATTATATTTTTCTTTATATTCTTCAGCTTTTTTATTAAAACGAATGTGATTAATAAGTGCACTCAAAGCTACACTCTCAACAATAAAAATTACGAGATCAATAATTTGCTGTGGGTGTAATCGAAACGATAGCGCGAAAGGATTTGTAATTAAAAAAATAATCTCGATGAACGCAGTAACAATTGTCGTAGCAGCACTCGCGATACCACCAACCCATGTGCTAATGACAATAGCCAAAAGATACAGAGCAAACGGATTAATTGAACCATAATTTTCGCCTAATAAATGAAAACAAAATGGAATAAATGTAACTAGAATTGCAAAAAATAAGCGTAGTAGACGATAAATAGGCTTGTTATTGTCCTGCATTTCCCCAAAGAAAGAAATAAACGTATGCATGAGTATCTTTATTATACACAGTATTATCGCTCAAAATTAGCTGAAATTACTCACTGTTCCGGCATTATCTGGATATTGTCACAAGGAACTGGGGATGGTGTTTGACTCGGTGAAACTCTGGGAGTTTTAGCAGGTCCACCCCCTATTCCGATTTGTGACTTTGCAGGTTGTTTTGTAGGAGAAAAACTATAATCAGTTAATCCAGGCCCTCCTCCCACGCCATATCTCACATTATTGTCATTCACATTTTGGGGATTCTTAACAAGATTTTCGTAGCCCCAATAAATAAATAGAGTAAATAGGATTACTGCCATAACGCTTACAACTTTATTATATTTAGTATTCATAATAAACATAATACTTTTGACGATTAAATATAAGGTAAGAGTGCCACAACATATTGGTAAGAAGAAGCGATGCTTTAATATGTAAAAAAAGTGTCAGCCAGCTCATTGAGTATAGTAAGCGAAGATCTATCTTGAACACTCGGATTTAAATCCAACACTACTGCAGTATACGTATGACTACCACGTATGTTTTCGTTGAGTAATGGAAATACATACGCCACATCTGTTTGATCTATTTTTTTTATTCCATTCGTTTCATAATACCGAGTACGGTAAACTTTTACTCCACGAAAACCAAGCGAATTTACGTAATCTTCTACTCGTATATTTTTACACAATACACTCCCCGAAGGCCCACCAGAGCTGCATATGAGATCAGAATTTAAAACACTTTCTTTAAAATTACTAAGTTGTATTTCGCCACTTGAGAGAGGCAGAGCTCGAAACATCAGCGGCCACGCCTGTTCCACAAGAGTTGCATGCGAATTTGAGTAACTATAGCCACAACGTAAATCATGTATAACTGTTTGTTTATAACCTGATTTCACTTTAGGAAGTGGTAAAGGTGGATTTGGCGTAACTGTAACAATGGGTGTCGCAGAAAGTCGCACTAAAACCGGATTAAATGTATTAGCTTTATTCGCACGACCGCTTAAACGCAACAGATTCAGGCTGACGCCTACAATAATAACGATGAAAGCAAGCACACTAAAAATAAGAGGAAGAAAATAATTAAGTTTTAAGCCATATCTTAACTTTTTTTCAATAGTTGCAACAGTATGATCAACATATTCATCTTGAACTTGATTAGTGATACTCATGTTATAAGTATTTCAAATATACGTAAAAAACGCAAATTTCTACCATACACTTCAACAAACGGAATCAGGTTGAATTAACCTGTATCAATTGATACAATTTGAGGTGCTTAATGAAAGTAAAGGTCAGAAGGACAAGTTTACAATCATGCTGAATCCAGAATGAAATTTCTAGATAAAGTCCAATCTGATTCAACATTACTTTTGACTTATACTGTATAACTTTAATGAGGGTCCATAGCTCAATGGTAGAGCAGCAGCCTTTTAAGCTGTTGGTTCCGGGTTCGAGTCCCGGTGGGCTCACCA
>CAZXWS010000038.1:0-3643 GCA_964644605.1 uncultured Gammaproteobacteria bacterium
GTAAGGATGAGATTGCTTCGCCCGTGGAGCGTGCTCGCAATGACAATACTGGAGAGTATTTGATAGAACCGTCCGCAGCAGAGATTATCGAACCGCTTTTAAAAAGCTATATTGAAGAAAAAATTCGTGGCGCAATGATGAATTCAGAAGCTGTGGAACACTCAGCACGAATGATCGCTATGAAAAATGCCACTGATAACGCCAATGATGTTATATATAATCTGACTTTGCTTGGTAATAAAATCAGACAAGGAAAAATTACAGGAGAGTTACTGGATATGATTACAGCAAAAGAATCAGTGGAAGTATAATTTCTAAACAATTTTAAAATTTTGTAAATTTAAAAACTATGAGCAAAGGAAAAGTTATTTCAATACGCGACGTTGTGGTAGATGTGCAATTTCCAGAAGATCAAACACCAAAGGTATATGACGCACTAAAAATTACTGATCCGCAAATTGGTCAGTTAACACTTGAGGTGGAAGCGATACTGGACGAAGGAATTGTCCGTGCGCTTGCCATGGGAAATGTATATGGATTAAAACGAGGAACTGAAGTTGTAAACACAGGTGCGCCTATTGAGGTGCCAGTTGGTGAAAAAGGATTGGGAAGAATATTTAATGTACTAGGACAAACTGTGGATGAAGGTCAATCTGTCGGTGATGTAAAAAAATACTCCATACATCGTCCGGCACCAGAATTGGTGGATCAATCGGTAAAGCAAGAAGTTTTTGAAACAGGTTTGAAAGTGATTGATCTTATTGCGCCGTTTATTAAAGGTGGAAAGGCAGCTATTTTTGGAGGCGCAGGTGTCGGAAAGACTGTTCTTATCCAAGAAATGATTCATAATGTGGCTAAACAGCATAGTGGAGTCTCAGTATTTACCGGAGTTGGAGAAAGAACACGCGAAGGTAATGATTTGTGGAACGAGATGAAGGAAACGAAAGTACTTGATAAGACAACATTAGTGTTTGGTCAGATGAATGAACCACCAGGCAATCGTTTGCGTGTCGCTTTAACGGGTGTCACTATGGCTGAGTACTTTAGAGAGGAAGAGGGAAGAGATGTACTTTTATTTATCGATAATATTTTCCGTTACGCGCAAGCAGGGTCAGAAGTGTCCGCATTGTTAGGCCGTATTCCATCAGCTGTAGGGTATCAACCAACACTTGCTTCTGAAATGGCAGCTTTGCAGGAACGTATTACTTCAACGAAAAAAGGATCTATTACTTCTATTCAAGCGGTGTATGTGCCAGCTGATGATTACACTGATCCAGCACCTGTTGCAACATTTGCGCACTTGGATGGATCTATTACACTGGAGCGCGCACTTTCGGAGCAAGGTTTATTCCCAGCTGTTGATCCGTTAACATCATCGTCACGCGCATTAGATCCAGAAACAGTGGGTGAAGAGCATTACAAAGTAGCACGGGAAGTACTGAAAACTTTACAGCGATATAAAGAGCTGCAGGATATTATCGCGATTTTAGGAATGGAAGAATTATCAGAAGAAGATAAGATTGTAGTTTCACGTGCACGAAAAATACAGAGATTCCTTACACAACCAATGTTTGTGGCAGAGCCATTTACAGGACGTGAAGGTAAGTATGTGAAGCGTGAAGATACAGTGCGCGGGTTTAAGGAAATTCTTGAAGGGAAGCATGATAGTAAACCGGAGACTGCATTTTATATGGTTGGGGGTATTGAGGAAGTAAAGTAAAAATAGGGAAGCATTAAAGCAAAATAGAATTTGAAATTATTTGAAGATGCTTGATACGAATTTTTTTGTTCCAGTGGGACCCCCCGGAAATTGCAACAGGCAAATCCGGGCATCCCAAGTCACAAAAAAATTGTATCTTCGCATCTATTTCTAATAATTTCTTGATACTGATTACCACACATACAAGATATGAAATTAAAATTAAAGATTATAACACCGAAAAAAATAGTGCATGAGGAAGAGGTAAACGCCATTACTGTACCTTCTGTGGATGGAGAAGTAACTATACTGCCACGACATACTCACTTTTTTTGTTTATTAAAAGAAGGAATTCTTACATACAAGGGAGATGGTATAGATGATTCATTAGCGATTGGAGGCGGATATTTAGAAACCGATGGTAAGGAAGTAAGAGTGTTAGTATCACGCGCTTATGGTCAGGATGAAATAGATAGAGAACTTACAGAAAAAGCACTGCAAGATGCACAACAACTATTAAAAGAAGCAAAGGATACAAAACAACGAGCAGAAGCTACTGCACTTCTTCGTAAGTCTGTGATCGATATGCGTTTAATCAAACGTCGTACACGAAATACTTCTGTATAATGAGAAATTATTAAGTTAAAAGTCATAAGTCTAAAGTTAAAAGTATAGTATCGTGTTTTGTCATGCTGAAGCCAGATTGAAGATTCTGGATGAAGCATCTAGCGTTAGCGAAATATCTCTTATTTTACGCGTTCGCTAGATGCTTCGTTGCACTCAGCATGACGTTACTTTGGACTATTGACTTTTAATTTTTAACTTTTTTCCATGTCACTTATTATTGTCGAGTCACCAACAAAGGCGAGAACATTTAATAGAATCCTTAAAATGCAAAATAAAGGAGATAAATATTTTGTGTATGCCACAATGGGACATATACGTGACCTTCCTGCTAATAAGGTGGCTATTGATTATGCCCACGACTTTAAGCCCGATTACCAAATCATAAAAAATAAACAGAAGGTTGTAGATCAACTGAAAAAACTGAAAGAACAAAATGATGAAATCATATTGGCCACAGATCCTGACCGAGAAGGAGAATCAATTTCTTATCACGCAGCATATCTTTTAGGATTGGTTGATGAGAAATGGCCAGAAATAAAGTTAAAAAATAACACTAAAAAGTCGAAAGTAAGTAGAATCGTATTCCATGAAATTACTCCACATGCGTTAGACGAGGCTTTGGCAAATCCAGGTGAACTTCGTTTAAATCTTGTGCATGCACAGCAAGGTAGACGTATTCTGGACAGAATTGTCGGGTATGAACTCTCACCCTTGTTATGGAAAAAAATGGGTAAAAATTGGCTATCAGCAGGACGCGTACAGACAGTGGCATTACGGCTTATTGTTGAGCGGGAAAAAGAAATTGCCAAATTTAGTCAAGAAGGTTATTACCAAATTTACGGCATGTTTGCAGTGGAAGGTAAAAATACAAGTGCGAGACCTGCTAAACATGACACGTTGAACGATACGAGCCGCGAAAACGTTGAACAAACCAACGCAATCCGTGCTAAACTCGTGTCAAAAGATGATGTGGCGTATGAACAGAAATTTAAACTTTCTTTATTTGACGGTGATTATACCTACACAAAAACGACAATTGATAAAAATAATGTTGAACCTATTCAGAAAGATTTAAACCAGGAAACATATCTTGTCTCAGAAATTAAAGAGGATGTCTCAAAACGGTATCCACCTCCTCCGTTTACTACCTCATTACTACAGCAAGAATCATTTCAACGTTTCGGCATCTCAGCAAAACAGACTATGCGATATGCTCAGGATCTGTATGAACGGGGATTGATTAGTTATCATCGTACCGATTCGTTTAACTTGTCTACACAATTTGTGTTTAAAGCAAAAAAATTTATTCAAGAAACG
>CAZXWS010000039.1:0-60969 GCA_964644605.1 uncultured Gammaproteobacteria bacterium
CCTTACAATACAGCACGAGAAATTGAATGAGTTAGTACTTGTCTATCCAATTTACGGACTTGCAGAGAAAGACTAAGGTGGACCAGGATTTTTACATGTAGATTTTATGAGTAGGGAACGGTTTAAAACCGTTCCCTACAGACACCTATCTACTTATACCTAAGGTATACATATTATCGTTTATGAATCTGACTATATCTTACACAAAAAAACTCCCGGCTTGGGGCCGGGAGTAAAAATTCATTGCTGAATTTATAACTTATTTGTCTGCTAAGACCTGTAAATCTAATGCATTTATTTTGCCATCTGCGTTTACATCACATGCTGCCAGACTTTTGAAAGCTGATCGAGCACAACCTGCATAATTAAGTCTTGTATTTAGCTTCTGTGCAGCTGTTGTTGAGAACATGCTTTTTTTTGCCGCTTCAGGTACATGACCTATACTCGCCGGCTTTAGACCTGTTGTTTCTGAAACCTTCTTGCCGTGAGAGTACAATGTGGTGGTTGCTTTTACATTATTAGCTGCCATTTTACATTTTGGATCTGTTCCTTCAATAACAGCTCCGCTTGCAGTACATTTACCAGTACAACCTGCAGGTACAGTTACCTCATAATTTTTTCGGAGACCTGTGTTACATTGTGCAAGGTCTCGGTCACTTGGTGCAGGTGCATTTATAGCAGTTACACAAGCATCACATTGGAAGAAGACACAGTTTAATGGTGTGTCTTGGGTCGGTTTATAGACTACTACATTTGATGATGCTGTTCCTGAGTTATTGACCGATGTAGAACCTTCGCATGCATATGTCTTCGATGTTCCTTTGGGATCTGGCATTACACGGTTTGAATTATTCTCACGAATATTGGAGCAACTATCTGCCCATGAAGCCCAGCAGAATCCTCTATCTTCATTGTAGCTTTGTCCAGCCGGATGTTCTGCCCAATCTAACTGATATGTTTTAGCAGCTGGACATACTGCTGGTTGATTGTTAGGGCATGAAACATTAAATCCATTCATTGTACATGTTGCCGTACATCCTGGGGGAACTATTTTCTGATCAAATTGTTTGACTGAGACTTGATCATTAGGCGTTCCATTATCACCATTGCAAGCAGCATAGTTGGTTACATTACCTCGGTCATCTTTCGCTGTCTGACATTTTCCTGCGGTTGTTAATCCGCATGTTGCTGTTACACATTGCATAGGCATGCAGTAATCAGTTTTGTTTGTGAAAACAGCTGCTCCCTGTACTGTTCCTCCTGAGTATAAATACCCATTTTCTGGTATTGTAAGGTTGAGCATAGGAGCTGGTGCTGGGCAACTATCACCCCATGATGAATAACTTGCCCAGGGTGTATCAGGCAAATTGGATGGCGCTCTGTAGCCTCCTGCAAATGTAAGGTCTATTTGATACGTTTGACCTTTTGGAGCAGGCGTTGCTGTGGGAATAGGTGTGCTAGTTGGCAGCGGACAACTTAAGTTACATGTTCCCACTGTTTGGATACCTTCTGGGGTACAAGCAACTGAACATCCAGGTGGAACACTTTGATCCTGAGTGTGAGTTGGAGGAGATTTTACACAGATATAATCTGTTTTTGGTCCGTTCCAGTTAGGAGGATAAACTGCAGTACATACTCCGCCGCAATCATGATAGTCACAGCGTAGAGTCTCGCATTCAGCTGTGGAGTTAGTGTGAACTAAATTTGTTTTTGTAGAATTTGTACCACAGAACTCATGCGTTTCTACATGTTCCATTATATTGCTGCAACTTTTACTCCATACGCTCCAACATTCAGGACTAAATGGTTGATTATTAGAAGAATCAAGTTTATAAAGATCTAATTGATAGTGACTTCCTGGTTGAGTTGGTGTGGGGGAAGGGGGAGTAGTGGGTGTGGGTGAAGGAGTAACTGAGGGTTGAATAGTGGGAGTGGGTACATTGGGGAAACAAGAATAATCTACCAAGTAGTCTTTTTGTACATTAAGAAAACCATCGTTGCCTGCTGTCGGGAGAGAACGCATAGCTACCGTTACTTTTTTTCCTACATACTGTTCTAGCTTGTAGTAAGTAAGTAACCGACCAGGAAAATCCCAACATTGGACATTTCCTCCTACTTGTATTGGTTTATTCAATACCGATTGATTTGCTGTCTGAAATAACCGGGTTCCATTATAATCTACTGTAAAGTATCGTAAAGGATCAGCAGGTCGTGGACCATCTTCACACACACGAATATTACATGCATCAGCGGGATTATTTGTCATTGACCATACATAATGAGAAAGTGTTGGAGTAGGTGTGAATTTAGGTTGGACTGGAGTTGTTGCATTATCACCAACCGGACTGATACAACCATCTACATCAAATTGTGAATAATATACAGTTGCATTTGGATTTTGTGGATTATCAGTTCTCATTATTTTTACGTGTGTTTTTCCAACTCCAAGCCAAGAAGGACGTTGATATCGGTCAAGTGCGAAACTTGGTGTGTATTTAATGACTTGAAGTTCATTAGGATCAATGGGTGTACTTGCTCCTGTTGGTGCATAGGGATTCCATCGGATTATTCCGCTTTTTCGAGTACTTGCAATTACGCCTAGGGAAGCAGTGACATTGTTGCCCCTGTCATCAAATAAATTTACCCAGAATGTGGGCTGTCCATAATTTACATTTACTTGAACCATACATTTTTCAGTGTAATAGGAAATATCTCCAGTAATACCCGACTCTTGTTGAGGTCCTGGTGGAACGGGTGATGTGTTGAGGGGCTGAAGAGCTGCAGCAGGATTTACAGCTTGAGCATTTGATTGAGTTGTTTGTGGAGATGAGGGAATTAATGATCCCAACACTGTTCCAAGTGTTACGACAGCGAGCGAAGCAAGCATAATAAGAGTTGCTACCTCACCCCTTTTTGTACAGTATGTTTTTTTTATATTCATAGTAGTAAATCTAAATAATTAATTTGAAGAACTTGTAAATGTGCCGGCAAAGGTTTGACCAAGCATATTATTACCTCCGACAGCTACAATATTCGCATCTGTATCTTTTGAGAATGAAATCGTAAAGGGGTTAACAGTTGGTAATTTAGTCATTTTAAATGTGAATAATGTATCTTTACACACACCTGAGGTGTTAGAGGGTGGGACGGATACTGTAACAGTTAAGACTTTGTTCATTGGATTAGTTGTGGTTGACTGATTTGCAACTACACAGCTTCCAGATCCTTGAACTCCGCCTACTTCAGCATCAACAGGCAATAATAATGTGGTAGTAACTGCTTTTGCTTGCCCATCGAGTTTCACATTAAAAGTACTACCTATTCTTACTAAATTGTCTTTTCCATCAGTTGTCACTGCTAAATCAAAATTATTATTACTTACTTGTAACGTACTATCCGTATATGCCTTGGATTTAGATGTTAATTTGTTCTTAGTAAGGAGAGTGGAACTTACATAGAAACTGCAAAGAAGAAGTGCTACAAGAAATAGTGCTAATAAAACTTTGGTTTGAGCATCAAGCCGTTTAAGTTGCTTGAGTTGAGTAGTTAGATTCATACAAATAGGATTTGACTTTTAATGTGATTTCATTTTAGAGATAAACGAAATCAGTTGTCAAGTCCATTTATATGTGGTTTTTAGATATATTATGAAGTTTAGAGGAAATGACTATGTTTGTTTCGATAACATCCAGGAAATAAATAATGCTCAATTTAATAATTAAGGCGTAAGTATAGGTAATCAATTCGTAATGTACGGCATTCCTTTAAGAAATGTATTGCTTTGAAAAATTGAAGAAAACAAAGGGGCTATATATCATGTACCACACCGTCCGTTCTATTTAAAATATAGTTTATTGCCTTCTGTAAGGCTTCTGTCATAGATGTGGACTATAATTATACAATTAATATATGATAACCGTTCACGATTTATCAAAAAAATTTTCTGATGAAGTATTAACTCATCTTAACTTTAGTATAGAAGATAATGAAATAGTTGGACTCGTGGGTGGAAATGGTGCCGGAAGATCTACACTTTTACAAATTATTGCAGGTGAATTGAAACCTGATACAGGTGTAGTTAATTTATACAGATTATATGATCTATTACAATCATTTACGCTATCATCAAGGTATTCAACGTAAACCAATTCAATCATTACTAATTCCGTCATCGAATAGCTGAACATGTACAAGAATGACGACGAATTGCATACGCTATACTTAATGGGAGCACGCCATAATGACGAAGTTTTGATTTTTTAAGTCACCTCACAATAAAAAAAGGCGGCTTGCGCCGCCTTTAAATTAAAACAAAAGTGTTACTTAGTAGATGTTGGCAGTGCAGGTAACGAATAATCTTTTACTTCATTAACTTGTATTATCGTATTATTTTTGTTGTCCCACATTCCTCTTACTCGTATACGATGTCCTGTTTTTAAATCAGTTTGAGTAAGTGTACCACCTTTTCTATCAGTGAATTTGGTGGATGAAGAAAGAGTTACGGTTTGAGTTCCGCGTGCCTCAGTTTTCAATACTAGAGTATTTCCAGTGATAGAGGTTATATCTCCTACAAACACACCGAATCGTTTCATGATTGATGTGTCACGTATCATTGTCGCTTGAATGGTAGTACGTGCGGTGTCAGTATATTTACCGTATATATTTACTTTATCGTTTACTGAAATTTCAGCTAAGGACGAACTACCCCAAAAATGGCGGCGAAACTTTGTTTTACTATCAGTGTTTACTATGATATTTTTACCTGCTGAGTTTATGGTTAGAGATGTACCATTAATGGCAGTTACTGTGCCGCTCAAAACACGGGCAAAGGTATTCACAAAAGTATCCTTGAGATCTTTGACTTTTTGCAAAAGATCTTTTTTGTCATTTTTAATGTCATCCCGTTCCAGTTTTATGGTGGTTCTTAAATTCTGTACGTCTTGTCTCCATTCTTTTTTAAATTTTGTAGGACTTGGAGTCCCTTCTTCCGCATGTATAGGTTGTAAAAGAGGGTAGATAACGAGTAAAGAAATCGCGACTATAAAAAGTTTATTTTTCATACTTTTAATAAATAATTAGTAATCTATAACTATATATGCATCAGAATTAAAAAAAGTTTCACTGAACCTGGTAGGTAACGGTGATATCTTTTTCAGCAGTTTTGCCGAATTCGTTTACAGCCACAACAGTGATAATATTTTCTCCTTCATCAAGATTTATAGAAGTTGAAAAATTTCCTTGTGTGTCTGCTTTTAAGTCTTTTTCGTTGATGCTTATATCCGCATTGGGCACAGATTTACCGCTCACTCTAATTGAACCTGTCTTTACTGTTTGGTTGGCTTGGGGATGTGAAACGGTGAGAGTAATGCCGGACCCTGTTGTAATGGCCAATTCAGTCGGTGTGCCGGTGCTGAGAGAAGTGGTTGTGGTCGTCTGTGTGTTACTATCAGAATTTTGGTATAAATTTACTACTCCTGTCTTTGGTAAAAGTGTCTTTTTATTAAGTAAACGTATCCCTCCTGCTAAAACTATTAATATAACGATAACGCCAAAAATAAGTTCTTTTTTCATACAAGTATTAATTTTTAACGGTGTGACCAATAGTTGAATATCGATCTGATTTTATTTTTGATTTTATTAAAGTTGCTGTATGTTTTGATGATTAAATATAAAAACAGTATTCCGCAAACTAACATCGGCACCAACAATATTTTAGGTGTCTCATCATAAATAGTTATGCAAATATCGAGTAAATAGTTTCGAATAACACTGATATCTTCATTAAAAATTTGCAGTAAATCAAATGTTCTCTGGAGTGTATACACTTCGTAGAGCCATAGACATAATATAAGGAGTACCGTCAATAGGAGGATACTGATCGTGACACGAATAATAATATCCATCAGCGTTCGTTTGGTCTCGATTTTATATACTTCTCTTATTATTTTATCTTCAAGTTTGTGCATCGCCTGTGTTTGCAACTGCTAATCGAAGCCGACGTATAATAGTTTTAATCGTATTCTCAGGTTTATGTAATGCATCCCCAATTTCTTTATACGTATATCCTTCGTACAACAATTGTATGATTTTTTTTTGTTCCGGATCGAGTACATTTATTAGTTCTTCATAATTATCTAAAACATCATGATCTTCGAGATCTTGTAGTTCGATATCTTCGTTCAGTGATACAGCTTGTTTATGGGCTCGAAAATACATTTTAAGTTCATTTTTCGCTATTTGATATAAATAGGGAAGTACGGGTCGTGTATGATCGAAGCGATAGAGTGATTTATAAAAATTAATAAAAGTATTTTGCACTATGTCGTCGGTGTCGTCTTTTATGAATAGTTTATGAGAAATAAAACGTTTGATAACCGTAGTATATTTTCTGACGAGTACTGAAAAGTAGTTTATTTCGCCGTTTTTGATTTTTAGTATGGCTTCCGCATCGGTTAGAGTTTCCATATACTCTGAATGAGTGTATGTATTATACTAGAATAGCATAAGTGTTTATAAGTTAAACAGCGTAAGGAGGTGATTGAGTATGTGCTATAACTGTGGATGCGGAATGCCGGATAATGATATGGGTAAAGGGCATGCTGGAGTCGATCCAGAAGGTAAGTCAATTACTACAAAAACAATCCAAGCAGCGGCAGAAGCATTTGATATGGATGCGAAAACAGTCATGCAGAATATGGATGAACTGCTTCATCAGGAAATGAACAAGTAAAAAATTGCATATAAATTATTTTAAATTTATGAAAGGTTATAAGAATAATATTGAACAATTAACAGTAGCGAATAATAATTTCAGAACTGTTTTATATACAGGTAAACACTCACAATTAGTATTGATGTCCCTTAAACCAAGTGAGGAGATTGGTATGGAGGTGCATCCGGACAATGACCAGTTTTTTCGATTTGAAAAAGGTACTGGTAAGGTAGTGATTGATGGAAATGAGTATGATGTCCGCGATGGTGATGCTGTCGTAATACCAGCAGGCGCAGAACACAATGTCACAAATACTTCATCAACCGAGGAGTTGAAAATGTACACCATTTATTCTCCAGCTCATCACAAGGATGGTGTAGTAAGAACAACTAAACAGGAAGCTGAAGCAGATTCACCCGAATTTGACGGTAAAACAACAGAATAAATTTATCAGTTAGTTTTTTATGTATGAAAGAACGTCATACTGTGATTCCACGTACTATGTGTTTTGTTTTTTATGGTGATGAAGTACTTATTATGAAAGCTAGTGAGAAAAAGGATTGGGCAGGTATCTACAATCCACTCGGCGGACATATAGAAAAAGGAGAAGATATATTACAAAACGCAGAGAGAGAAATTCTAGAAGAAAGCGGTCTAACAGTCCATGATACGAAGTTATGTGGAATCTTACATGTCACCAACTTCTACGGTAAAAATATTATGATGTTTATCACAACAAGTAAATCAGATTCGAAAAAAGTTATATCTTCAGATGAGGGTACACTCGAGTGGATAAGAGTTTCTGAAATTGATGCAATCAACAGTCATACTGATCTTAAGCCAATTCTTGAACGTGTACTTTCAAGTACTGGAGTTTTTACAGGCGTTTCGGAATTCGATGACAACAATCAACTTCTCAAATTAGATTTCTATCCACGGACGGATAAATAAACGCAGGTATGAGCATTAGAAATAAAAAATTATTGCAACAATTATTTATTGCGTTTGTATTCGCAGTGATTATTGTGGGATCAATTTATTCCCTTACTGAACTGCAAGAATCTGCTCATTTTAATGCTCGAACATTGTACCAATGGATTTCTTATTTTGGTCCGTTTTCTGCTCTAGTGTATGTGATTGTTATGGTGTTCTCTGTTATTACTCCAGTACCAGATTCCCTCGTATATATTGCGGGTGGATATCTATTTGGTGCAGTTTTAGGTACTGTTTTATCATTGATTGGATTTATTATCGGAACTTCTATCGATTTCTGGTTTGCACGAAGGTTGGGACGTAAATATATCACACGGAAATTTCCCAACTATAGTCATCTCATTGATTCGTATTCCAAAAAGATAGGCTGGCAAAGTATTGTTATCATGCGCATAATCCCTAGCCTCTCTTTTGATTTTATCGCGTACCTAGCAGGTATTTCATCGATTTCATTTAGAACATACTTACTCGCAAATATTTTAGGTGCATTTCCTTTGGCGTTGTTTGAAGTATTGCTGGGTAAAAGTCTTCATACCTCTTCCACTATTTACAAGATAGTGTTCATTATTTTCATCATTGTAATAATGGTAGCGGTAACTTCATATAAACATCTGCGTAAAAAAACAGAACATTTATAATGAATAAGCTTATTCAACTCTTACGAAACACATATCCTGATTTTATATTGCTTCAATAGAATAATATATTCATACATTTTTCGCAGCTGTAAAAATGTAATTAAAAATTCTTTTCAAGAGTTTATTCTTATGAGAAATAAAAAAATAATTCAAAAATGTACCCAGCTTGCAACGGTAACTGCTCTATTTTTTATTTTATTTTTGGTGAGTGGTAGGTCGAGTCAGACTAATGCACAAATGACTAATCAGAATGCTAGTGTTTATCCGCGAATAGTGCATGGTATGGCACCACAGGTTCGCAGCGGCGAAGATATGCGTAATGTCGAGACCGATCAAACGACAGGTGTTACCGTGTATGCCCAAAATGTTAGTCCTGTTGCGTTTGAAACTACAATTTGCGCACAGCAATGGACAAATGGCCATATGTATCATCTAGGTTGTGTACCGACTGCACCATTTAAGAATGGCGGTGAGGGAGTAAGTAGATTTGACTTTAATGTCTGGCCAGTTGCCAATAAGCCAGGATCGCATTCTATGGTGTTTACCTACAGAGATCTTCAAGGAAATTGGAGAGAAATTTTATCACCGCAGTATCGAATACAGAACACTGCTATTCAAACATAATTTTATAGTGTAATACAAACGATAGCCCCGCTTCGCGGGGTTTTTTTTGTTAAAATATAGTATGGAAATAAGAAATAAAGATATTAAAAACATACTAAAAAAATATAAAGAATTATCGTTGCTCACTAAAATAAATGCAGTGCTTGATTGGGATACTAATGTTAATCTACCCGCAAAGGGAGCCGATACACGAGGGAAACAAAACGCACTCATTACCGATTACATGACCCGTTTTTGGCTTGATCCCCGAATTAAAGATATTATCGAGCATCTGTCTGAAAATGGGTTAAATACAGAAGAACTGGCAATTCTGAGAAATTTAAAACATGCAGGAGCATATTACCTTAAAGTTCCCAAGGCACTCATACTTGAAAAAGTGGAAGCCACTACTAATGCATTTATGATTTGGCAGAAAGCGAAACAAGAGGATTCTTTTCAAGACTTCCTGCCATATTTACAAAAAAATGTCGAACTTGATCGTCAAATAACCGAGCACCTAGGATATGAGTCAAATCCTTATGATGCGTTGCTCAATTTATATGAACCTCAACTTACTGCAAATTTTTTAGAGACTATTTTTACACCACTTCGAGTTAAGTTAACGAATTTGCTCAGCGAGATTGTTTCATCAAAAAATTACGAACAGAAATCTTCCGTAATAAATGATTCAGAAACCTATGACATAACAAATCAGGAAAAACTTTGTAAGTATGTCCTTGCGTTGATGGATTACTCACAAGATGAAGGACGGCTTGATATATCCGCCCATCCATTTACAAACAGTTTAGGAAGATATGATGTGCGTATTACGACACATTACCATGATCATGATTTCAGACCAGCACTGAGTTCAACTATTCATGAGGCTGGTCATGGTCTTTATGAACTCGGAGTTAATCCAGTATATGATTTAACTCCATTAGAAGGAGGTGTGTCGATGGCGATACATGAATCACAGTCACGATTTTGGGAAAATCAAATCGGACGCAATCCTGTGTTTTTAGAGTTTTTATTGCCGCATATTAAAGAAGCCTTTCCTGAAAAAATATTTGAACTTAATGAACTAGTTCGTGCAATGAATGAAGTGAAACCGAGCTTGATTCGCACAGAAGCGGATGAAGTGACATATAACCTGCATATTATGCTTCGTTTCGAAATAGAAAATGACTTGATTAATAAAAAAATAGAAGTAAAAGATTTACCGGAAATTTGGCGTACTAAAATGAATGATTATTTAGGCGTTACGCCGAGTAATGATAGAGAAGGGGTTTTGCAAGACGTTCATTGGTCTTATGGTTCATTTGGGTATTTTCCTACATATGCTTTAGGAAATTTGTATGCTGCGCAGTTTGCAGCGCAGATGAAAAAAACTATAAAAGTGGATGATATATTGCAGTCAGGTAATGTGCAGCCTGTACTCGATTGGCTTCGAAAGAATATACATACATACGGCAGTTTAAAATGGCCAAAAGAGCTGGTAAAAGATGTTACTGGTGAAGAATTAAATCCAAAATATTTTCTAGACTACATTATTAAAAAATACGCAAAGATATATTCTTTCTAAAAAAAGGACAGACTCTAGAGTCTGTCCTTAGTAATAATGAGTTGCTTACGTTATTTATTTTGTGACATAAACGTATCCAATTGCTGCTTCAAACTATCGTATGGTAAAGCTCCTTCAACTAAGAGATTTTTTCCTGTTTTCATGTCGTAAATAACACCTGTTGGAGTTGCTTGCACTCCTGCTGAGGAACCTTCATTTTGCTGATCTTTTACTTTCTGTGCGTACTTATTACTGTCTAAGCATGTTTTAAATTTATCGGCATCTAATCCGATCTCAGTTGCTAATGGTGTCAACGCATCGAGAGCAAAACCTGTCCCATTTGATGTTGTTCGCTCATATATTTTATCTGACATATCCCAGAATTTTTCATCACCACCTTGTTCTGCTGCACACTCAGTTGCCTCAGCTTCTTTTTGTGCATTTTGGTGGAATGGCAATGGGAAGTGTCGGTATACCCATGCAACTGTATCTTTATTTTCTCCCAAAAGTTTTACTAAATCAGGGTGAATTTTTTTACAGAATGGACATTCAAGGTCCGAATATTCAACCCATACATACCGTGCATTTGTATTATTTCTCCAATGATCATCTTTGCCCGGTTTTTTGATTTTAAGTTCTGTGGGTCGAGCTTGAGGGGCTTGGTTATTTGCTTGATTATTTGCTGCAGTGTTAGCAGTTTTCTTCAAGTTCTGTACTTGCCAAAACATATATCCAGAAAATGCGAGAAGTCCTAAAATGAGAGCATATAGTAAGTAAGGTGGGCGTCGTGAGGCACCGTATTGACTGTTGAGTGCACGAATTGCTTCGGGTGAAAGTTTTTCTTCATAACTCTCTCGCTCATCAGCAACAGTTTTTGTAACACGGTTTGGGGTTTGTTTTTTTCTTTGTGTTGGCATATTGGCAAATAATAATGAATGTAAAAAGTAATGTCAATATAACATCACTATAACAAATGTATATATAACATTGTCAAAGTTAAAATATAAAAATCCAAATTGCAAAATATTAATTTCAAATCAATGTCAAAATCCAAATAAATATTTGAATTTTGGATTTAACATTCATCCACGGACAGGTCACGACCTGTCCCTACTTTATTATCTAATCACCGTTCCATTTTTTATTTCACTATTTACTTCGATTAAAACTGGTTTGCCTTCAACATCTGCTGACATTAACATGCCTTGTGATTCTTTATTCATCATTTTTCGAGGTTCAAGATTTGCAATAAATTGGAATTTTTTTCCGATAAAATCACTTGGTTGATAATACTCAAGCATGCCGGTAAAAATAGTGACGGTTCCATATTCATCACCCAAATTAACTGTAAGTTCAATTAATTTTTTCGAACCTTCGGGAACCTCTGCATTTTTAACTTCACCCACTCGAATGTCGAGTTGCTCGAAAGTTGTGTATTGTATGTTAGTTGTCGTCATAAGGTATATGTCGTCGCCGCTCGTTTAGTTTCACGTTAAACGTCTTACGATTTACAATACGAGCTGCGAAAACGTTTAATTTTTAACTCTTAAGGTTCACTTCGCGTAAATACGGTACAAATTATTTCCAATTTTTTCGTATTTAAAAATTTTTATTGTACCAATATCAGCTGTGTTTTTAACATGCGGCCCACCGCAAAATTCTTTTGAGTAGGCAGTTTCTAAATCGTTTCCCACAAAATATACTTTTACCGAGTCGGGATATTTTTCACGAAAGAAAGATTTAGCACCAATTTTTGATGCTTCGTCCTTCGGCATAATTTGGAAATTTACTGGCAGTGCTTCATGAATTTTTTCATTAATAATTTTTTCAAGTTGATCTTTTTCTTCGTCGCTCACTTTTCTTGAAGCAGCAAAATCAAATCTTAATCGTTCGCCGGTAATATTTGAACCTTCCTGTCGTACATCATCGCCTAATAATTCGAAAAGTGCTTGATGAAGTAAGTGAGTGGCCGTGTGATATTTAACAGTTTGTTCACTTTGGTCGGCTAATCCGCCCTTAAACATTCCAGCGGATGAAGTTCTTGACAGTTGTTGATGTTGAGTGGCAGCCTCCTCAACTTCCTTATCAAATTCTTCTTCAGGAAAGTTTTGATTTTTTTCTTTATATATGTCTCTTAATAATTCTTTTGTTATTTCTGGTGGGAAACCGTAACTTTGATACCAGTCAAAAGCTCGTTTACCTGTTACTTCGTTTTCAGCATTTTTATGTATTTCGTTCATTCCTTTTACAATAGATTTGCTGAATTTACTAAGCTCTAAAGATATGGTATGTTCGATGTAAGTTATATCGGTTTTTTCGTCAAAATAAATATTTTTATATGTTTCAACGACGCTTTTGGCTATCTTAGAAAGTGAAGACATTTTCTGAATGTCTACACCGAGAAAGTGCATTTTGACAGCGGCCCGTCGCAGTAGTCGTCGAAGAATATAGCCTTGCAGTTTATTTGAAGGTGTCACACCGTCCTGGATAAGAAATGTAGATGCTTTTAAATGATCAGCGATAACACGTATATATGCTTTATTTTCACCCTCATATTTTTGTTTTGTAAATTCTTCTATAGCATGAATAATTGTCTGATAAAGATCGGTAGCGAAAATATCAGGTGTGTTGTAAACACTCGCCAAAATGCGTTCAAAGCCGCCGCCAAAATCCACATTTTTTTGTGGCAATTCTTCTAAGGTTTTGTCTTCGCTTTTTCGATATTGAATAAAAACAGAGTTTCCTATTTCAATAAAGCGTCCACAGTCACAGTTTGGGTGACATTTTTGATCTTTAAAAACTGAGTGTTCATGCAATTTTAAATCTGCACCAAAGTCATAAAAAATTTCTGAGTCAGGTCCGCCAATTTCACCTACTGGCATTTGTTCAGGTGTTCCTGAGCGAGACCACCAGTTTTTCTCAACGCCATAAAAAAATATACGTTCTTGCGGAATGCCAAGCTTAAGCCAAATTTCTTCGGATTCTGAATCTTTTGGTACATCTTTTGTACCCTCAAAAACTGAAACATACAAACATTCTTTATCGAGTCCTAATTCTTTTGTAAAAAATTCTAATACCCACGGTAGTTGTTCCTTTTTAAAGTAGTCGCCGAATGACCAGTTACCCAGCATTTCAAAAAAAGTATCATGACGATTATCTCCCACTTCTTCGATGTCCTGACTCCGTAGGCATGGCTGAATATCAAACACTCTTTTTCCCAAAGGATGAACTTCGCCGGTTAAGTAGGGGACTAATTGCTGCATTCCAGAGCTTGTAAATAGTGTCGTTGGATCCTCACTCAGTACAAGTGGAGCAGGTGGAACTGCTTTATGTCCTCTGCTTTCCCAGAATTTTTTGTATAATAGCCTCAGATCTTGCTGATTAATCATTGTAAAATTATATCATCACTCTCTGTATATGCATACGCTGATAAAGACATCAGACCTCAACACAGTCAAACCGTTTTTGGAACAGTTTTATTTACCACCACCTGAATCTTATAAAGGTCAAAATGGACGCGTACTTGTGGTTGGAGGTTCTCATCTATTTCACTCAGCTTCTATTTGGCCTGCTGAAATTGCTGCTCATTTTGTTGACATTGTACATTATGCATCAGTTGAGGAGAATAACGATATCATGCGAAACCTCAAGAAGAATTTTCACAATGGTATTGTTGTTCCTTTAGAAAATATTGATGATTACGTTGTTGAAGATGACACGATATTAATAGGTAACGGTATGGTTCGCGGCGAGATTAGTAATACTAAATCGTATGATAATTTGTCGGCAATTTTAGCATTACAAAATGAGTACGAAATTACATATCATCTGACGTGCTATTTATTACAAAAATATAAAAATAAAAAGTTTGTGCTTGATGCAGGTTCCTTACAAATGATGGACCACAATTGGTTATTAGATTTGGATTCGACTCCAATAATAACGCCGCACATGCTTGAGTTCGAAAAGTTATTTGGGATAAATGTATGCAAAAAAAGTTTTGACGAAAAGATAGAAATTGTGAAACATACTGCAAAACAATTTCATTCTGTGATCATGTTAAAAACAGTAAAGGATATTATTTCAGACGGGGAAAATGTTTATGTCATTGAGGGCGGTAATCCTGGTCTGACTAAAGGAGGAACGGGTGATATATTAGCTGGAATTACAGCTTCTTTATATACGAAAAATAATCCTATCATATCAGCAGTCATCGCATCTTTTATACTAAAGTATACCGCTGATAAGCTTTTCATAAAGAAAGGATATTGGTATAATAATGACGACATCATTAAAAAAATCCCTGAGATATTACATGAGCTGATTTTAGGGCTAACATAATACTATGAGAAAAGAATCAATAATTGCTATTGTGTTCGGCTTAGTGCTTGGCAGCACTGTCGCTTTTTTTATTCTTTTTAAAAATAAAGATCAGCAAATGGATAAGGTTAAAACAATCACTTCTGTAAATAGTTTGAGCCCGACTATTGTACAAAACACACCTTCCCAGTTGCTTTCAGTCGATGCGCCAAATGATGCCGAAATTTTTAAAACAAACAGTATTACTATTAAAGGAAAAGCTCCTAAAGATAGTTTGTTAATTGCTGAATCACCGATCAAAGATATCACAATGAAATTAGATAAAGATCAGTTCTCTTTCAACTTTCCCCTTGCACTTGGCGAAAATACAATCCATATTACTGTTTATCCGAATGACAAACAAAGTGGCGTACAAGAAAAAGCATTAAAAATTTATTATTTGGAAGAACAATGAGAGAATCACTAGCTATTGGTGTAGCATTGGTAACATTGATAAATGTAATCTCTGTTTCTGCACAGACACGTACACTAACACCTTCACCAACAGATAAAGTAAAAGCTGCATCACCCTCAGCATCATTGTCACCCACAACTGTTGAAGATAAAGAAGTAAAAGCTCTAAAAGAGCGTGTGGCAAATAAAGTCAAGGAGTTAACTAAGGACACAAAAGCTGTGGCTGGTTTTGTGCAGGAAACAAAGGATTCACAGATAACCATTAAAACAGCAGACGATAAAGTTTCTGTTGTAAAAATAGATACAGACCTGACCAAATATTATCAAATAACAGGTACAACTAGAAAAGAAATAAAATTAACTACGATAAAAAAAGGAGATTATGCCATTATTAGTGGTCCGGCAATTGGTGAAACAATTACAGCTAATGTAATATATATAGATGAGCGTTTAGAGGTTCGTTCTGGTAAAGTTACTGAAGTGAGTACAGATGATTCTACAATAAAAGTAGTGACTACTGAAAAAGATTCTATAACAATTACGATAACTCGAAGCACAAAATTATTACAAATGGATATAAAAACCCTGGATACATCGAGTACAAAACTGTCAAAAGTAAAGGAAGGAGATACAATTCACTTTGTATATTCGGTCGATCCCACTGCTAAGGATCCGGCAAAAGTTACTGCTCTCAAAGTACTCGTCATTCCTCAGGAGTTTTTCCAAAAATAAACACTGTTTTTACTATGCTAAATATATTCAAAAAATTTTTTGATTTTAATCAGCGTGAAGTAGAGAGGTTAAGTAAACGAGTTGATGAAATTAATGCGCTTGAGGAAAACGCTAAAAAATTAAAAGATATTGATTTTCCAAAAGAAACAGCTAAATTAAAAAAGCAGATTCAATCCAGAGAAAAAACACTTGACGATGTACTGCCATGGGCTTATGCGCTTGTGCGCGAAGCTGCTCATCGTAGTCTTGGTATACGTCACTTTGATGTTCAGCTTATTGCTGGAATTGCTCTAAATGAAAGTAAAGTCGTTGAGCAAAAAACGGGAGAAGGTAAAACACTTACTGCTACTTCACCACTCTATTTAAATGCTCTTACAGGGAAAGGCGTACACCTCGTTACTGTCAATGATTACTTGGCCCGGCGCGACGCAGGATGGATGGGTAAAATATTTGATTTTTTAGGCATGTCCACTGCTGCAATAATTTCCGACCAATCGTTTCTTTATAATCGAGAATACTCTGATGAAGAGTCACAGGACGAGCGGTTAACGCATTTAAAACCTGCTTCAATGCGGTTAACGCATTTAAAACCTGCTTCAAGAAAAGAAGCATATGATGCTGATATAACATATGGCATTAATAGTGAGTTTGGTTTTGACTATCTTCGCGATAATATGGCGCAGTCTGTCGATCAATTGGTACAGCGCGGTTTTTATTTCGCGATTATAGATGAAGCAGATTCTGTGCTTATCGACGAAGCGCGAACTCCACATATTATTTCAGCTCCCTATGATCAAGATACCTCACGCTACTATAACTACGCGCGTATTGTGCGCTCGCTTGATCCAAAAACTGATTATGTAGTAGATGAAAAATTAAAAACAGCACACCTCACAGACACTGGTATTGGGAAAATTGAGCAGGCGCTTGGAGTTGCAAATATTTATGAAAGAGACTTTGATACGTTATTCCACATAGAAGCTTCATTGAAAGCAGAGACATTATTTAAACTGGATAAAGACTACATTGTAAAAGATGGCGAAGTGATTATTGTTGATGAGTTTACAGGCCGATTATTGCCAGGCAGACGATTTTCTGAAGGACTTCATCAAGCAATAGAAGCAAAAGAAAATGTCACGATTCAACGCGAGTCAAAAACATTGGCAACCGTTTCATTGCAGAATTATTTCAGAATGTACGAAAAATTGGGAGGAATGACCGGTACTGCTTCCACCGAAGCAGAAGAGTTTCATAAAATTTACAAAATGGATGTGGTGGTTATCCCTACTAATCGTACGATGATCCGTAAGGATAATGCAGATATGATTTATAAAACAGAGAGAGCTAAGTTCAATGCAGTTGTGGAAGATATTATTGAACAGTATAAAAAGGGACGGCCTGTATTAGTGGGTACAACATCAATTGATAAAAACGAGTACATTTCTCGATTATTAAAACAAAAAGGTATTCCTCATGAACTGTTGAACGCGAAAAATCATGAGCGCGAAGCCCATATTATTTCGCTTGCAGGTGAAAAAGGGGCAATCACTGCAGCCACGAATATGGCTGGTAGGGGAGTGGATATTATTTTGGGAGGGAATCAGAATGAAGTTAAAAATCAAAAGTTAAAAGTCAAAAGTAAGAAAGATGATTGGAACAAAATGCATGATGAGGTTGTGGAGCTTGGAGGATTATATGTTATCGGAACAGAACGGCATGAATCACGAAGAATCGATAATCAGCTGCGAGGTCGGGCTGGACGGCAGGGTGATCCAGGCGAAACTCGTTTCTATGTTTCATTAGAAGATGATCTCATGCGTATATTCGGCGGTGAACAAATTTCGAATTTAATGACTGCCTTTAATTTTCCAGAAGATCAACCTTTGAGTCATGCACTTGTATCGCGTGCTATTGAACAAGCGCAGGTCAAAGTGGAAGGCTTTAATTTTGATATACGAAAACATTTGGTCGAGTATGATGACGTACTTAATAAACAAAGAGAGATAGTCTATACCATGCGTAGAAAAATACTTACATTACTTCCAGGAAAACAAGAAGAATTTAAAGATACAGTATTTGAAATATTTTATGAACAAATATCAGCTCTTGTAGGCACGTTACAGAGTATTCATGAAACCATGCCTGACCAGGAAGCTGATAATTTTATCAACGATATTAATATGCTTGTTCCTGTTGATAAAACTGAGATTAAAAAATTACTAAAGTTAAAAAATATTGAAAAAGTTCAGCATACTATAGAAAAAAATCTTGAAGATCTTTTTGAACAACGAGAAAAAAGTTTAAGTAAAGATGTATGGTATAGTATCGTTCAAGCGCTATTTTTGCAAACTATAGATCAATATTGGACAGAACACTTGACCGCAATTGAAGATCTACGAGAAGGTATAAATTTGAGAGGATATGCGCAAATGGATCCGTTAGTTGAGTATAAAAATGAGGCTTACAGCATGTTTGAGAAGTTATTGAGTGATGTAAATTTTGAAGTCATGCGCCGTATATTCCATATGGACATCCAAATTGAGAATAAATCTCCTCAGAAAGAAGATGATAGTGACAGTGCAAAAAATGTAGAGACGTCTCGTCGAGATGTCTCACAAAAAAAACAAAACCTCCCAAAACCAAAACAGCAAAAAATGGAGTTTAAGTCTGCATCTGCCATAGATCCGTTTGCACATTCTCAGCAGGAATCTCAGCAAATCGCTACTACTTCAGACTTGACTCCCGCAGATAGAGAATATAACAAAAGTTTAGGTGCTGAACTTGGACTTAAAATCACGCCTCCCGGAGTCCAAAAACCAAAGTTAGGCCGTAATGATCCCTGCCCATGCGGTTCAGGAAAGAAGTGGAAAAAATGCCACTATCCAGTAATTCCATAAATGAACCATCTACTTTAGCTCTTCTCAACAATCTATCAAACTCCCGAAGTTGTTTCTTCTACTATATAATTTAATACTATCAATATATTGTAGGGACAGGTCGCGACCTGTCCCTACGCGAAATATTCGTTTATAATAACTGGTATCTATGTGCAGTATGTGTCAAGATTTACCAGAATACAAAAAGTATTTGATAAAAAAATATAAATACTGGAGAGTCGAGTTGTATTCAAACCAGAGTTATTTAGGTCGGTGCGTCATTATTCTAAATCGTCATTTAGAAGATTTTTTTGATATTACTCACGATGAGTTAAATGAGCTGTATGCTATAACTAAAAAACTTCGAGATGCTATAAAATCTTCATTTCACCCTGATTTATTTAATTATGCAAGTCTTGGTAATGATACAAGACATGTGCATTTACATGTTGTCCCGCGGTATAGCCGAATAGTTACATTTCACGGTCATAAATTTGAAGATAAAAAGTGGGGTTATAACTACAGCGGGTATGATAAAACCTTTAAACTGAGTGATGATCTGATACATATTATAATAAGAGAAATTCAGATATAATACTTAAGTGGAAAAAAATGTTTTGGAAGTACATAATCTCGTAAAAAATTACGGCTCTTTTCGAGCTGTTGATGGTATCTCATTTAACGTGCCAAAGGGGAAAATAATTGGTCTTCTCGGACCAAATGGCGCAGGAAAAACTACTACTATTCACATGCTACTCGGAATTACACTCTTGAGTTCCGGTAAAATAACGTATTTTGGAAAGGATTTCAATAAACATCGTGAGTATTGCTTACAAAAAATAAATTTTACATCCTCTTTTAACACCCTGCAGGGGAGGTGTACTGTCTGGGAAAATCTGATTGTTTTTGCAGGTCTTTATCGTATAAACAACCCGAATAATAAAATCAGAGAGCTGATACGATATTTTGAAGTTGAAGATTTGTCAAATCACCAATATTGGGGTTTATCTGCAGGCCAACGTTCCCGAGTTAATATAATAAAATCATTACTCAACGATCCCGAACTTATTCTTATGGATGAGCCAACAGCTTCACTTGATCCGGATATTGCAGACAAAATGCTGACTCTCATTGAAGATATGCGAAAAACAAAAGGTATTTCTGTGCTTTATACAAGTCATGATATGAACGAAGTCACGAGAATTTGTGATGAGGTAATATTTTTGTCGCATGGCAAAATTGTAGCTCAGGATACTCCCCATAATCTGACTAAACGCATTCCTAATGCGCATGTTATATTACAATTTGACTCTACAAAAAATTTACTGCATCTGTATTTACAGGAGAAACAATACAAGCATGATTTTGTAGACAATTCAACGGTACGAGTGTTGGTTGAAGAAAAGGATATACCTAAATTAATATTTGGCATAAGTAAAACTGGTGTGTATATTACAAATATTGAGTTGAGAAAAGCTGATTTAGAAGATGTATTTTTACAAATTGTAAGAGGAGAAAATCATGGCCATCACTAGAATTATAGCGATAATTAGGCAGGAAATTTATATCACACGTCATTCATTTGAAGTAATAGTTGATTTGGGGCTTTTTCCACTCATTAATTTTATTGTTTTTGGTTTTGTATCTTTGTGGTTAGCTGGTCCTGAGCATAAGGTAAATGCCTATTATTTGTTAATTGGCACAATACTGTGGAATATTGTCTATATTAATCAATACTCTATTGCCGTAGGTAGTTTATGGAATATATGGTCGCATAACTTAAGCAATATGTTTGTGGCACCACTCACAATAAAAGAATATATCATTGCCATCATGTTATCAGGTATACTAAAAACTACTGCGGTATTTATATTCACTTCCATCATTGCAATATTTATCTTCCATTACTCCATTTTTTCGCTCGGCATTATTAATTTATTAATCTATTTTCTCAATTTGACTTTGTTCGCATGGATACTGGGGTTAATTGTGCTTGGTTTAATATTCCGTTTTGGCACACGAATACAAGCTTTAGCCTGGAGTATTGCTTATTTGGCACAACCTCTCACAGCTGCATTCTATCCAGTTACTATACTGCCACCATTTCTGCGAACTATTTCTTATCTCCTACCAGCAACGTATGTATTTGAAGGAGCCCGTAAGAATGTGTTTAATCAATCAGTGCAATGGGAATCAGTGGAAAAAGCCTTTATTCTAAATGCTATATATTTGGTTGTCGCGGTATTACTTTTTAAAATATTATTAAAACAATCAAAAGAATCAGGACAATTTGCCCGAAATGACGGATAATACCAGTATGCATAAAAAAATATATTTTGTGAGACATGGTCAGACAAATTCTCTCGATAATAAAATCGTCCAATCAGCAAGTTCAGAACTTTCTGCTACTGGTATACTACAATCTGAAGAAGCTGCAAAAAAACTTAAAAATTTACCTATCGATTTAATTCTATCCAGTGATTTTAAAAGAGGTATCCAAACTGCGGAGATAATCAATAAGCTTTTAAATAAAGAAGTTATATTTACAGAATATCTCCGTGAGGCAAAGAGACCAACTGAAATTGAAGGTAAACCAAAACTGGATCCTTTTGTCGTGGATGTAAGAAAACAAATGTATGATAAGTTTGATGATGATTGGCACTACTCTGATGAGGATAATTACTATGATTTAAAAAAGCGCACTGAAAATTTTTTTGAATATATTTCTACCAGGTCTGAGATAAATATACTTGCTGTTACGCACTATATAATTTTACGAACGATCGTAGGGTTTGCTGTTTTTGGAAAAAATTTTAACCCTCAATTGTTGAAACGAATGATATATTATATGCGTTTAGATAATACAGGAATTACTGTGATAGAAAAAAGAGAGACAGATGACGATTGGCAACTTGTTACATGGAATGATTATGCTCATTTAGGTGAAGAAATGCGAACATATTATTAATTTAAATATTTACAAATTTTAATTTTATGACTCTTAAATCAGTAAATCCTCATGATCAAAGTGTGGTTGGTGAAGTGGAAGTCTCTACACAGCAAGATGTTTTAGATGCTGTTGAGAAGGCACAGATAGCATTTGCAATGTGGCAATATGTCTCAGTTAACGATCGTATTGAGTATATTAAAAAGTATCGAGAGTACGTGGTTAAACACAAGGAAGAGCTGGCACAGCTTATGACTCAGGAAATGGGCAAACCATTAATACAATCACAAGAAGATATCGATTGGGAACTTGGATTTATAGATTATTACATAGAAAAAGGTGCAGAAAATTTGGCAGACGAAGCTGTTTATAAAAAAGAGAAAGACGATTTTAGGGTAGCGTATGAACCTTATGGGGTTTGTGCATGTATCGCACCGTGGAACTTTCCACTTAGTATGTTCAACTCCGGTGTACTACCTGCTTTGATAGCGGGAAACACCGTTGTTTTTAAGCCTTCGGAATATACAACACTTAGCCAAAAACGAATGGTCGAATTGTTGCAGGAAACAGGAATCCCCGAAGGAGTACTAAACATTGTGTATGGTGATGGCAGTGTAGGAGAGATGCTGGCTAAAAGCGATATTGACCTTGTTTGGTTTACTGGCAGTACGAAAGTTGGACAGGAAATTTATAAAAAATGCGGTGAAAAATTTATAAAAGCTCTGTGTGAACTTGGCGGCAGCAGCCCAGGTATTGTATTTTCGGATTGTGATATCGATAATGCGGTAGAGACAATTTATTTTGCGCGTTTTTCGAACTGCGGCCAAGTATGCAGCGCCATAAAGCGTTTATTTGTCGAAGAAAGTATTTATGATAGTTTTGTTCAGAAATTAACGGATCGCGTTAAGTCAATGAAAATTGGCAATCCAATGACGCAAGTGGATATTGGCCCAATGGTTTCAAAAAAACAACTGGATTTACTGACAGCTCAAGTGGAAAATGCAGTCTCACAAGGAGCAAAGGTAATGATTGGCGGCAAGGAACCAATGGGTGCTGAATATGGTAAGGGAAATTATTTTGAACCGACTATTTTGACAAATATAAAACCCCACATGCGAGTGATGACTGAAGAAACATTTGGCCCTGTTTTGCCTATTGTGCCATTTAGTACAGAAGAAGAAGCGATTAAGCTGGCGAATAACACGCAGTATGGTTTAAGTGCTGATATATTTACTCAGGATTTGGAGAAAGCGGAAAGGGTAGCTAAAAAAATTAAAAGTGGAGCAGTAGCCATAAATACCGATAGTTACTATAAACCACAGTGCCCGATTGGTGGATATAAGAAAAGCGGGATAGGGAGAGTTTATGGAAAAATTGGAATGCAGGAATTTACACAGGTTAAATTAATTGCAGTGCATAAAAATTCATGATCTGAGACGCGATTAATCGTCTCTACCTATCGTACCATTCCTCGTGTAATTGTATAGCATCGGCATTGATCATGAGATATTGCGCAAAGCCGTGGTTTATAAAGCCGGAATTCGCGTATCTACTCGCTGCATCGTATTCTCCATAATGAGTATGGCCGAAAAAGGTAATCTCATTTTGTTTTTGAGTTTTTGCCAAACGTTTTTTTATCACTTCATTGGCTTTTTTATACCTCATATCTAAAAATTTTTTACCATATTGTTTTAGCATTCGTTCATTAAATGCATGTAGCGATCGTAATATTGGAATGGTAGGTTTTGGTATTCGTTTTAAGTGAAATTGATCGTCAAAAAATGGATACAGTCTATTTCCATGTTCAAAGTTCATGGTCATTCCATTTTCTGTAAGTGAATGTTTTGTAGTTTGAATATCACAGAATAAATATACTCGTTGATCACTCAGTATGCTTTTATCGTGATTACCGTTTACGTAAATCGCATGTTTGGATTTAAGTAATGGAAATAAATCGTTCCATGGAGATTCGACGAATCGCGAGAAAGTGGTAAGGTATCCATCCCAAAAATCACCATTAATAATAACAGTATCGGATTTTTTAATAATATCGTTTAGGTATTTATATTTTATTGGTATAAATTTTTCGGTAAGGTGCGTGTCAGAAATTACGAGAGTTTTCATGGAAAAAGTATAACAAATGCAATAAAGCATGCGCTATAATCAGTGAAGTTATGATAATTGAAAAAAAAGCTTGGCCGGAATATTTTGAGGAAATTCTGAAAGGTAATAAATCGTATGATTTACGTTTAAACGATTTTGAGTGCAAAGTAGGTGACACACTGCTTTTGAAAGAATGGGATCCGAAATCACAGAAATATACTGGAAGAGAAATTGAAAAGAAGATCACGTATATAGGTGAAACAAACAAGTTTACTTTTTGGTCCAAAGCAGATGCTGATAAATATGGATACAAAATAATGTCATTTCAGAATGATAAAAAAAACAGGAAAGGAGTCGACTTTATTGGTGTAACTGTGTGTCTTTACTGCCATGATGGTAAAGGAAATATGTTACTGCAAAAACGAAGCATAGACTGTCGCGATGAAAAAGGACGATGGGATGCTGGCGGAGGTTCAATGAATTTTGGAGAAACTTTTGAAGAAGCTGCTAAAAGGGAATTGAAAGAAGAGTACAGCATTGAGAATGCGGAAATACATTTTTGTGGTGCGATGAATGTTTTGAGAAATAATGGAAGTGAAGATACTCACTGGGTCGCGTTAGTATTTGCAGCTAAAGTAGACCCATCTTTTGTGATGAATGGTGATCCTGATAAAATTGATGAAATCGGTTGGTTTCCAATGAATAATCTACCTTCTCCATTGCATTCGATGTATACAAAACAATTTGAAATGGTTAAAAAGTTCGTAAATTTATAATACCTGTGAAAGTAATTGTTACTTCAAAAAATCCTGTAAAAATTGAATCGGTTAAGGCGGCTTTCCAAAAAGTTTTTAATAATACTACAATAGAAGTTGATGCATTAGGTGTTCCTTCAGGTGTTAGTAATCAACCTATGTCTGATCAAGAGACTCTTACTGGGGCAATGAACAGATTAAATAGTGCGATGTCCATAAATTCAAATGCTGACTACTACGTGGCAATAGAAGCAGGAATAAATGATATAGGTGGTGAAATGTATAACTATGCCTGGGTATTAATTAAAAACAAAGATAATAAATTAGGTAAATCGAAAACAGACACTTTTGTCATTCCATCTCGTGTAAGAGATCTCATTCTTGAGGGAAAAGAATTGGGAGAAGCAGACGATATAGTATTTGGACATACAAATTCGAAACAAACCGTAGGGTCAATAGGTATTCTTACAAAAAATCTTATTACTAGAACTAGTTATTATGTTGAGGCAGTGATTTTAGCTTTAATCCCATTCATGAATTCTGAACTATATTAAGTAACGAGAATAACGAAGTATGCTAGAATACTGAAATAAGTAATTCTGGCGTGCGCGCACTAAGTTTATCGAATGTGTCCAGAATCAGACGAATTTCTGATACAAATACCGATTCTGGATGCGCGAAAACGTGAGTTGTCGCTTACCAGAATGACGAGTTTTTTAGTTGCGTACCTTCTGCCAATAATTATCGAAAATTAAATTATTATAATAAAATATGGAGAAAAGTACAGTAACTGATTCAGAAGAACAAATAGGTCTTTGTGTCATTATTTTGGATAAGGAACATAAGAACGTTTTATTGGGTAAACGACTAAATAACTACCGAGCCGGTACTTACGGCTGCCCAGGCGGACATTTATATAAAACAGAATCTTTAGAAGACGGCGCGAAACGAGAGCTTGCTGAAGAAACTTCATTAGAGGCTAAATCACTACATTTTGTTGGTGTTATTCGTGAGTATCAGAAAGACCATAATTATAATTTTATTCACTTCGTTTTTTCTTGCGACGATTATGTAGGGACTCCTCAAAACCTTGAACCGAAGAAATGTGCAGGCTGGCATTGGTGTTCCCTAGATACCTTACCAGAAAATCTTATCAAAGGTCATCGTTGGGCCTTAGACATGTATAGGAAAAAATCTTCTACTTTATGTGACACTATAGACTAATTACTTTAAAAATCCCTCTAGCCAATAATGCGTATATGTCTTATAATATATATCTGCATGTAGCATATATGGATACACAGAAAAATAAACAATCAGTATCAGATATAATAACACCCGAATTCTGTAAAAAACTGTTAAACAGCTTGGAGGATTATGCCATTTTTACCACAGATATTAACGGTATTATACAGTCGTGGTCAAAAGGAGCACAGAAGTTACTTGGTTATTCAGAAAAAGAAGTGATTGGAATGAGTTCTGAGGTTATTTTTACTGATGAGGATAGACTAAAAGGGATGTTTACCGAAGAAATGAATACAGCTAAGCTTAAGGGTAAAGCGTTAGATGAGCGTTGGCATCTAAAAAAAGACGGTACTCGATTTTGGGGAAGTGGATTAGTGTATCAGCTTAAAGATAAAAATAATCAACTGATTGGTCTTACAAAAATACTTCGCGACTTAACACAAAAATACTTGTTTGAGCAACAGCAGAAGCAGGCATCCATCGAACAAGAGAGAACAAATCAACAGGCTGCACTCATAGAAACTGCTCATGACGCTTTTATAGTACTTGATAATCATAATAAAATCCTTTTTTGGAATGAAGGTGCAAGGCAACTGTACGGATGGAAAGTAGAGGAAGCTCTCGGTAAAATCGCATATGAATTATTACATACGCGTTACCCAATTCCATTAAGAAAGTTAATCGCTACCCTTAGGAAAGAAAAAAAATGGGAGGGAGAACTCATTCATATTACAAAATCAGGTCAGCAAATAGTTGTAGATAGTAGATGGGAACTATTAAAAAGCGGTAATTCTATACGATATTTAGAAGTAAACAGAGATATAACTGAACGTAAAAGATATGAAAATAATCTTAAGTTCTTATCTGAAGCAAGTAAAGTACTCTCAAGTTCATTAGACTATAAAAAAACATTAGAATCTGTAACAAAATTAGCGGTGCCGTATATAGCTGATTGGTGTTCAGTGGATATGATTGATGAAAATGGTCAGGTGCAGCTCATATCGGTAGCACATAAAGATCCAAAAAAAGTGAAGTGGGCGAAAGAACTGAGAAAAACAAATCCTGTGGATATGAGTGTTAAACAGGGGCTACCTGAAGTAATACGAAGTTCGAATCCTGAATTCTACCCATATATAACTGATGAAATGTTGGTAAAAGCTGCTCGGAATAAAAAAGAATTAGATTTGGTTCGTACGATAGGATTTACTTCAGTTATTATCGTTCCTATTTGTAAAGATAATAAATGCGTTGGAGCAATTACACTTGTGAATACTGAGTCGCGGCGTCGTTATACTGAAGCAGAGTTTGATATGGCAAAAGAACTGGCCAATAGAGTGTCACTCGCCATTCAGAATGTAACGCTCTATGAGAATGCTCAAAAAGAAATTGCTATTCGAAAAGATACAGAAGAAGCACTTATACAAAGTAAAGCACAAATGCAGGAATTATATGATGCTAATATTATTGGAGTATTTTATTGTAATGTGAATGGCTTGATTATGAATGCAAATGACGCATTCTTAAACATAATAGGTTATTCGCGAAAAGAGTTGGAGGCGGGTAATCTTAATTGGATGCGAATTACACCGCCTGAGTACCACACAGAAGATCAGAAAGCTTTAAAAGAATTAGTAACAAAAGGAGTACTCAAACCATGGGAAAAAGAATACATTCGAAAAGATGGAAGTCAAGTACCGGTAATTGTTGGCGCAACGATGACAAATAAAACTAAAGGCGAAGCCATGGCGTTTGTGCTTGATATAACAGAACGTAAAAAGCTGGAACAGCGAAAAGATGAGTTTATTGGCATTGCAAGTCATGAGCTTAAGACGCCCTTAACGAGTATTAAAGGGTATGTGCAGATACTGGAACGCATAATACAGCAAATGGGTGATCCACGACTGGAACTTTACTTGAAAAAAACAAATACTTATATTGATCGGTTGAATACATTGATTGCGGATTTATTAGATGTGTCGAAAATTCAGGCAGGAAAGTTGCAGTTAAATTACAGTACGTTTAATATAAAAGAACTTGCTGAAGAGGCAATAGAAGGTATCCAACACATGAACTCACATCATAAAATAGTATTACAAGAAGTAACAGATATACAAATTAATGGTGACCGGCAGCGCTTAGAGCAGGTATTTACAAATTTATTAACGAATGCAATTAAATATTCCCCTACTGCGCCTAAAGTATATGTATCCGTTGAAAAAAAAGGGAGCAATGTGCAAGTAAAAGTACAGGATTTTGGTGTGGGTATTGCGAAAAAAGAGCAACAGAAATTATTTCAACGTTTTTATCGTGTAGAATCCACTGCAAAAAAGTTTTCGGGACTGGGTATAGGACTGTATATATCCTGTGAAATTGTTGAGAGACATGGTGGTAAAATGTGGGTAGAAAGCGATGAAGGCAAAGGTTCGATCTTTTATTTTACATTACCTATATGAAAAAAGTACTCATATGCGATGATGATGATGGTATCGTAGATGTCGCACAAATTATTTTACAGGAGCGCGGATATACTGTGCAAACTCTCACACAGTCAGGTGATATTTTTGATAAAGTAAAAAGTTTTGATCCTAATCTAATACTGCTAGATTTATGGATGCCCGAAATGAACGGTGAGGAAATCACACGAAGTTTAAAAGCAAATACAAATACACAACATATTCCAATCGTTATAGTATCCGCAAGTAGAGATACCGAAAAAGTAGCCAGAAAAGTTGGTGCTGACGATTTTATTTCGAAACCATTTGATATTATTGAATTAGAAGAAAAAGTCGCTCGAAATATTGAAAAAGGTTTCTCTAACAATCTAACTCACTAATACTATTGTACTGTAACTTACTTAATTCTTACAACTTTATCACTGCACCTTTTCTTTCTCAGATAAAAATATAGTGTTAATAATTATAGTAGTATGGCACGTATACTTATTATTGATGATGAAGAAAGTATTTTAGAATCCTTGCAAATTTTACTTCAACAGGCTGGACATACCGTAGAAACTGCTACAAATGGAAAGGTTATAAATAGACATATGAACGGCACTTCACCTGACCTAATTTTGCTCGATTATTACTTACCTGACCGAAATGGTGATTCAATTGCATGTGAATTAAAGTCGAGAGAGGATACAAAACATATACCAATTGTCATGATATCCGCAAGTTATGCTGTGAAGGGTGTAGCTATGTCGGTAGGTGCTGATGATTTCCTTTCCAAACCGTTTAACTTTGATGATTTGCTCACTAAATTGGATCAAGTTATAAAGCAAAGATCTACGGTACACTAAATTTACGATATTCTTACTTTACTCTTTAACTCTTCTTAATCTGATGGATTATCTTATGATATGGCACTTATTAAAAAAGTCTTTTTTATAATAATAATAGGCGTTATTGGTTTAGCATTACAACAATTATATGCAGAGCATATCGTACATGTTAAGCTGATGGATTTAGGTGTACAGTTTATAGGAGCTGAGGTTGTAAAGTCGGCATTATTACTTTTATTTAGTAAAAACTTTCATAAGTTAGATTAAAAAATAAGGAGGTGTTCTATGAAAAAGAATAGACTAAAATACAGATCGGAGTTGCAAGATAATTTTATCGAAGATATTCTTCGCGTTTTTATAAACGGAGTTAATCCTTAAGATAATCTTCAATTTTATTGTTGGTAATACCCCGCTGTTTATAACTGCGGGGATACCTTAGTCAAAAACAACAACAAACTTTTTAATATTCATCTAAATACCCCGTCAGCTTGCTGCGGGGAAGTTTATTTGTTTGTTTTTTTTCTCTCTTGCAGTAGAATATAAGTCTTATAGTATATGGAAGAGCTTTTGAAAAAAATAAATAAATCTGCAATAAAGTTTTTAGCTCCGCTTAATCCTGAAGATACGTATAAAAGTATACTGAAAGAAGCACAAAAAATTGTGGGGTCAGATTATGGAACTATTTTGTTGAATGAAAATGGATGCCTAAAACGTGTATATGCCACAACCGAGGAATTATATGAGGTAAAAATAAGAAAAAAGGGCTTTTCATATTCTGTATATAAAAAAAACAAAGCTGAGTACTTTGACACTTCTAAACTTGCAAGTATTCATCCAAAATTAATAGAAATGGGCATTAAATCAGTAGTCATGCTTCCTTTGTCTTATCGAAAACATCCTATAGGCGTTCTTACTCTGCAGTTTAAAAAAAAGGAGGATTTCAAAGAAAAAGATTTGCAAATATTTACTCTTTTTGCTTCGTTAGCAAGTATGGCCATTCGAAAAACACAGTTGAACTCTGAGTTAAAAGAAGCACTGGAAACTCGTGATTTATTTATTGCACTTGCTGCCCATGAGCTACGTACACCGATGACTTCTATAAATGGATATATAGACCTTATGAATCGTAGGTTAATCCAAAATAAAGCAATTGAGAACACATGGGTTAAATCATTATCTAATGAAGCAAGCAGGCTAACACATCTAATAGAAGAGTTACTGGAAGTAAATAAAGTAAAGTCTGGAAAGCTCGTGTTTGATTTCCGAAATTGTCACTTAAGCGATGTAATAACTCAAGCTATCCATCGCTTTAAGTTCACATTTCCCACCCATAAAATTATCTATACAAATAAAGTTACTCAAGATGTTGATACCGTACGTGGTGATTTTAATAAACTTCTGCAGGCTTTTAATAATTTATTAGACAATGCGGCAAAACATTCTTCGGTTGATAAACCAATATTTATAAATTATTTATATATAAAAAATAAATTGGTTATCGAAATTCAGGATAGCGGTAAAGGGATAGCTCCCCACGATATACCAAATGTGTTTAAAGTATTTTATAAGGCAGAGGATAATTTAAAGGAAGGAATGGGTTTAGGACTTTATATAACTAAAAATATACTGGATAAACATAATGCGGCAATCAAGGTAACATCGGAACTTAATAAAGGTACTACGTTTATTCTTACATTTCACCCTCAAAAATAGTATGGCGGAAATGAAGATGTCGATGGAGCCACAAGAAAGGCTTGCTATGAATGAGATACAGGAAATGACCAAGGAGGCACTGGTATACTGTGGTCATTTAGAACCGTTTAGCGGCGAGTACGGTTTACAGTCGTTTGAAGAATTGTACAAAAAAATTCAAGAAGAAATAATCTCCGGTAATCATGAAACCCCTACAATCTTTGCTGTGATAGGTCCGTCTGGTGCGGGAAAATCAACAATTGCTTCTGATTTATTTTTATTAGCCTCACAGGATCCGAAAATAAATGATGTTGCTATATGATTTCTAAGATGGGGTCGCATGATTGATGCATACGGACAAGTTATGCAGCCCGAGCAAGACATTATCAAAGGGGCATTAAGTCCGCAATTACATGACAGAGTAGCTCGGTTTGCTTTCGAAAAAGTACAGACGGTTACCAACACACTGCGAGGAATACCAGCGCTTTTAGGTGTTGAGCTGGTTGGATTTCCTGGTTTGCCGCTTGATGTTAATAATATAGCCACAGATATTCCTATGCAGAATAAAAACAGAGGATTAAAAGCATTAGCTTACTTAGCACAAAATAATGGATATGCTTTAGTTACAATACCAGATGAAGCACAGATATTTCGAGCAGCGCAAATCAGGAATCAAATTATGACTGATGACACTTCGGAGTTACTTGCGGACAGTAATATATCCGTATATGGCACTGCATCTGCAGTGGATGAAGAGTGGGTTTCACTTTCGGCTCCTGCCGAAACAGTAATCAAGATGCAGGAAGAATTGGTAAACGATATGTTCAATTGGCATACTTTTGGTATTGTTGATTTGTCCACAGAAGATGTTGGCGAAGAAAGAATATTATCATCACTTAGAAATAATGTCGAATATCGTATACAGATGCTTGGGGAACGGGTTGTTCCAGCACTCATGCAAATGCTAGGTTTTCAACCCGACCACGTATTTATTGCGAAAATAAATTAACAGATCATACGCCGTTTTTTTTAGATACATTACGGGAATATGAAATTGAGTAAATAACTTATTAGTTACTGGTTAAGAGTTGGGAGTTACGAATGACGAATTACGAGTATTTTGTATAAAGTATTCAGTATCTAGTATTTAGTATTTAGGAAAAAATGTGTAGTGGTGCCATTTATGGCACCTTAATAGGATTTTTTTTATTAAGGAGGGTGTGATAAATCACACCACTACATATTTTTCATAAATCTATAATCTTCAATTTTGAAAATTTGAATTTCAATATTGATTTAAAATTTAAAATTGAGAATTTAAAATTTATTGAATGTGGGCGTTTACCATATACCACTACCGAGCAATTCTTATATCGTAGATCTTAAATCATAAATCTATAATGTAGTTTATTCTTTTATCATGTATCCGAAGCCGCGGACGGACTGGATTAGTTTTTTTTCGTGTTGCGAATCAATTTTTTTTCGTAGATATCCCATGTATACATCAACCACACGCGTTTCAATATGTGAAGAATAGAGCCAAATTCGGTTTAATATCATTTCACGTGTTAACACCCGACCTTTGTTATTTAATAAATATTCAAGCAGCTGAAACTCTTTATGGCTGAGTTGAATCACTTCATTTGCCCGCTTTACTTCAAGTGTTTTAGTATTTAATTCCAAATCTCCAGCTGAAATAACTGAGTTTTCACCTTCGTGTGAACGAAGACGAGCATGAATGCGCGCGAGCAGTACTTCTCCTGCAAACGGTTTAGTGACATAATCATCTGCGCCCAGCTTAAGTCCGTTGACAATATCTGATGTTGTGTCTCGAGCTGTTAATGTAATGACTGGTAGATCAGGGTATTTTTTACGTACTTCTGCAACCACTGACTCCCCACTTAAATTAGGAAGCCCAAGATCTAAAATTACTAAATCCGGTGGTGCCCGTTTAACTTTATTAAGAGCCTGGACTCCGTCTGATGCAAGTTCTACTGAGTAGCCATTATCAAGTAGTAATTCTTTAAGGTAAGATTGAATTCCCTCATCATCTTCTACCACCAGTAAATGTTTTGCCATATTTTTTATTATAGCATTTATTCTTACAAATGTCTTGTCATGAAGCACTTCTTACAAAATTCTTACAAAATTATTGTCTTTTTTTCAGCTAACCTCCATATATTTAAAATATGAGAAAAATTATTTTAGTATCAATACTGTTGTTGGTACTATTTCTTGTAAGTGCATTTCAGTATGCATTAAATGCGTTACGGGCAGACGCTGAGCAAAAAGTTAAAATTTCAACAAAAGTATCAACTTTATACAGTAACGGTTTACCTCTGAGTTTGAGTACACCGTTATATAACCCTTATTTAAATCCAAATATTGTGTATTTAAAAATACAATCGGAACCTGGTTCTTTAATTCGAATAAATGGTGAAGACAGAAGTTATGTAGATGGTAGAGGGATACTGGAAACTCCACTTACGCTGGAAGACAAATGTTCAGGTGAGAATTTGTTTAGTATTGTCAGTATGAAAGAGGATCATCTGACTCAAAAGCAGCTATATATAAATGCAAAGTGCTAGTTACAAATTTATGGTAATACTATGGAAACACAATTTTTTAATGTACTAAGAAAAGGATTTTTACTAGGAACAGGTCTGGGATTAGTTTTTGCTGTTTTAGCAATTATTTTCCCTGTAATAGGACATCTATTTATGAATGGACCAGTAGAAGCTCTGTTAAAGTGCGGGGCATTAACAGCAGCTGTATGTACTGGAGCCGCGACAGGAACTTTTGCAGGTACATTAGGGGGATTAATTATGCAGCTTTAATTTTTTGGTATGAGTTTAAACCAGAGCAATAATGCGGTTGTAATAGCAAGAAGTATGTAAATATATTCATTATAAATGTAGGTGAAAAATGCGTTTTTTGACTTTGCTGTATTCGCTACAAAGAGATTGAGTGCATTAGAAAACTTTTGATAATCCATAACTTCGAGTTTTCCGTTTTGACCCACGGTTATAGTTCCTCGTTCTTCAGATATAATAATCACAAAAGCATCGGAGTTTTTAGTTATATTGAGTCCAGCCAAGTGGCGTGTGCCCCATTTTACCCGTTTATTGTATGATCTGTTTAGAGCTATATATGTACTGAAACTTTCAATAATATTGTTTTGTATGACGACAGCTCCGTCGTGCCCAACTGAAGAATGATCAAAAATACTTAACAATAAAGCAGTGGAAACCTGTCCATTTAGCTCTATACGGTTTAAAATAAATCTATCAAGTGGCTCATGACCTTTAATGAGAATTAAAGCTCCCGTGCGGGTAGCCGCAAGATCTTTTACTGCTTCTCTAATAGCAAATATACTCTCCATTGTAAGATGACTTCGATAGGAGTTAATTGCATAAAATGATATTATTTCGAGATATTTTCTGATTTCACGCTGAAACACGACAGTAAGTACGATAACGATAACACTGATAAAGGATTCGAATATTTTTTTCGTTAATCCTAGATCCAATATTGATGCAATAAAATACAATATAAAAAGTGTTATAAATCCGAAGAGCAAAGGTGTGTTACGTAACCGTCGTAACACGAAAATAAAACAATATATCAGGAAACTCACTATAGCAATATCGATACCAGTAATTAAAATTTTTGGATCCATAACAATGAAGACAGAAATGGGGCAAATGCTGTCCCTATTATAACAGAAGAAAGATAGTTTGATAAAATATAATACATGGATCAGTTTTTAAATAGCTTTTCATTACATGGCAACTGGGTGGATTTGGCGTTTGTACTTGTCGTCTTGTATTTTTTGTTTACGAATCGCGGGTTTTTAGACACAATGCTTGATGTGGTAGGTTTTGTGCTGGCGCTTATTTTTTCTTATAGACTCTACAACGTTATTGGCAGGTTGCTAGTTTATAATTTTGCGCTTCCGAACGGGATATCGAATGCGATTGGCTTTTTTATTGCGTGGTTTTTTCTTGAAATGTTTATATTTATCGTAACAACATTACTTTCTATTCATGTCTTTGATCCTTATAAAAAGAACCCTTTGAATAGAGGATTAGGATATTTAGCTGGATTTATACAAGCCGTTGTTATTTTTCTATTTTTTATTAGTCTGATATTTGCCTTCCCAGTTAAAGGACAAATTAAGCGCGACATACTGGAATCAAAAACAGGCCCTTTTTTTGTAAACTTGTCTCAGTATTCAGAGCTGAGGCTTAAGAATATATTTGGCGGTGCTATTTCAGAAACAATAAACTTTCTCACTATAAAGCCGCAGTCCAACGAGACCATTGACCTTGGCTTTAAAGCAAATTCTTCTCAACTACATTCTGATGAAACTTCGGAAGAGACACTACTCAATTTAGTTAATAAGGAACGTACTTCTCGCGGTTTACACGCACTCAAATTAGATACAAGTCTACGGAGTTTAGCGAGGAATTATGCGGTGGAAATGCTTGAGAATGGATTTTTTGCACATGTGTCGCAAGTGGATGGTTCATCACCGGGAGATAGAGCCAATAGAGCGAATATAGAATACACTGTGCTTGGTGAAAATCTTGCATATGCTCCAGATGTATATATTGCTCATCAAGGTCTTATGAACTCAGAAGGACACAGAAAAAATATTCTTTCACCAGAGTATGGAAGGGTGGGAATTGGTGTCATTGACGCTGGGTATTATGGGAAAATGTTTGTACAGGAATTTGCAGATTAATCATAGTAGTGTTGCTACTTTACGCCAAAATTCTACAACACCATGAGGACTTAACTCATAAGTATTTATATCATCTTTTCGGCTTGCCATGTTCAAATTAAGCATTTCGTAGAATATTTTTTGGTCTAAACACCATTTAATAAAACCAGCTGCTGCAACGGGGTCATTGGGCAAAAAAATGCCGCGCCATTTTTTTATTTCCTTTTGTAAATCTTTATCAGTATCAAGAGATATATTTTTTTCTGCATAATGCCAGAGTGTTCGCTGTTCACTGACAAGAGGGATGAGATAATGCCTTCGAAGGAAATCTAAATTATCAAACTCCTGCCGTCCAACTGGTTCAGAAAAAAGCAGAATTGAGCCACCTTTTTTTTCGGGGGATATAAGTGCTTTGAATGCTTGTTCGCTCGGCTTTGTAATCTCTACCGCAATCACTTCATGAGTATAAATATTTTCATAGGAATCAATAATATCTCGATCCACCGCAGAAGTAGTAAGTTTTACAAAAGGTCGTTCATTCATTTCATATATGAAGTTTTTTGTAAAAGGCGCAGTTTTTGCCACTACATGCAGTGAAAATCTATGGCTGCGTCTATACAACGCGTCTATTAATACAGTGAAATACTGGGTACCTACTGCTGCTCCTGAAATTGGTATTACTAAATTGGTAAGTTCTGTGCTCTCAGGATCAAGTTGTCGTTTTTTGTACTCGTATTGATGCTCCGTTAAGGGTTGAGCAAGCATGGGAGACAGAGGGTAGGGGTTTACTGCAAAATCGGTGTGTTTTAGTTTTGCTTTTCTCCCGTATGCTTCAAGTGCTTTTTTTGTTTTTTCACTCGGTACACACGTCAAATCTGCTCCTGGAACGTACCACATTTTTTGCGGACTATCATCTGTGACTTGTACAACAAGAATAATTTCAATTTTTTTATCTTCAGCTAATTTATCTTTTATTGCAGCAATTTGATGTGCTAATCCGAAGTGCGTAGCAATCACTAACACTGTGGCAGGCGATTTTAGTCGTTCATCAATAAGCGTAGTTAGCTGTCCATAGAGAACCTTTGTGCGAGAGCGGAGGAAAGCTCCGTACAAAACAGCAGTGATATTTTCACCGATTCCTTTTCCTATCCATTCATAAATAGCCCGCGTAATACGATAATTACTGGCGATTCTGTGAACATAGTTTATTGAGTAATCTTGTGCTCCCAGTAGTACAGGGTTAGCACCTGATGGAAGTCCATGATAAAGAGCATTAGTTACTCGTAAATGGCCAAATCCGGCAGGTGCATAGGTAAATATAAGCAGCATCGAAGGATTGGTGAGTGCTTTACTATAATCGTCCATATTAATTACTATAGCAGATATGTCTGGCTGTAATGCTACACAATTATTTTTTAAGAAGGTTTGAAAACATCATTTCAAAGTGTTCCAGTTTGGGACCGATGATGAGTTGACAGTATGGTTGGTTTGGATTGTTCTCAAAGTACTGTTGGTGGTACTCTTCTGCTGCATAAAAGTTTGTGAACGGTTTAATTTCAGTGACTACTCGTTTCGGTATATTCTGCTGATTATATTTATTTTGCATTGTCTTAAGTGTTAGCTCTGCTTGGCGTTTATGTTCATCTGACGTATAGAGAATAATGGAGCGGTATTGAGTCCCTACATCATTCCCTTGCTGGTTAAGAGTAGTTGGATCGTGGACATAGAAGAATACTTCAAGAAGTTGTGTATATGAAATTATGGATGGATCAAACTCAATTTTTACTACTTCAGCATGTCCTGTTTCTTCATAACTTACTTCCTGGTACGTGGGATTTTCTTTGTACCCTCCAGCATATCCAGAAACTACTGAAATGACACCCTTAAGGCGCTGAAATACTGCTTCCGTACACCAAAAACATCCTCCACCGAACACAGCTATTTCCATAGGTACTGAATGTCACGGATAATCATGGATTAATAGGGATAAATTTTAACGATATAGAGTTGACACAGTGACGGGTATTTTTAGTGGTAAAATCTTCACCAACAAAAACATGACCCAAGTGTGCACCGCAGTTGTTACAAATTATTTCAGTTCGTTTCCCATCTGCATCGAGCACACGTTTAACAGCACCCTCAATTTCTTGATCAAAACTCGGCCAGCCACAATGTGCATCAAATTTAGAGTCTGATCTATATAATGGCGCATTACAACGTCGACACACATAAGTGCCTTCTTGATAGAAGTCTTCATACTCGCCACTAAAAGGTGTTTCAGTACCTTTGTGTATGATTACATTTTCCTCGTCCGGAGTTAGTTTGTTATAAGTCATGAGCTATATAGCGTATTATTTATATGACTCTTCTTCAATAGCGGAGCGTTTAATAAAGTGGTATGACATGCTGGGGTCTGATTTATACTCAGAATCACTGTACTCAAATGCTAAGAGTTGCTCTTCAAATAATTGAAAAAAATCTTCCCAAGTTGTTTCATGTAGTTCGCGTTTATCTAAAAATTTATCGTCTTCATCACCAGGAAAGTTGATGCGAATTCCCCTCTCGTCGCCAGTGGCATCAGGAGCGTCTATAATTTCTGGAAATCCTTTATGTTTAATAATCCAGTCTTTAATAACTTTATGATCAGTTGTTGTCATAGTATATTTTACTAATTTTCAATCATGAAAACAAATCAATTTGATCGTCGGTTGCTTTCTTTTTTTCAGGAATGGCGGAGTGCTGTTCAGGTTGATTTTTTGTACTAAAAATTCGTTCTTGAAGCGATTTGATTTGGAATGAGGATAGGAATTCTTTTAACCGCTCATTAAACCATGTAAACTGTGTTTGTTCGAGATTGCATTCTATCGGTACGTCTTTACGAATAGTGGCAAGTTCATGCGATAGTGCTATATTTTCTTTATGACTAATAATAAGTTCCTTGATGCGGTTCTCTTTAATGTCATCAGCATGCGTTAATACGCCGTTTACATCCCTATATTGAGCAAGAAGTTTAGCGGCTGTTTTTGGACCAATTCCCTTTGCACCTACGTAGTTATCAGAAGCATCGCCCATTAAGGCTTTGAGGTCGGGGATTAGATTTGGCCTGACACCCATTTTTTTCTCGACACCCTCTTCATTATACACAGCAATATCGCTTAATCCAGTTTTGGGAGTGATAACAAAGACATTTTTGTCCACGAGCTGCATAATGTCTCTATCTCCTGTAAGGATGAGAATACGTAGATCAGGAACATTTTTAAATTTCTCGGATAAGGTTCCTATGACATCATCAGCTTCATATCCATCTTTTTCTAAAAAAGTAATTCCAGCTATTTCCAGCATTTGACGAATTAAAGGAATTTGTTTTATAAAATCATCATCAGCTTTTGGTCTATGTGCTTGATAAGTAGGGGAGAGAGTATTGCGAAATGTAGGTTTTGGAGTGTCAAAGCAGACAATAATATAATTCGGTTTAAAATCTGTTACTGACTTAAAGAGCATGCTTAAAAATCCATAGAGCGCGTTTGTCGGAACACCATCTTTTGTGTGGAAGTTGGGCATGGCATGATATGCACGATGTATGAGAGCATTACCATCGATTAGTAAAAGTGTTTGCATGTAGAAATTATAACTAATATTTTATTAAGCATTGATCACTTCAATCACATATAGTAAATTTTTCAGAATGTAACTCGTCCTGAATTCTTTGTCGACCTGCCCATATTACAAGCATTTTTACTTAAGAAATAGTGGCATCGCCCGTACGTTATCATACTCGAAGAATCAGGACTCGGACAAACATTCTTCAAAATTTACTATATGTGATTTTAAGTAACACGATTTACAATGGAGGGGCAAAAACCTGGCCTTCGCCGGACGGAACATCCGGAATATTTTCTGGAGTTTTTTTCGGGCCGACAATCACTTCAAATTCTTCTTTATCCATATTTTCTTTTTTAATAAGTTCTGCCGCTACTTTGTCGAGTAATTCTTTTTTATTTTTGATAAGTTTTGTGGCCTCTGCATAACATTTTGTAATAATGCTCTTTACTTCTTCATCGATCTTTCCTTGTATTTCTTGAGATATAGAATTTTGTTCCCAGTAACTTTTACCCCATTCAGTCACATCTTGTGTTGGACCGAAATTAATTGGGCCGAGCGGACTCATGCCATACTCCACTACCATAGCTTTTGCAATTCGAGTAGCCTGGTCGAAATCATTAGCTGCACCGGTGGTAACTTCTCCAAAAATCACTTCTTCTGCAACTCTTCCTCCCATCATCGCCGTAATACGTTCTAGTAAATTTGTTTTTGTTTCATGCAATTTATCGGTATCCGGATGAATGAGTGTATATCCAAGTGCCATTCCACGGGATACAATAGAAATTCTTTGCACTGGATCAGTGTGTTCGAGGAAGTGAGAAACTATAGCATGACCTGCTTCATGGTATGCAGTCAATTTTTTATCGTAGTCTGATTGTAATCGTTTTTTTGCTGGACCTAATTTCACTTTCACTGCGGCTTCTTCAATATCCTCCATGCTAATTTTATCTCTTGAATGTCGTGCGGCATTAATAGCTGCCTCATTTAACATGTTCTCGATATCTGCACCTGAAAAACCAACAGTTCTTTTAGCAACTTTATCCCAATTTACATTAGCTTCGAATGGTTTACCGCGACCGTGTATTTGAATAATGGACTTTCTTCCTTCAACGTCTGGATAATCGACAACAATACGTCTATCAAAACGTCCGGGACGTAATAATGCTGTATCGAGAAGATCACCACGGTTTGTGGCGGCTATAACGATGACATGCTCATTCGGATTAAATCCATCCATCTCAACAAGAATTTGATTTAATGTTTGTTCCCGTTCGTCATGTGAAGGCATAACACCCGTAGATCGCGCTCTCCCAATAGCATCAATTTCGTCGATGAAAATAATAGATGGTGAATTTTTTTTGGCTGTCGAGAAAAGATCTCGTACTCGTGCAGCTCCGATACCTACCAGCATCTCCATAAATTCAGATCCGGCAATAGAGAAGAAAGGGACGCTTGCTTCACCTGCCACTGCTTTTGCGAGTAATGTTTTACCAGAGCCAGCAGGCCCAATAAGAATCACACCTTTTGGAGTACGTGCACCTAATTTTCGGTATTTTTCAGGATTTTTGAGAAAATCAACTACTTCTTCAAGTTCTTTTTTTGCTTCGTCTACTCCCGCTACATCATTAAATGTCACTTTTGGTAAATCGCGGTTAAAACGTTTTGCTTTAGACTGTCCAAAAGAAAATACTGACTCCTGAGCACCTTTTGCCTGTCTGAATAGAAATATAAAAAATGCGACCATCAGTATTGTTGGAATAATATTACTGAGTATATTGATCCAGCCCATTGAGGTTTGCGTGTCTTTATATCTTATGTCTGCCGAAGATGGGTCAACTCCGAAATTTTTAAGCGTTTGAGTAAAGCCTTCGGTTGTGTCCTTGTAACTGACTGCCATTTTGTCATCTTTATAGTGAGCGACAATCTTGTTATCGAAGACATCCACATAACTTACCTTTTTATCTTTTATATCTTTAATAGTTGAAGTGAGCGGTTTTTCTGGTAAGGCTTTTTTGACTTCGCCAGAAAGAGCATTGTAAACGTAAAATAGAAACAATCCAGCAAATAAAAGTATGAAGAGAGTTTTAATATCAAAATTAAATTTAAATTCTCTAATTTTTTTGTTTTTTTGTTTGTTAGAAATAGTTGAGTTTTTTTGTGGCATACTCAGATATTTTAGCAGATTTTTGGTAGAATTGATAGCACAAAAAGTATGAAAATTATATCAAGCACTGACAAATCAGCAGTTCAACAAACTGTAAGTATTTTACGAGCAGGAGGTCTTGTCGTCGCCCCTACTGACACCGTATATGGATTGCTTGTAGATGCAACCAATGAGCGTGCCGTAGAAAAATTGATACAGTTTAAAAGTCGTCCACCTGGTAAGGCAATATCGATATTTGTCGAAAACCTACACATGATGGATAAGTATGTGACAATTTCACCAGCGCAAAGATCGCTGTTAGAAATATTATTACCTGGTCCGTACACTATTATCCTTGAATCAAAGCACAAGACTTCAAAGTTACTTGAATCTGAAATTGGAACTCTAGGTGTGCGTGTACCAAACTATGATTTTATAACCGATCTTGTTCATGAATTCAAAAAACCACTTACAGCAACTTCGGCAAATCTCAGCACAAAATCACCCAACTATTCTGTAGATAGCTTTTTACAAAGTTTATCCAAGCAAAAAATGGAGTTGCTAGATTTGGTAATAGATGCAGGAAATTTACCCCATAACAAACCTTCTACTGTTGCTGATCTCACTAAACCTGAAGTGCAAATTTTACGGCAAGGTGATTTGGAGTTCAAAGAAGAAAACAAGTACAAATCAACAGTTGAAGACGAAACAAAAGTTATAGCGAAGAAATTATTAAATGATTTACTCGATGAGCGACAAACAATTGTTATAGTACTAGAAGGTGATTTAGGGGTGGGAAAAACAGTGTTTGTGAAGGGAATCGCGGAACAATTGGGAATTCATAATATAATCTCCCCGACTTACACGGTTTATTACGAATATACGCTCAGCGACATGTTGTATAAAAAATTATATCACTTCGATTTGTATCATATAGAAAACGAAGAAGAGTTCAAATATCTTGGACTAAATAAAATTTTAAAAGAAACATCTATTATCTGTCTCGAATGGGGTGAAAAAGCAGCTTCAATTATGCCCTTACTGAAAGAAAAAGCAAAGGTAGTGTATGTGAAAATGCAGTATATTAATGAAAAAGAAAGAAAAATTATTATAAGTACATAGTTGTTATGAAAATACTATCAATTGATACCTCATGTGACGAAACATCCGTGGCGATAACTGAAGGAAGGAAAGTGTTATCGCATATTGAGTATTCGCAGATTTTAACTCATAAGGAGTGGGGAGGAGTAGTACCGTCGCTCGCAAAACGGGCTCATGAAGAGAGAATTGAATGGGTAGTACTGCATACATTGCAAAGGGCGTTTGGAAAGTCAAAGAATACACTAGACACTGCAATCCAAGAAGTGGATGCAATCGCAGTGACGTATGGCCCAGGACTAGCCATAGCACTCGAAGTAGGTATCAATACAGCAAAAAATTTATCTGTACACTATCAAAAGCCTCTTATTGCAGTTAATCATATGGAAGGACACATTTACTCGTGCTTTGTACAAAACAGTAAAGGGAATCCAGTTAGAGAGTTTGATTTTCCTTATTTAGCGTTGCTTATATCTGGAGGACATACAGAACTAGTACTGTTTAAGAGTTACTTTGATTATGAGATTATCGGACAGACAGTGGATGATGCTGCCGGGGAAGCAATAGATAAAGCAGCACGTATGTTAGGATTTAATTATCCGGGCGGTCCCGTACTGGAACGACTAGCAGAACAAGCAGGAAATTTGGATTTTCATAATTTTCCTCGTCCGATGAAAAAATCACAGGACTTAAATTTCTCTTTTTCTGGGTTGAAAACATCATTTTATAACTATACAAATAAAATGAACAAAAACGATAGTGTTAACTCTCCTGATAAGCTATCTTCATCTTTTCAAGAAGCGGTATTTGGCTCCATACTTATAAAAACTGAGCAGGCCATCCAAACTCATAGGATTCATCGTTTGGTTGTTGGTGGGGGAGTCATTGCAAATAAATATTTGCGAAAGCGTTTGCGTCAACTTGTAAAGCCTTATAAAGGCGAAGTTCTTTTTCCGCCTTACCGGTATTTAACTGGTGATAATGCCAGTATGATTGGGGTGGTTGCCAGTATTAAAGCTTCACGAGGAATGTTCATAAAAGACATACATGAGTTAGATCGTAGTCCTCGATTATCACTAGGGTCGGGTTGATAAATCGTGCTCTTTCGGGTACACTGTAAAAACTTTACTATGCTTCAAATACAAGATTTAAGTGTTTCTATTGACGGTAAATCAATACTCAAAAATATTAATTTTGAGTTTGAAAAAGGAAAAATTTATGCAGTAATGGGTCCGAACGGATCTGGTAAGTCAACACTCGCCTACTCAATTATGGGTAATCCATCCTACCAGATAGACGAGCAATCTCATTTACTGTTTGAGAACGAAGATCTAACTGAACTTGATGCTCACGAACGAGCAGAAAGAGGAATATTTCTATCATTTCAGTCGCCACTCTCTTTATCAGGAGTAAGAATACATCAACTGCTTCAGTTGGCGATCAAAGGTAAAAAAAGTCCGATTACTGTTCGAGAAGAGACAAAAAAAATAGCAAGCGAACTTAAGATAAGTGAAGAATTATTGAGTCGATCTCTTAATGACGGAGCCTCTGGAGGTGAGAAGAAGAAACTTGAAGTGTTACAGGCTGCGGTGCTTGATAAGAAGTTGTTGATTTTCGATGAGGTTGATACAGGAGTAGATGTCGATGCCTTAAGAACAATAGCTGAGTATCTGGAGAATCATCGCGCGGATAAAACGTATATTATTATTACGCACTATAACAGGATTCTCCATTACCTAAAACCGGATAAAGTATTGGTCATTGCAGATGGAGAGTTAAAAAAAGTAGGAGGTTCAGATTTAGCTGAGCAAATTGAGAAAGAAGGTTACCAAAAAGTGATTGGTACCTAATTTCTCACTGCATATCAAATTTACTCAGAAGTTAACTCTTCCAGAAAAGGCAGATAGTTGTAGTTCAAATCGCGAATTTTCGAATAATGGCTATCTCTTGGAAAAGCGTATGCCTTTCTGGAATCAAACAAAACTTCTTCCTAAATTCGATATACAGTGATATTCGTGTTTTAAAATTTTTTTATATGGCAAATAGTAAACAAAATTTGGATTTCGATTATCGATATGGGTTTGCTATGCCTGAAAAATACGCATTTAAGGCGCAGAAAGGGCTTTCAGAGCAAGTTGTACTGGATATATCGCGCATGAAAGGGGAACCAACCTGGATGACCGAATTTCGCTTAAAATCATATAAGATCTTTTTGGATAAAAAAATGCCCGAGTGGGGAGCTGATCTGTCACGTATTAACTTTGAGGAAATTTATTACTACATTAAACCAACCGAAAAGCAAGTTGATTCCTGGGATAAATTGCCTGCGGAAATAAAGGAAACATATGATCGGATTGGTGTTCCTGAAGCCGAAAAAAAATTTCTTGCTGGAGTTTCAGCTCAGTATGAGTCGGAAGTTGTGTACGAAAGTGTTAATCGTGAACTAAACAGGCTGGGGGTTATTTTTTGTGATATGGACACCGCTTTGCGTAAATATCCTGATATGGTAAAAGAGTATTTCGGAACATTAATTCCAGCACACGATAATAAGTTCTCTGCATTAAACTCAGCGGTGTGGTCGGGTGGATCTTTTGTTTATGTTCCTAAGGGAGTAAAAGTTACACTACCGTTACAAGCATATTTTAGGATTAATTCAGAGCGTTTTGGTCCATTTGAACGAACATTAATCATTGCTGATGAGGGAAGTAGTGTCCATTATGTAGAAGGTTGTACCGCTCCTATTTATACATCTGATTCTTTGCATGCGGCAGTGGTGGAAATTTTTGTGAAAAAAAATGCACGCGTCAGATACACAACTGTTCAAAACTGGAGTAAAAATGTTTATAATCTCGTAACAAAACGGGCGCGTGCAGATGAAAATGCGATAATGGAATGGGTTGATTGCAACATTGGGAGTCAAGTTACAATGAAGTATCCGAGCGTTTATTTGTATGGAGAAGGCGCACGCGGAGAGGTGCTTTCAATAGCCTTTGCGGGAAAAGATCAGCTTCAGGATGCGGGCGCAAAGATGATGCACTTCGCGCAAAACACATCCTCACGAATTGTTTCTAAATCTATATCTAAAGATGGCGGAAGGACATCATACCGCGGTTTAGTACAGGTTTATCCCGGAGCTAAGAATTCTTCCGTATATGTTTCTTGTGATGCACTTATTCTAGATGATTTATCACGTTCAGACACATACCCATATATGAAAATAAAGGAAAATGATGTATCTATCCAGCACGAAGCGACTGTGGAGAAATTAGGCGAAGAAAAGCTTTTTTACTTAATGTCACGGGGTATTAAAAAAGAAGCAGCGGAGGGACTTCTGGTAAACGGATTTATCGAACCAGTAGCTCGTGAGATACCAATGGAATATTCAATCGAGTTGAACCGTCTCATCAATCTGGAAATGGCAGGAAGTGTGGGGTAATTTATTGAATTTACGAAATTATTTTAGATACTCGATACAATTTTTTTTGTTCCAGTGGGACCCCCCGGAAATTGCAACAGGCAAATCCGGGCATCCCAAGTCACAAAAAAATTGTATCTTCGCATCTATTTTTAAAATAATTTCGTAAATTTATAAATTATTTTTATGTCAACATTTATAGACTTAACTCATAAAGAAGGGCAGACATTACATTTTGACAAAAAAGGTCATTATGTGGTGTTTATGCATAATACATCCGGAAAATTTGTGTTTGAATTAGCGGCGCGGGGTGTGGAAGTGGATATTTTTGGATTATTTGAAGGTAAATCACAAGATGATTTTCAAATTGAAACTGTGCAGCATCATCTGGCGCAAGGAAGCACTTCTAATTTACTTATAAAAGGTGTTTTTGCGGAGTCATCACGATTCGATTATTCAGGTTTAATACGGATTGAAAAAGAAGGTCAGCAATCTCATGCCTATCAGAAAAATCAAAACTTACTATTATCACCGGATTCTTTTGTTCAGTCTAAACCGTTTTTAGAAATACTAGCTAATGATGTCTTTTGTACACACGGTTCAACGACTGGCAAATTAAACGAAGAGCAAATTTTTTATATAAAAAGTCGAGGTGTTACTCAGAAAGAAGCGATGAGACTTATCATTGACGGTTTTGTGAATGAGGTGTACGATAAAGTGCGACAAAAAGTCCCAAAATTTAGACCATTATAAATATATGGATAATCTTAAAAAAGACTTTCCAATTTTTACAACTGATCCTAAATTAGTATATCTTGACTCGACAGCCACTGCTTTAAAACCTGATACAGTAGTGCAAAAACTTGAGGAGTATTACACTCAGTACTCAGCCAATATATTTCGAGGGGTATACAAAATATCTGAAAAAGCTACACAAGAATATGAAGCAACGCGTATCGCAGTAGCTCGTTTTTTACATGCCTCACGCCCAGAGGAAGTTGTCTTTACAGGAAATACAACTGGCAGCTTAAATTTAGTTGCCTACTCACTCGGCAGACAGATTGTTGACGAAAAAAGCGAAGTGATGACCACCATTATGGAACACCATTCCAACTTCGTACCATGGCAAGTGTTGTCACAAGAAAGCGGGGCAGTGTTGAAAATTATCGATATTAATGAACAGGGATATTTACAAGGTACTGATGAAGGATTTCACTCATTGGAAGAAGTTATTACAAAAAAAACAAAGATACTTTCGTTAACATATATATCCAATGTTTTAGGAACTATTAACCCTATAAAAAAAATAGTAGCTATAGCAAAACGCTTAAATCCTGAAATAATAGTCGTGATTGATGCAGCTCAAGCAGTTCCTCACATACAAGTGGATGTGCAGGATCTAGGGGCTGATTTTGTTGCGTTTTCTTCACATAAAATGCTTGGTCCGACAGGTGTCGGTGTTCTTTGGGGCAAATATGAAATTTTAGAAAGAATGTATCCATTCATGTATGGCGGTGAAATGATTAATGGAGTGTATATAGACCATTCAGAGTATAAATTGCCTCCTCATAAATTCGAAGCAGGGACACCGATGATCGGTGAAGTGATAGCTTTACGATCTGCAGTAGAATATTTGGAAAAGCTGGGTATGGAGGGGGTACATGCACATGAACAAAGTATAGTCGAATATGCGTTGCAGAAATTAACAGCTGAATTTGGTTCACGCATGAAAATATATGGGCCACAGAATAGTAAAGATAGAGGTGGGGTAATCGCATTTACATTAAAAGGATGTCATCCTCATGATGTCGCTCAGATACTAGATGAAGAAAATATAGCTATACGTGCCGGGCATCACTGTGCTATGCCCTTGCATACTCGACTCGGCCTTGGTGCTACCTGTCGCGCGAGCTTCTACGTATACAATACCAAAGAGGATGTGGATTCACTCGTTACAGCATTGCAGAAGGTAGAAAAAATATTGACAAAATAATAATTTACTTTTTATTTGTACTTTTGACTTTTAACTTTTGATTTTTGACTTTTTTATGTCTATTTATCAGGAAATTATATTAGAACATTACCGTAACCCTCAAAATCACGGACATATTGAGAATCCTACTAAGTCAGTGACCGTGAATAATCCGCTCTGTGGAGATATTCTCACTATGGAAGTTTTAGTTGATGGAGATATGGTTCGTGACATTAAGTTTGATGGTGAAGGCTGCGCTATATCTATTGCTTCTGCTTCGTTGCTTACTGAAAAAGTAAAGCAGCATACATGGTCTGAAGCACAAGAGTTTACTCCAGATACAGTAAAAGAATTATTAGGCATTGAGTTAAGCCCCAATCGTCTCAAATGTGCTCTTCTACCGCTCGAAGCCCTCAAAAAATTACTATAAATAGTGTAAAATAGACAGATGGACAATACCTTAAAAGACCCGCAGCTTCCTTCTGGACCAGTAAACGTGCGTACATTACGAGTAAAAGTAGACAGGGATCTCTGTATCGGCGCGGCAACATGTATTGCAATAGCGGAAAAATCATTTAATTTAGATCAAGATGCAAAAGCTGTCATTTTAAACACTGTTGACCAAGATAGTGATCAAGTGATCATTGATGCCGCTAAAGGATGTCCAGTGGCGGCAATTATTATAGAAAATGAAAAAGGTGAGAGAATCTTCCCGCGATAATGCTATTTATAATGAACGTATTTGTCCCGAGTGTGGCTATAAAACGATCAGTGGGATGCCTGGAGGGAGAGATGCTACATGCAAAAATTGTGGTTTTAAGGATCCATGTTGTTACGATTAGAACCGATTTGTATCAAAAATTTGAACATTATTAATTGAATAGCTTAATCAAGCAACAAAAAGCAAAAAAAGTTTGACAGTTGGCAGATAATCTGCTATACTGCTAATTACTATGACATTTAAACTTGGAGCATCAGAACAATCTACTTATCCGGTCGTCGCTGTTAGAGAAGGCATTGTATTCCCCCGTACTGAGAACGTACTAGTGTTTGGTCGTCCGAAGAGTATGGAGGCCTTAAATGAGGCGCAAAAGCGTGATAAGAAGATCGTTTTACTGACTCAAAAAAATCAACTCACAGAAGACCCCGACACAGAAAGTCTTTATAAAGTCGGAGTATTGGCTACAATTGAAAAAGTATCCTTCGGCGAAAAAGGGGAAATGACTGCATTGATCAAAGGAATTGAGAAAGTAGAGGTTGTTGAGTATACAAAAGAAAGTCCATATTATGAGGCTGCTATTCAAATTATTTTGGATAAAAATGAAGAAGACGAAGAAATTCAGGCAATGGTTCGACATATCTCCAATCAAATCAAACGTAGTATAAACCTCGGAAAAACTATAGACTTCGTCTTTTTAATGAATATTCTCAATATTACGCAAGCTACAGACTTTTCTTACCAGATAGCTATGGTGCTGGATCTTAAAACGAATGAGAGACAAGACCTTTTAGAGGAAACTAAGTTGAAAGAGCGTTTGAAAAAAGAGGTCAACTACGTCAATAGAGAGGTTCGTATACTAGAAATAGAACATAATATTTCCTCTAAAACTCAGCAAAAATTTGAACAGGGTATGAAAGAAACGTTTCTTCGTGAAAAAATGAAGACAATAGAGGAAGAACTGGGCGGCAAAGAAGAAAGTGATGTGGCAGAGTACCGAGCAAAGATTAAAAAAGCGAAAATGCCAAAAGAAGTAGAGGAAAAAGCAATAAAAGAGCTTAAAAGATTAGGACAAATGTCACAGTTTAATCCAGAGGCATCTTATATTCGTACGTATCTAGATTGGTTAGTTGAACTGCCATGGTCAGTGAAATCGAGTAACTCAATCGACATCACTACAGCGCAGGAAGTATTAGACGCTGATCATTTCGGGTTAAAAAAGGTAAAGGAAAGAATTTTGGAATTTTTAGCGGTGATGGAGTTACGTAAACAGAAAGAAAAAGAACAGGAGGAAAATTCTAGTGCTCCGCGAAAGGAAAATCCGCCTACTATCCTTTGTTTTGTAGGACCACCTGGTGTTGGTAAAACTTCATTAGGGAAATCTATCGCCAAATCACTCGGAAGAAAATTCGTAAAAATTTCACTCGGCGGTATTCGTGATGAGGCAGAAATACGAGGGCATCGACGTACCTATGTAGGCGCACTTCCAGGCAGAATGATTCAAGGTGTCAAACAGGCTGGCACAAAAAATCCTGTATTTATGCTTGATGAAATTGATAAAGTCGGTAAAGATTATCGTGGTGATCCTTCTTCTGCACTGCTTGAAGCACTCGATCCAGAGCAGAATCATTCTTTTTCAGATCACTACTTAGAGGTTCCTTTTGATTTATCTGATGTATTCTTTATTACGACTGCTAATATTCTTGACACAATACCTGAAGCTCTCATGGATAGATTAGAGATTATTCCTTTTGCTGGATATACTGAGGACGAGAAATTCAATATTGCCAAAGAATATTTAGTTGATAAACAACTTGCTGCTCATAGTTTAACTAAAGAACAAGTGAAAATTACTGATGAAGCTTTAAAAACTATTATAAATCGCTACTCACGGGAAGCTGGTGTACGTGAATTAGAACGGCAAATAGCAACAGTGTATCGAAAAGTAGCTCGCGAAATAGTGGAGAAAAAAATCAGCAAAAAATCAGTGACTATCTCTGATCTTCAGAAATATCTTGGACCTTTCAAATACTCGTCACAAATTATTGAGGAAAAAGATGCTGTCGGTATATCAACTGGCCTTTTTGTTACTGCTGTAGGCGGCGGTATATTATTTATAGAAATAACACCAATGCCTGGTAAAGGTAATCTCATTATTACCGGTCAACTCGGCGACGTAATGAAGGAGTCATGTCAGGCTGCCCTTTCCTATGTAAGGGCACGATGGGATCTTTTTGGCTTAAGTAAAGATTTCTTCAACAAAATAGATATTCATGTACATGTACCAGAAGGAGCTACTCCAAAAGATGGACCATCTGCCGGTACAGCTATTACCACAGCGATGGTGTCCGCACTCACTAAAATACCAGTTCGCCGAGATGTCGCAATGACGGGAGAAATTACACTCAGAGGAAGAGTACTTGAAATTGGTGGAATAAAAGAAAAAGTTATAGCTGCACATCGGGCAGGTATAAAAACAGTGATAATGCCAAAAGATAATAAAAAAGACTTGGAAGATATCCGAAAGAATGTGTTAGATGACTTAAATCTGCACTTTGTTGATCATATGGACGAGGTTTTGAATCTGGCCTTAGCTTTCCCGAGCAGAAAAAAAGAGCTTCCTTTTATGCAGCAGGGAAGTACTAAACAATATGCGAGGGTGCAAGCGAAAGAGGAGAGTACGGATACTGAAGTGATTCATTGATTCATTGCTTACATTGTTGTAGCAAGCTAAACGGTAGTTCTAGTATTTTAGCACTTTATATATTTTTTTGCTAAACTTTCAGTTTCAGGTATAGATCACGTATCTTGTGAACGCTGTTATAAACAGAGTACATGAATGGATTAACAACAAGATCAAAGCTTCCGGCTAAGTGCGTAAATTGCGCATTATATCCTTCCTTAAATCGTGTAAATCCAGCCCATGGGTTATTCTGATTATATTCAGGGGCTAGTGATCCCCACATATCAAACTTTTCGCACCCTAATTTTTTCCCTATTTTAATTGCTTCCCACATCAGTAGGTTGGCACCCATAAGATTTCGATGCTGTTCAGAAGATCCACCATAGGGATAATAGAAAGTTTTATTAAAATTAAATAATTCGTATGCTGCCAACGGTATGTCTCCATAAAAAGCGATTAGGATATGAGCGATATTTTTTTGAAGCGTTTCCCATACGATACGATGATACTCATGTGTGTGGCCATAATATTTTTGTCTATGTGTTGTATCAAAGTACAGTTTTGAAAATATCTCAAAACCTTTTGAATTTGAGAGCTCTTTTACAGTAACACCTTTTTTTTCAGCAAGGCGGATGTTGTATCTCGTTTTTGGTTTCATGTTTTGCAGGAGTTCATTTTCTGAAGGACTAATATCAAGCATGAGCGTCCACTCGGGAAATAAGGCGTGTGATGAAGGGGCTATTTTTAGTTCTGATTGGTTGTTTTCAAGCGAGAAATCTTGCTTAAGTATGTATGGCTCGAGTTTGATAAATATAATCTTTTTTTCAGCTGCTAGTTTCTGTAGTTTAGTAAGAGTTTCTTGTGAGGGCCATACGGAACGAGGGAGATAGCCGATTTTATAGGGTGTGTGAGGAATAGGGTGTATAGTCAGCTGAAAAATGTTTGTAAGCGAGTCTCTTTCATTCGAAAATTCTCCTAAACGGATAACTTCTATACCCATTTTTTTCCGCGCTTCGCCCCATTCCCATGATTGGAGTGGGTGGGAGGCTACCGCATTATAAACGGTTATATCAAAATTATCCGGAATATAATCAATATGCATACCAGAAGTATATCAAAAGAAGAAGTCATTTCACCATCGCTTTGAGCTGCGTTAGCGTTTCTTCAGCACATTTTTCCCAGGAGAATTCAGTAATTCGTTCGAAGCCTTTATTTTTGAGCTCTTTTTGAAGTTTTTTATCATTAAAAAGCAGGTTGAGATTAAATAATAAATCTTGAGAACTTTTAGGTTCAAAATATAGACATGCCTCCCCGCCTACTTCGGGCAAACTGGCAGCATATGAGGTAATGACTGGACACCCATATGACATTGCCTCAAGTATGGGAATACCAAACCCTTCATAGAGTGATGGTAGTACGAAACAGAACGCATGCTGATACAATGCCGATGCTTCAGCATCCGGGATATATCCTGTAAAAATAATATTTTCTTGATTTTCTGACATACCTTTAATAATCTCATCATACATCCAGCCTTTTTTACCGACTATAACAAGCTTCATGTCTTGATGTGTATTATGGAATTGATTAAAGGCTGCAATGAGTGTTGGAATATCTTTGCGCGGTTGGAGCGTTCCCAGGTACAAGATATACTTTGATTGTTGTAAAGAATAGCGATTAGCAAGAGTTTCCCATACTTCTTTTACGTTACTGGAGCTATTTTTTTCGAAACCATTATAAATAACGTCAATTTTATTATCAGAGATTTCATAAAATTTCATGATATCCTTTTTAGTAGTTTTTGAGACCGCGATAATTTTTTTTGCTTTTTCTACTGATTCTTTTGTCCAGTTTCTGAGCTTAAACAAATCTTTTTTTAGAAATTCATCAGGATAGTAATAGTAAGCGAGGTCGTGGATAGTCACTACCAGGGGTAAGGGCAAGGAAGACGGCGAATAGTGAGCCGGAGCAAAAAAAACATCACTTTCTCGTCTTATGTTTAAATATAACGGCAGGAACAGTCGTAGCCACAATGTCGGTCCGAAGACAATGCGATATTTAAAGTAAGGAGTTTCTGAAGGCAAATCGGGATTAGGTTTCTTTCGAAGATAAATACGAAATTGAATATCTTTATCAGCTTGTTTTTGAAAATACTGCAGCAATTTGGATGCATACACAGATACTCCAACCTTATGCTCGACATTAGCTTCATTACCATCTATTCCTATGATCATACATGAGTTATACGTTTACGGTATCGCTGCTCGTTTCGTATACCGTCGAACGGCATGGATATGTCACTAGACGCTATATATTAAGTCTTCTTAGGCGTATCCTGCAATATTGTAATAAGATTATTATAATAGTTTTCAGGAGAAAATTGAGCAGAGTGTTTTAATCCTTTCGCACTGAGGTCTGCACGTAGTTTTTCATTTTCGAGAAGTTTTTTTAATGTTGCGCTAATGTCATCAATTTCTAAGGGGTTAAAAAGTATAGCCGCTCCTTCGCTTATTTCTTTCAGTGATGAGGTGTTAGATGTCGCTACTGCTGCTCCTGACATCATTGCCTCAATTACTGGATAGCCGAATCCTTCCCATACAGATGGCATTACAAAAAAAAGACAAGCACGATAGAGTGCAAACAGTTCAGTATCACTGAGATATCCGGTAAATTTGATATTGGGATGCGCTTTTTGATCAATAGTATCCCATCCCTCTGGGCCAACAATCACAAGCTTGACAGTATCTAGGTGTAATTGGGAAAATGCTTGAATAAGTCGGCCAATATTTTTGCGGGGTTCAATTTTACCTACTGAAAGAATAAAAGGTTTTGATAATTGTAATCTCTTCAGCGTCTCGTTACTATCTTTTTGCTCTACAGTAGGAATTTCAATACCTGGATAAAGAACTTTAATTTTTTCAGGCGGAATATTCATAAGTTCCATTAAGTCTTGTTTTGTTGCTTTGGAGAGCGCGAGAAAAAGCGAAGACTCTTTTTTTGCCCAATTAAGTCGTTGTTCTTGTACTTTTCGTATTTGTTCTGGTACTACTTCAGGAAATCTTTTATACGCTAAATCGTGAACAAGGGTTGCAAGACATGAATTAGCAGGAGGTTGTGTCCAGTCTGAAGTAATAACCCAGTCTTGATCGCCTATTAAAGAGTTTATGTTAATCAGGTGGAGTTTATTCCAAAGAAGATCTAACATTTTAGGAGATAATGGGTATTTTTTTAATTGATAATGTCTCTTTGACAGTTGTTTATGTAAGTTTGTATCAAGATTTCTTCTTAGTGCTGAAAAAAAGAAAGTCCAACTATTCTCTGTATCATATTTTAGAATACTATCAAGCATTCCCGCGTTATATCGAGCGCTTCCGGTCCCCTTATAAACGATTTGAGATATATCAATTCCAATTTTCATATGAAATAAGTCTATTGTTTAGGTTTCCGTATTGATCTATACATTACTTCAAGCTGGTGAGCTATCGACTGGTAGCTATATTTATCCTTTGCAAACTGAAAGGCATTTTTGCGCAAATTATCATACAGTGTTTTATCTTTTAAAATACTTTCAACTGAATTAGCAAACTGTGTAGGTGTATCAGCTATCAGGACATGTTTTTTGTGCTCTACTTCCAGTCGTTCTGCTGCGATTTTTGTCGAGATAGTGGGGAGTCCTGAAGCTAATGCTTGAAGGATCTTGAGGTTGGTCCCTCCTGGTCCAAACATTGGGGCAATAAACAAGGTTGAGTTTAAATATAGATCGCGAATTTCTTCTACTGGTAACGGTTCGTCTCCGAGTATTTGAACATTTTCATCAATGCCTTTAGTAATTTTAGACTGTGCTTTTTGGCCCGCTATGATCACACGAATATTTGGAATACGTTTTTTTAACGGAGGGTAAATTTTTTCTAAAAGATACTCAGCTGCTTCAGTATTTTGAAGCCAATAAAAATTACCTATAAATAGCAGTATGGGTTTACTGATATCTTTTTTTTCAAGTTTTTCAACAAACATTTCATCCCCCGCCCCATTAGGTACAACTACTGGGTTTATTGAGGGCACTAGTTTTTTAATTGTTTGCTGGTCGGCATCTGAGACAGTTGCAACAAGTTGAGCCTTTTTCCAGTAATTAATTTCTGATAATCGAAGCTTGAAAATGTCCATGTAAAAAAGCGGACGCAGCCAAAGAGGGAGTGTTTCAATAAAATGCATATATACCTGGTATTCAATAGTTTGTTCTACAAGAAGTACAGGCACTAATGTTTGTGGAATATGCGGCATAATATAAAAAGTTTCCGCGTGAATGACATCGAAATTTTCTTCATTTAGTAATTCTTCTATAATTTGGTGTGCCTCTTTTGAGTAGTTTCGAACCATTAAAAATGGGAGCAGTGAAAAAACTGATTTTAAGACATTACCTAATTGCCATGGTTTTTCTGCGCGTTTACATACATATAATTTCTTACAGTATTGTTTTAAATGTGCTGCATATCGTTTCTCTTTTTCGTTTTTATAAAGACAAATAAGTGTAATATCGTGGTTTTCGCTTAAGTATTTTAGTAAGTAGAGACTTCTAATTTGTCCACCAGACGCAGGCGGGTAGGGTAGATACGGGGTCAACATCAATATCTTCATAGCTTGAAGAGGATAAATGTGTCATTTTGGAAAACTACCTTTAAATCTTTTTTTAAGTCAGAGATCATATGTGGGTCAGCAGTAACTAAGTATTTATAACCTTGCTGCTTGAGTTCTGTAGTAGATTTATATACTGCGGGAGCTCCTTTTCTATTTGCTAAATAGAGCAGGGTTGTATCACCAAGCCGATCAGTTACTATTTTATCGTCCTCTTTTGTTAATGTTTGAATAATATTGGCTATTTGCGGTAAATCAGATGGAGTAGCGTAATAGTCTTTCACTTTATAATAGGAAAAAGAAAATCCGAGAATTATCACAATTATTAATATGGGGTATGCTGCTACGCGATTAATATTATTTTTGGTATTTGTCAGTATAAATTGTGTACCAAGACCCACGAATAGTGCTAATGCAGGTAATATCAAAATTTGATAGTACTCGTGTTGAACATTTCCTCCTTCAAAAACAAATAGATACAGAAGAGCTGCAGCCAAAATAGTATGCAGGAAATAACGCCGATTTTTTGTAAGAATACCGATGATAAATAGTACAAGTACATAACCTCCAAATATGTAGTTATTTATACGTTCAAAAAAGATCCAGCGAAAAAATGCTGGTTTTAAAAATGTATTTTTTTGACCTTCAAATGTGTTGACGCTTGTAATTAACCACCCACTAGCGGGGATACCCTCAGGATATGCTTGAATATATTGCCGCCACATCAGAAGTGGTATAAATCCGAGTACAAAGTAAAGATAAAACCATATATTTTTAAGTATTGAAATTTTATAACGATCTATAAATAGATAGAGCAATGGAAGAGCATAAAAAATAACAGTAGGTTTAACTAACAGTGCTGAAGCAAATGATATAAAAGATAAAACATAAAAAATTAAAAATTGTTTGAATTGTTTTGATTCAAAATCGAGAGCTTTGTATAAGAAGAAAATCGCTAAAAATGCGAGCGACGTAGCAGCTGGATCGGGAAGAACGACTCGCGAAAAGAAGACAAAGAACGGCATAATCGCAAACGTGGCTGACGCAGCAATGGCTGCAATTCTTCCGGCTTCTTTTCGTGCCAAGTAGTATATAACACCAATAGTCACCAGCGAAAAAAGTATGGTCACGATTCTTCCATGAACTTCTATGGGGAATACTGGAGCAAGTTTAGATGAGAGTGCAAATAATGCATTATAGATAGGAAACTCGACAAAACGATATCCCTGAGGGTTTTCTTTGCCTGATTGGACATTTGAAAGGTCATCATATCGTGGATGAAGAAAATCAAATCCCTGTTTAACAAAGTTTCTTCCAACTGCAGCTGTATCTGCCTGTCTCCATGAGTGTAGGTCAGCTAGAGGGGTATTGATTTTATATAGTCGAAATGCAAAAGCCACACAGATAATAGTGAGCAAAATGACTGTGTCAATTGTTTTTGCAAAAGAAAATTCCTCTTTTTTCATAAATATTAAGCAGTATTACTCTTATGTAATGCAAGTGTAGCAATTATTATGCCGGAGAGCAACCAAAAGTAGTATGCCACTTTAGATGCTTCAAATACATCGATATATGATGCATTTAGTAATAGTCCCAGGGTGCCGAATAAAAACCCTGTGTAGAGGATAGCTGTTTTGTCTTTTTTTCTACCCGCATTAAAAACGCGTACAGATATGTTGAATATTATAAACAAAAAGATGCTAGTTCCAATTAAACCAAATTCACCCAACCATCGTAAGTAATCATTGTCCGTTGATTCAGTAATGGAGGCTGGTCCTGTTCCAAATAATGGGTTACGTTTTAACGCATTTATAGCGCGTGGCCATTCTACTTGTAAACGAGTGGCATTAGAAATATCTGCCGAAATTGTATTAACTGGTCTTAAATCAGCGGACATTGTCGCAACTATTTGTGCAGCTTCACTGGCTGTCAGTACCCTGCCTGATTTAGTAGCATCTTTTTGTACCTGATCCAAAAGTTCTTCTTTTAGTAACTTAGCAGTGGCCGGATTGACAGTTGGTTGCACGTCGTTCTGGATAGGAATATAAGCCCCGCCAGCAGGAAGTTCTTTAGATGAAATAAGCTGGGGCAGAACAGTTTGTCCAGTTTTTTCGTTTACAAATACCTGTTTTATCTGGAATGTCTGGAAAAAACGGGATGTTAAATTGGTGGAAACAAATGTCAAACCAATGGTAATGAGTCCAATAATGATAAGATGTTTAAATTTGCGTGTATATAAGAGAAATGCTCCCATAGAACCAATATATGCGATAAATGAAATACGGGAAGCAGTAAGTGTCAGAGCGAAGATGGAAAGGAATGCAACTACATAGTAGAAAATATTTTTGCTGTAAAAATACATAGCAACAACAAACGGAATTAAAAGCACGAGATAGGCAGCTAAATCATAATGTCCTCCAAAGGTAGAAGAGATTCTTGCCTCTGGAGTTAGGTACAGAAGTGCTCCTCGCGCAAATGCGGGGTTCATAGTTTGGATAGCAGGCCAGCCTAAAAATTTCTGTCCGATTCCATAAAGCGTGACTAGTAATAGAACTACAAATATCAACCGCACATAAAATAATAGGTCTTCTTTTTTCTTGACAGTTGTGAATCCGATAAAGAAGAAAATCATGTACTGCACTCTTCGACCTGAGTGAAGTAGTCCTATTTGAAAAAGCTGCTGCCTTAAGGTATGTTGGAGAAAATAGCCTACTGCAAATGACGCAAAAACTGCTGCCCAAAAGGCTATAAAAAGTATAAGAAAGTAGCGATCTATTTTTACTTTTCCTCTTAGCAATTGAATAAAAAAAACTGCCACAACAAATCCAACATAAATATCATCAAGACGCACGGCAATGTATGTATATTCGATAAGTTTAAGAGGAAGTTTAGGGTATAGAGGAATCACGAAGATAAAAAGTGTAATTAGAATTTTGAGCAAATTATTGTCAAGCCATGTCAACCAGTTTATAAGCTTCTTCATATGTTTTTATAAGGTATTGGCGCCCAGTAAGCCTTCCTAAAAGGGAGGCTAGTGATGCTTTCAATTTTAACATAACTTTAAGTAAAAACATAGAAATTTTTCCATAATGTTTCTGATAGAAGTAGAGATATCCTTTATAAACTTGAAGTATAGGAAATGTGCGTCCACCGCTGGATGCCGATCCAAGATGAATTATCTCAGCACCTGGATAAAAGAATGTTTTGAAACCATATTGTCGGGCACGATATAGTAAGTCTACCTCTTCCATATACATAAAAATCTTTTCATCAAATCCACCTAACTTTTCGTAATATTCTTTTTTACATAAAATACACGCACCCGCTACCCAATCAACTTGTCTTGTAGTGTTCGGAGAGTATCGGGTCAGTCCCCAGTAATCACCTCTGAGAAATAAAAAACCAAACACGACAAGCGGCGTAAAAAATGGAGCTGCAGAAGGCTGAGGAGTTTTATCTTTATTCAGAAGTTTAATCCCTAAGAAATGAACGTGATTTTCGTTTTTAGTATAAAATTTGTACATTTTTGTAATCGCGTTATCAAGGATGAGGGTATCTGAGTTTAGTAATAGTATATATTTACCATGAGCTGATTTGACTGCTTGATTATTGCCACGACCAAATCCGATATTTTCATTGTTTTCTATAAATATGAGATTTTCATGATTTTGTGAGTATTTTTTAAGTGCTTCTGCTGAACCATCAATTGAGGCATTATCGAGTACGATAATCTCGGTTGCGGGACTCTTTTTTTTCTTAAGAGATTCATAAATAGAGTCTAGACACTGTAATGTAATGTCTTTGGTGTTGTAAGAAAGAATGATAATTGATAAGTCAAATGTTGGGCTAGCCATAAGTTTATTACCGATTTATCTCCTATTATAGTATAATTTACTGGAATTATTGACAAGTGTAATTGGTTGATTTGGCTGGATAGCTCAGTGGTAGAGCAATCGTTTCACCTGCCCGCAATGCCAACATAGCTCAGCGGCAGAGCAGACGTTTCATAAGCGTCAGGTCACAGGTTCGAATCCTGTTGTTGGCACAGCTTTGGCAGGCGGGTAAGCGATCGGTCGTGGGTTCGAATCCCGCTCCAGCCACCTTTTTTAAACACTTCTTTCATGCATATATCAGAATACAAGAATATCTTCCACAATGAAGAAACTCACTTTTTTTACAGAAGCACACACGCTATTGTCGTAAATCTTATAAAAAAATTTTTGCCGACCTCAGAAAAACTACATATTCTAGATGCAGGGTGTGGCACTGGTCGACTGGCTGTGTTACTACAACAGTTAGGTGCCGTTGAAGCAGTTGATATCAGTGGAGAAGCTATTCGGTATGCCAAAAAAAGAGGAATCGATGCTAAAAAAGCATCGATAATGAATTTACCGTTTCATGATTCTACTTTCAGTCTCGTAACATCTATCGATGTGTTATATCACCAGCATGTTCAGGACACAAAAGCTCTTAAAGAAATCCATCGTGTATTAAAAAAAAAGGGATATTTAATCATTCGAGTACCGGCAAATCCTCTGTTTTCTACATCCCATGACAGGCTGGTTCATACAAGACACCGTTACACGCAGTCTGAACTCACTCAGAAACTAGAAGATGCCGGTTTTTTGATCGTTTATTCTACTGCTGTTCATTCAGTTCTTATACCTTTTGTGCTGATGCGAAAGTTGCAGGAAAAAATAAAAGGAAGCGCACCACACACTGCGATCACCTCAGTCAACCGATATGTAAATATCCTACTCACGGCAATATTGTTACTAGAAGTAAAGTTTTTATAATTACATCCTTTACCGGTCGGAGTAGGAATAGTTGTTGTCTGTAAGAAACAATAATTACTTCTGGAGAAAATCTGCTTTAGCTAAAAAACGGTTCTTAACAAATATCAGGTGATCTGTCAATGTTTCCATAATCTCTCAGGACATTTGCAACAGATGGACAACTTCTAACGGTGTTTTAAGATCAATACCTAAGTGTGGTCTTTGCGTATTGTATTCTTTCAAAAACGCTGCAAACTGACTCCGTAAATCATCATAATCTGTGGCTCC
>CAZXWS010000040.1:0-7673 GCA_964644605.1 uncultured Gammaproteobacteria bacterium
TACCAATTCCGCCATCCCGGCTATTAATCGTAATCGTCAAAGGGTAAAAGTTATCGCTGCCCGTTTCGTAAACCGTCTAACGTTTTACGTCCAACTACCTGCCCGCCAGTGCCTTACGATACTGGCACACGTAACTGTAAAGTTAGTTTCACCTGTATGTGTTACAAACCTATACAGACAGGCTATGGCAGGCGGGTACGAGCGGCGAAACCATATAACATTCGACTCATATTATACTAGATACTTTATACGAAATACTAGCTACTGAAGTTACTTACGTTTCACAGTGTAGATGTACGGATAGAATAAAAATACAGCTGGTGGGTCATCAAGTAATGTTTTTTCAAACTCTAAATAAATTTTTTTCCGTTCATCCACAGATGTTGTTTTTCTTCCATCCTCAAGTAATTTGTCAATTTTCGGACGGTTATAACCAGTAATGTTTCCTTTACCTCTCTGTTTTTGATGCCAGAAATAATATTGATCTGGGTCAACTGGAGTTTTCCAGTATGCAAGCAGAAAATCAAAATCAGTATCTGAAGCAGATGAAACAAAGTTTTGATTAATTTTCAAACCTACTTTTTGAAAAGATGTCACTATTTCGTCGGCTGCGGCGAAGTTATCATATGAAGTATTAAAGTTAAACGTAGCCGAGCTTGTAGCTATATTGAGTTTTTTTAATAGTTTTTCTGCAGACTCGGGATCATATACATTTCGCTTTAAATCCTCATCATACGCCCATGATAACGGATTGATGGAACCGACTGCTTCTACACCCATGTCTTTAAATTTTTCCTGATTGATCAAGTTTCGAATAGCTTGCCGAACTTCCTTATCTTTTGCATCTTTCCAAATAGGTGTATTCATATTGAAAAAAAGAGTCATAAGGCGAGAGTAATCGACATTTCGTTCTACAGTGGAGTTTTTCCACTTACTGAAATCTTGAGCTACTGATGGTTTACTGATTTGCATCTCGTTAATCTCGCCTCTCTTATATGCTGTGATAACTTGTCCCTCATCATCATAAAACTTATACACTAACGTATGTAATCCTTTTTTGTTAGGCACAAGAGTCAGTTCTTTAATATTTCCATATTCCATACGCATACTTTCCACTTTGTAAACTCCCGCAATTCCGACAAGAGGATACTTAAAAATTGGCTTTTTGAGATACGTAGGAAAAATAGGAAGAGGATTTTTTAGAAAAGAAGTGATAGTGTTCTTATCAATTACTTTTGATTGAACATCTACAAATTTATAATCTATATCATAGGCGCTAAACTCTTGGCCATCATTCCACACTAAATTATCTCGCAGTTTAAATGTATATTTTCGGCCTGTATTATCAAACTGCCATGTAGAAGCGAGGCTCGGAACAAGTTCACCTTTATCATTAATAAAAATAAGTCCATTTGAAATTTTAAATGTAATATCATCAGGTAAATTATTGATATCATATTGTCCAGCCATACCAATCACATCATGTTTTGTGAATATATACGATTGAATGAAAGGGCTTAAGGAGATGATGACAAAGATAGTGACTAAACTTAACAGAAAACTAAGAAGAATATACTTCAAATGCTTCTTAAAGAATTCCAAAACTAGCCAGTAATATAATCGTACAGTCTTCTTGTTTAACATAAAATACTACATAACACTAATTTATGAATTCAGATCGGTGTCTCCGTGTAAATCCGTCGCGTGTGATCCGTACCAATCCGTTATTTCAAAAACAAATTCGCTACAGATATTATAAAGAAGATTATAATTAAAATGGTAGTAAGGCGTAGTGTTAATTTTTCAACTCCTCTTCGTGTCTGAAACATCTCTCCCCCTCCACCCCATGCGTTACCGAGTCCTGCTCCTCTTCCTTGCATGAGAATAAGAACAACAATAAGGATTGCGGAGATTATGTTAATTGCTAATAATATATTTTTTATAGTCATAAGGTAAGTTTAGTTTTTAAGTCATATCAATTATAGCATCAATTTCTTGTTCCGTAATAGTACGTGATATTTCTTGGCAAAACGGTGTGCTTCATCTCGTAATCCCCGTATCATATTAAATCCAGGATTATGAACAGAAGGCTTTAAGAAACTCATATGTTCGTCACCGATGATGAATCGGTCAGGATGCTTTGCAATTCCAATAAGCGGTATATCTATCTGCAAATCATGCAGCACTTTCTGTACAATGCGTACTTGCGGCTTTCCCCCATCAACAACAATTAAATCTGGATTCTCCCATTGTGTTTGATTTTTTATATTTGATTTTTTATTTCTGAATCTTCTTTGGAAGATCTCAGCCATCATTTCAAAATCTGAGATAGCATCTTTATTTTTGATTTTAAAGCGGCGGTACTGGCTTTTATCAATCAAACCGTCAATCAAGACTACCATTGAAGCAGTTGCTTCTTTAAATGAGAGGTTGCTGATGTCATAACATTCTATACGGTGTAATGTCTGTAGAGACGCCCCGCCATGGCGGGGTGTCTCTACAAAAAAAGGCAACAACAATTTTTTTAACGCTTGTACGCTCTCTTCAGACTGATTAAATGTGGGCTGATCTCCGCTAAATAATCGTTCCTGAATAAAATATTCAAACCGCTTGATTTTATTGCGTAACTCTAGAGCTTCCTCATATCTTTCCTGTGCAGTCAATTCTTTAAGCTCCGCATACAAATTTTTCAGCACAAGTTCTGTTTTGCCGTTGAGAACATAGATCACTCGTCGTATGTTGCTTCGATAGATTTTTTTCAGCCGTTTTTTTTCATTCATATCCTCAGTCTGTTCAATTTCGTTTGGACAGGGATTACAAAGGTGAATTTTTGAGTAAAAACAAGGATATTTTGATAGCCTTTTTTGCGTACAAAAAGGGAAGACTTTACGGATTTCTCTCAGAATTTCCTGAACGCTTTTATTCGAAGGAAAGGGACCAAAATACTTATTTTTTTTATCTTTTAGGTCACGCTGTCGCGATTGGTATATTTTTGGATACTGATCACCTGCTGTTATACAAATGTATAAATAGCTCTTATCATCTCGCCATCGGGCATTATACTGTGGTCTATGTAGTTGGATGAGCTGCGATTCCAGAAGTAATGCTTTAAATTCAGAATCCGTGAGAGTATATTCTATATGATCAGAACCATGAATAATTGCTGCTTCTTTCGCGTCCAAAACTGCGTTTTCCAAGTGAGATAAAAGTCGGGCTTTGAGGTTGACTGATTTGCCAATATAAAGAATAATATTTTTGTTTTTAAAAAAATATACACCCATACTGGCCGGGACTCCTTGTATGGCTTCTTTTGAGAGAGGAATTTGTTCAATTTGCATCCTACTATTTTACAGGATTATAAGTAAACGATCGGAATGAATGTCAATATTTACAAGCATTTTATGTATATTTTGAATTTTTTATGTAGGGGCGTATTGCATAGGCTATTAAACAAAAAATTCAAATAAGTTTTTGAGCTTTAGATTTAGGATTTGTTTTGACATTTGCCTGCCCGCCAGTGCCTTGCGATATAGGTTCACAAAACTGTACAGTTAATCTTAACTGTATAATTTATTATCCTGTACAGACAGACTATGGCAGGCGGGAGCTTTGAAATTTGGATTTGTATGCATTGTAGTGAACGGTTGTCCCGCCATGGCGGGGTAGACGGGGCACGGCGCGACCTGTCCCTACAAATACATGCAAAAATAATCTTATTTTCGTTTTTTTATCACCATAATAACTCCGAATACGACACAAAAACCCAACACTCCATACGCTATTTTCACACCGATATCAAACGCATACGGCACTACTGTAGTCTCGGCCTGCACTGTTTTTGTACCTACTTGCATTGTCAATACTGCATTCGATTTTGTATTCTTTTGAGCGGCATGATAGTCGAACATAACTTCCTTTCGTTCTAGCGGCACGAGCATTGGAATTGTAGTATTAGTAAACGATGACAGTATATTATTTGTTTTTAAACTAACCGGAATATTCCACTCGGTTACATTTCCGCTGTTTTGAATCACAACTTTCCCTTGGTAACTAGATGAATCATTAATCTGTTTCGGCAGATCCAAATCAGAGACTACTATACTTCTTTTTTCATCAGGTGGATTGGTGACGGGCTTCATGCTAATATCTTTTGAGTTTTCTGTTTTATACGTACCAGCCGGGTACGGATAATCAGATTTTTGTCCATGTATGGCAAAAGTGACATGGTTTAAGTCAAACGAGTTAAAATAGTCTATCCCTGAAGTGTTTTCCCATGTTGGATCAACCGGAATCCACAACTGCTGTGTGGTGTCATAATACTCCGGCCACGCGTGCAAAATATCTGATGTTAACGATAATGGACGCAGTTGCGGATCATTATCGTAGCCATAACCTTCAATCTCACGAGTATAAAATCCATTTTCTCTGCCTATGGCCACAAATAAATCTGCAAACTCTGTACAAACAGCTTGCGTGGGATTGTTTAACACCATATCCGCACCTAACCGTTTATTATTGAGTGCTAATTTCTGATAGTTATAGTGGAGATTATTTGTAACAAATGAATACGCTTGAGATGGAGTTTTAAGCGAACTGATTTTGTCATAATTTTTGATCTCCCAGTATTTCTGCGTAGTCATTAAATATCGTTTCTGTTGCTCAAATAAGTATGCCGCAGCTTGTTTCACTTCGTCTCGGTATTGTGTAGAAAGTTCTACCACTCCTTGATAATTCACTACTTTTTTTTCATGGGGATTTAGATCATAACGAGCGATAATATTTCCGTCTGCATCTGTTCGTACACTCTGAGGCGGCGGTTGGAGTGTGGTTAAGTATGTTTTTTGGTAGAGTGTATCGGGAATTAACGCAATTTCAGTATAAACGGGAGTGAATTTAGGATTTTCTAGATTATAGTTCAAATTTAGATCGTAATACTGTTTATCACCAAAGACCGCAAGTATGGTTCGCGTACTTGGATTTTGCCACACCACTTCATCTGTTTTTATAAATGTTGGTTTTGGTTTTGCGACCGAGATTTTTTTATTACTTCCCGGAGGCAGATTAACTACTACTTTATATACACCGTTCGTTTTATTATCAATTGTCGGCAGCATAACCTCCCATACATTTCCGTTTACTTTAAATAAATTATCCTGGTCAAATTCCAAAAAGAAAAAATTTTCAGAAGACTTACCTGTTTGAGGATTACTGAACTCTAAATTTATGCGTACGAGCGAATCATTACTGTCTACCTGCGGCTGTATACTTCCATGATCATCAGAAGCGGTTATGTTATGGATTTGGAATGTTTTCGGGAAACTAATCGAAAATTTTTTTACAAAAATATCAGTCCGGAGATTAGTGACTTTAATTGTAAACTTTGCGTGAGTATCAATCTTTCCGCCATCCTGCTTTAACAAATACTGAACCTCATAATCACTTTGAAAGTCGATTGATCTTTCTTGTGAATGTACTTGTGAAAACCCAAACGGGAGTATTAAAATAAAAATATAGAATAACAAGCTCCGCATCGAATACCAAAACACTGTTCCCATTCTCACATTATAATTATAAATATAAGATAGTGGTTAATGAAAAAGTAACTATACATTTTATTATTCCTATAGTATAATTTACCCATAATTCTGTACATTTAAAAATTGTGTAGTTATCCAGATGGAGGTACGAAAAAAGGTGATATCATAGTCATTTTTTTTCGTACCTTCTGTTTCCATCAATTTGTCCGAGTAAGGAGGTTCTATGAAAAAGGTGTGGCTCTCAGCCACCGAGGACGTGGTGAATCTGGCAATGGCACTTGCCGCGTGCGTTGCGATCTGGTTCGCCGGCGCGTGGATTGCTCAGCAGCCAGCGCCATCGTTTCGGAATGAGCAGGTGGAATCTCCGGTAAATACCAAGAGTATGCCGGAGACAGTGCCTTCCACACAGGAAGGAAGTGATGTCCGTAGCGGCCTACCACCGGTGATCATTGTGCCCAGCTATGGAGGTAGTTCGTCACCTGCCAGTCCACCCTCCAAGGGTGGATTTCCTTCCGCTGGAGGCAGTTCAAACAATTCCTCCTCAGGTTCGAGTTCCCGTCCTAGTAACGAACCAGCAAGTCCCAGTTCGCCCTACAAGGGAGGTTTTCCCTCGTCGGTAGGGGGAGGAAGCTCAAACAGCTCATCTCCTTCTTCCAAGCCCTCTTCTGTAGGTGGATCGACCGGCGGGTCTACAAGCCCCAGTTCGGCGCCTTCCAGCGGGAAATCTTCTGGAGGATACTCAAGCCCGAGCAGTGGCTCGGGCAGTGGTGGATCATCCTCTGGAGGCTTCGGTTCTGGTGGGTCTTCTAGCGGAAAATCTTCCGGAGGGTTTGGTTCCGGTGGATCATCTGGTGGAAAGTCTTCAGGCGGCTTCGGTAGCCGCGGAAAGTGAGGATATGATCATGGAGGTTCTTGGTCATCTGATCCAGGCTGCTGCTGTGGTAGTAGCTTTCGCTTTGTATGCCACCTATATCTGGAGACGACAGGTTACGGCTACAGAGGAGAGCAAGAAGCCGGTTACTCTGGATAGAGGAGAAGATAGTCCTTCCTCTTACCCTCAGTCGCCTCTGGATAACTTGGGCGTGGGAGACACGGTTTTTCTCAGTGTGCCTCCCGATGACCTACACGTCGAGAGGAGATTTCGGCTGCCGGAAATGGAGCAATTGGATGGCTTTCAAGGACCCTGGACTCCAACCGGAACCAAGTTGTTGTTCATGGAATGTTCATCGAGTGGTGATCCCTACATACAAGGAGATGATGGCGTCAGGTACCTCATGCAGCTTCGCCATATCGAGCGTGGAAAGATCATCTGGTTGCAGCTTCGCGAGGTGTCCAACCCCGGTAACTTCCGAGGGTTGATTCTGGGCGCCGACGGAGCCGCACAGCAATTCGCTGATGCTGCTCAGACGGAGACCGGGTTCTACCACTTCCGCTGGGGCGATAAGACCTGGCGGGTGGTGGATGAGAACTGTGTCCAATGGGATGCAGAGATACCACTGCTTTCAGGCGAAGGATTGCTGTACACTATGTACGCAGTCGAGGTCCCTGAAGGGACAGAGGATGACCCTCATCCAGCTGTTCAGGATGCCCCATACCAAGACAGCGCTGCGCGCCTTGTCTTCCTGATGCCCGATGCGGGTTGGCAAGGAAATCCTCACGACGTGCTGCTGGTGGGCAGCCCGTTTCCCGAGTATGCTGTCTTGTTCACGAATCAAGCCGACAAGCTGCAGGCGTGAGTAGTCACGAGGAACGGTGGGCGTAATGCCCGCCGTTCCTCATTTCAATACACAAATTTAAGTTTTAATAATACTTTTTTAAGTAGTTACCCGTATACGACGATTTTACAGAGATAATACCTTTTGTCGGACCTTGGTACACTACTTTGCCTCCCTTGTCTCCTCCTTCAGGGCCCATATCAATTATGTACTGTGAATTTTTGATGACATCAAGGTTGTGTTCTATTACGATGACTGTATTTCCTCGTTCTACTAGCTGGTATAACGCATGCAAGAGTTTTTGAATATCATAAAAATGAAGTCCTGTGGTAGGTTCATCAAGTATATATACTGTTTTCCCTGTCTCTTTGTGTGACAGTTCGTTTGCAAGTTTTATGCGCTGCGCCTCGCCACCGGAAAA
>CAZXWS010000041.1:0-10837 GCA_964644605.1 uncultured Gammaproteobacteria bacterium
TTGGTGACAAAGTAAGGTGATGCATAACCTTTATCAAATTGCATTCCTTCCTTGTGCTCCCAAGTTGTTTCTAAACCTCTTCCTTCTTCTACTGTGACAACACCATCTTTACCTACTTTTTTCAGAGCATCGGCAATAAGATTTCCAAGTGTTGCGTCAGCAGCAGAAATAGTAGCTACACTTGCAGCATCATCGAGTGTAATAGGTTTTTTAACTTTTTTTAATTCTTCCACTACATGATCACTTGCTTTCATTAATCCTCGACGCATAACCATTGGGTTAGCACCGGCGGTGATCATTTTGATACCTTCATTGACAATTGCGCGAGCAAGTACTGTTGCCGTTGTTGTTCCATCACCTGCTACATCTGCAGTTTTTGATGCTGCTTCTTTTACTAACTGAGCGCCCATATTTTCAAATGGATTTTCAAGCTCAATTTCTTTTGCGACACTTACACCATCGTGAATAACGTTTGGTGCCCCCCATTTTTTATCAAGTGCCACATTGCGTCCTTTTGGACCAAGTGTTGTAGCCACTGCATCTGCTAATTTATTTACACCAGCAAGCAGTGATTGCCGTGCGTCTGCTCCGTATTTAATTTGTTTTGCCATAGTTTAAATTGTTAATTAGTAATTTATAAATATAATTATTTAACAACAGCCATAACGTCTTTTTCTTCGATCAGCAGCCATTCTTCATTTTCTACTTTTACTTCATTTCCACCCCATTTTTTATAGAGAACATTTTCGCCGACTTTGATAGACATAGGAATAACTTTTCCTTCAGGATTTCTTTCACCAGGTCCCACAGCCATAACAGTACCCACTTGTGGCTTTTCTTTAGCCGTTTCCGGGAGAACGATTCCTGACGGTGTCGTTTTATCTTGCTGTAAGGGCTTGACTAATACATAATTAAAGAGAGGTTGAATAGCATTTTTTGTTGCCATAGACTTTGTTTAATAAAACTTTTAAAATGAATAATAAGTATATTTCTCATTTATACAAAATATTATTAATTTTGTCAAGCAGATACCGACTCTGCTAAATCTATGGATACTCAAAATAGCCTATCAGAAATAGATAAACTGAGAGCTAAGTTGCAGACAGCTGTTCTTCCTGCTAATTTACATGAAAAAGCAGCCGCTCAAATAGAGCGTATTGCGCTTGCCTTAAAATATGGAGGAAATTTATCTCAGATAGATATTACTGCAAAATATATTGACTGGATTACCGCTCTACCCTGGGAAACTAAGACCGCGGATGTTCTTGACGTAGGTCAGGCAAAAGCGATTCTCGATAAAAATCATTATGGACTTGAAAAAATCAAACAGAGAGTTTTGGAGTATTTATCGGTACTAATAATTCAAAAACAAAACCTTCATACTGATGTATTTCATGCTCCGTCATTATTTTTTGTGGGTCTCGCAGGTACTGGAAAGACAACATTTGCTATGTCAATAGCAGAGGCTTTGGGTAGAAAATTTATCCGCATTCCTTTTGGTGGACTTTCTAATGCTCTGGATTTAAGAGGCCAAGCAAAAGCCACTATGGAAGCGGAACCAGGGGTTATTATTCGTGCATTGCGACGAGTTGGCTCTCGTAATCCGGTTATTTTACTTGATGAGCTAGATCGTGTAACTCCTGAATCGAGAGCGGCTATTATGGGCGTTTTGCTTGAGTTACTCGATCCGGGACAGAATAAAAATTTTAACGATTACTTTATTGATTATCCGTTTGATCTCTCTGAAGTTTTGTTTGTTGCGACAGCAAATAATACGACTAACATTGCAACAGCTGTAATGGATAGACTAGAGGTTATTCAAATGCCATCTTATACTGACGAAGAAAAGATACATATTGCTCGTGACTATGTTCTCCCTAAATACTTGAAAGAAGCAGGTCTGACTGCACAAAATCTTGTCATTGAAGATAGTGTGTGGGCAAAGCTAACCCGTCCTTTAGGTTTTGATGCTGGTATTCGTACTCTTGAACGCACGATAGAAGGTATTGTCAGAAAAGTTGCTTTTAAGATGGTGAGTGGGCAAGGCTCACAGTTCATAATTAGTGATTTGAATGTAAAAGATTTTATTTCGGCATAATAATATGCTATAATAACTTTTGCTATGTTTAATTACACAACAACCACAATGCGAATAACGCGCACCCTGCAAAGGGAGGTTGGCTTGTGGAGCTAAACGTTTTATCTGTAAACACAACCCTGCCTCCCAGCGGGGTTTTTTTATGGTTATAAAAATTATAAATTTGAAATATGAAAAAACCTATAATCTCTCTTACATCTGATTTTGGTGAACCCTTTGCGCTGGCTCAAGTTGAGGCTGTGATTCATACATTAAATCCGCATAGTAAATTTATTGTGGCTTCGAATAACATTACTTCCTTCTCAATTCTTGAAGGGGCATTTGTGCTGCAGAAGTTTTTACCGTTTACACCCAAAGGGTCAGTGCATATTGGAGTGGTAGATCCAGGAGTTGGATCCGAGAGAAGAGGCATAGTAATACAGACAAAAAATTATTGGTTTGTGGGACCTGACAATGGATTATTATATCCTGCGGCTTCTACTGATGGCATAGTTGCAGCGTATCAAATAAATGAGGGAAAATTTAAATCTTGTTTTTCAAATACCTTTCATGGGCGGGATATTTTTGCAAAAGTAGCAGCATATCCTTCATTAGGCAAAAAAGTTACCTCATTTGCACAAGAAATAGAAAAAGAAACCTTAAAAAATTATAGTTTTCCGGCTGATCATATTGCGCATATTGATACATATGGCAATATAAAGTTAACTACACCTTCAACCCAGCTTAAATATGGGCAAACAATTAAGCTTCGAACAGCAAAAAAATCAGCGAAACTATTTTATGCAAAAACTTTTGCAGATGTAAGACCGGGAAACTTTTTGTTATATAAAGGAAGTCATGATACATTGGAAATAGCAATCAATTTAGGTTCAGCAGCGAAGACATTAGGAGTAAGTGTGGGGGACAAAGTGGTACTAGCAACGTAATTTTATGTTCTTTTGCCGTATTTAGATCTAAAAGCATCTAATATGCCCGCTAACGCATCATATTCTTGTTTATATATGTGTTCAAATATGGTTTTTGATAAACGGATAAGTTCACGTACCTTAATAGAAAGAGGAGCAAAATTAAATAGAAAGAGCCAGTGGTTGCGAGCAAGGTAATAAACCATATTTTTATAAGTAGCAGGATTATGATATGTGTCGTGGTATACGATTGCTTTTTTACATACTCCTATTTTATATCCTGCCTGTTTTGCTCGTAAATCAAAGTCTACATCTTCATAATAAACGAAATAGCGGTCATCAAGTAACCCTATGGTTTTAAAAACCTCTGTTTTTACCAACACACAGCAGCCAGGAACATAATCTGTTTTGCCTTTCTTATGTCCTGCAGTATATCGGTATGGATCAATTTCTCCACCTTGATACCACACTTTATTTGTCTTTTGATCAATAACTGTTGGCCCCACAACGTCATCTTGATTTTGTTGCGCATATATAATAATCTCTTTAAAAAAGTTCCTATCGTAGGTTGTATCTTCAGTGATAATAAGGATATAGTCAGGATTCAGGTGTAGCGCATATCTGATTCCGCTATTTATTCCACCTGCATAACCAAGGTTTTTTTTGTTCTCTACTATTTGTATCTTTTGTAAATCTTTTGGAAGCTCTGGCTTTAGCGGTATGGGGTTATTATTGGATACAATTAAAGTATTAAGATTTATTAAATTTGAGAGACTATTTAGGCAATCGATAAGAAGGTTTTTATCACCATAATGCACTATAACGACATTTGTTTTTACATCTGATAAGTACATAGATCATTAATATCTTTTGGTATCCTCTTTCCAAATAGTATAAAGGTAGGAATCCATGTGTCCTATATCAAAAGGAATTTTTTTTCCTTGTAATATTTCAGCTCTTGTTCCTTCTTTAGTACCTTGTAGACCTCCTGTTGATTTCTTTATCCAAAGATCTTTGGTTCCAACATAGAAATTAACTAACCAGAAAATTGCAAGTACTGTCAATAATACTTTGTAGTTTATTTGGAGTAATCTTTTTTGTAAATATATAAGTACGTAAAATACTGTAATGACTGCATGATTGTAATAATATTCAGAAATGGGACCAGCATAGACTGTAAAACCTAGTATAGGTACTAAAAAAAACATAAAAATTATATATCCTATTAGTTTTTCTTGCTTATTTTTTTCAAAAATTAAAACATAGAATAAGTAAACTAGCGGAATAGCTAGTTGAAAGAAGTTATTACCAATCGAGAATATTTTATTAAATAAAATGAAATGATAAGGTAAGCGATAAAAGAAAAATCGTAAATGAAATCCATGATAAAAGTACTGTACAAATTCTCGATATCTATAGCCATCACTATTTTGATGTAATATTTCACTTAGGATATTTGGAACAAACCACATTAAGTAAAGAGGTATACTAAAAACGATATATTTTAAAGCTGTCTTTTTATTTTTTAGAAAGAATAGAGATAATAAAATAATTACCGGAAGAAATATAGCTGTAAAATGAGCATGAAAGTATAAACCCGCGAAAACTGCAACTACATAAAACCAATGAAAGTGTCCTTTATATATTTGTATTATTCCATAAAAAATAAGTGCACCCAATCCAATCATTGGTGAAACATTCCAGGCTGTCCTTCCTGCTAATATGTACTCTTTACTAAAGGTAAAAACTAATATACCAAATAGCGCCGCACGTTTAGTTGTCAACTTACTTAAGATAAAATATATAGCAAAAAAATTAAAAATGTTAAAAATTATATTTAGGTAGTTGGAAGCAATAGGATCAAGATTAAATATATAGAAGAAAAAACCTAAAAGATAATAATATAAAGGACCAATATGGAGATGTCCATTTCCTGTCCAAGGACCTTGTAGAGGGAATTTCCCCTTTACAACATCTCGAGCAGCAAAAGCATCTCTAGCTTGATCATACCCTGTATTCCCTTCGAACTGAATATGATAATAGCGAAGATAAATAAAAAAACCAGCCAAAACTAGTAAAAATAAATAATGACCATTTTTAACCAGCAAATTTCTAAGGTTATTTTGATATTTTTTTAACATTTTAGTGTTGAACATTCTATTATATATATCGTTTTTTATAATCCCTTGTACAGTTATCACTTTAGCACAATAAACACGTTAATATTATTTATAACTTTTTAAGCAAATATAGATTATAAGATTTGTTTATCTTCCAGCTAGAAACTAACTGAGAGGGCGTATAAGTATTTACTTCATAAGCAGGATTTTTCAAATAATTATTGTCTTTATTAACAACAAATAAATATTGGTTAGATGAATAATTATCAAAATTTATATTTATATGATCTTTAATTAGGAGATATTTTTGTACAGAAGCTAGAGTATCATAGGCTAAGTTAGCAACATTGTAATTTTTAATGTGCTGAGTAGTTATAATTTTATGAATTTTATCTTCTGCCAGGTAGTTCCAATCTTTATCTGTACCAAATGCATGTGAGGGTGTGGGGGCGTATAACACGATATCTGTTATTAATAAAATCACAAAGATAAGAATATTAAGTTTTTTTGAAGTAAATGTTCCCAGCGTAAGGAAACCTAATAGTATAATACTCAAGAAGTAATGAAAATTTTTAAGTGACGTTACTCCGATCGATCCTTTGCTACTATGGCTTAAGATATAAAAAACTGTTTGTACATTATAGAAGTGATTACGCAACTCAAAAAGCAGCATATTAAATAAGCCGATAGAGAGTCCTAATAGAAAAATCAAAACATAAATGGGAGATAGACGTTTTATAAAAAAATAATAGATAAATATAGAAAGAAGTAGGGGTAAAAATTGATAGTGTAATTGTAGTAAAATACCACACAGAACTGAGGTGGTAAAGAAATAAATATTTTTGTTGAACTTTTTGTGTAATCCCATAGATAGAATCAAAAGTGGAAGAAGTGTCAGTTGAAAGTTCGGGTTCCATAAGAATCTTGTGTAGTCAATATACAAGGGTAATAAAGAATAAACTATTACCATTAACCATGCGGTTTTTTCGTTTACTAAATATTTACTGCCAAAAAAAAGTGGAATGATCATAATTGAAGAGAAAATCATGTACAAATAAGACGAAATGACTGGATCGAAATTACCTAAAGCTAAAAATATAAGTTGAAAATAGTAAGAAACCCCACCGTGGAAAATGTATTTACCTTGATAACTAAAAGAAACAGGAGGTCCGATTAGTGAAATTTTTTTGTTTCTTAGAATATCAAGAACTTTAATCGAAGATGTCGCTTGATCTGTTGAAAAATTAAGAAAATCAACAAAGTGAATTGAACGTATTAATATGAATATTAAAATAAATGCTCCCAACAATATAAAGTAATTATTTAGAAGCAGGCTAATTTTTCTCATACTCACTATTGATTATAAGCGGATATTTTACTCAATACACTGCGGAGAGAGTGGGATTCGTCCCGCCAGATAGCGGAGGGTACAGGATTTGAACCTGTGAGAGCTTTCGCTCACTAGTTTTCAAGACTAGCGCCATAAACCACTCGGCCAACCCTCCGCCATTGGGCGGGATTCAAGACAAACTCGTTCAACCGCTCCGACATCTCTCCAGAATATCGCTATAGTAAAAAGTCAGCGTTTTCGCTGCTCGTGTGCATTATCCTGTCTTTAAAACAAAGACATTATATCGCATCTGTTTGTCGTACATACGAGCTGCTCAAACTTCAGCCTATCGACTATAGTCTATAGACTTTAGACTAATGACTGTTAAATGAGGCGCGTGCCGGAATCGGACCGGCGCAATGGTGGTTTTGCAGACCACCGCGTTTCCACTTCGCCAACGCGCCTTTCGTAAGCAGTATTTTACTTTATTTTCCGATGATTCACAACTTACTTTGGCCTTTTTTGAGTTGCATTCTTACAGAAAAACGTGTACCTTTACACTATGAAACAAAAGGAGAAGATATCTCCGACACAGAAAGCGTTAAATGTTTGGGCAGTGATTTTAATTGTATGGGCCATTTACCGTGCGAAAGTTCACCAATCTGAAGCTTTTGATGAATTTATTGCAAAGCCTCTCGTCTTCATACTTCCAGTTTGGTATTACATACGTCGCTATGAACACAAGAATTTTTTTGAAGCAGTCGATTTGAAAGTAAAAAATCTTAAAAGTGATGTCTTATATGGCTTGGGAATAGGAGGAATATTTTTTATTAGTGCATTACTTGCTACCTTTATGAGAAGTGGTTTAGGTGGTTGGAATCACGGATTCACTGTTGAAAAAGTCATGCTCCTCGTGGCTACTGCTCTAGCCACTGCAATATCAGAGGAAATTTTATCAAGAGGATTTATTTTAAAAAGATTATATGAAGAATCAAAGAATGTTTACACATCCACCTTTTTTGCGAGCATCCTTTTCTTTTTTCTGCATGTTCCGATACTTTTCACAGATCCGAAAATTAATGGTAATTTACTATTGATGTTTATGATGACTGATTTAGTGCTGAGCATCACTAACTCGTTTATTTTCTTATCTCGAAGAAGTCTTGTGCTTCCAATATTAATTCATGCATTTTATAACCTTGCAATTGTTTTCTTTCTTTAAAAGTTTTTAAAAATTTCTGCATCAGTTTTTTTGTAGACAGTTATTTTTTTGATTGTAGATTTTAATTTGAGAGCAGCAAGTAAACCCTGAAAAAAATTAAATTCTCCTTTACTCATGTAATAAAGTAAATTTGGAAATAACAAGATAAAATGTTGCCGTTTAAGATTAGCGTCAGTTATATTTTTCCAAATAAAAAAGAATTGGTTTCTAAACGCAATTTTTTTAATATATGAACTTAAGAAGTATCTTCCAATCGTTGATTCATGATGGTGTTCGACAAGTATGGTAGGGTCGAAGAGAATCTCATAACCTTGTTTCCAAGCTCTATACGAAAGGTCAATATCTTCCCAGTAAAATGGTTTGTATATCTTATCAAACCCATCAAGTTCTAAAAATTTAGTTCTATCAATAATACAACTTCCACCTTCTGCCCAGCCATTTATACCTTTTTCTAAGTCTTTTGCTTTTGTATGGAAAAACATCCCACGACTCCAAAAAAATTTATTTTTACCAACTATCGTACCATTTTTTTCTTCTTGCGCGAAACTTATAGCAAATAGATTCTTATGATTTTTAAAGTTATCGATTGTTATTTTGAAAGTGTCATTTTTCAAGACAACATCCGTATTTAGTAACAGTACTAAATCTCCATGCGCTTCGTTTACTCCACGATTTACTGTTTGCCCAAAGCCTAAGTTTTTTGTATTTTCAAAAAGCTTAACTGATGGAAAGTCACGGAGATCGGTTTTGAGGCTTTCATCAGGATAATCGTTGACTATAATAATTTCGCAGTCTCCTAAATACTGTAAATTATGCTTCAAGTTTTTTAAAAACTGTTCTTTATTTTTGTATACAGGAATGATGACGGAAATTTTCATAGTATTGTTTCTTTCACTTCTTTTTCGAAATGTTGATAACTAAAAGTATCTTGAATGTATTTTTGCGCACTAATTTTTATTTCGTCTTGCAGTTTCTCGCTAGAAATAACTTTTTTCATTTCATCTAATAGTTGATTTTGTGAAGTAAATAAAAAACCATTTTTACCGTTATCGATAATTTCTTTAGGACCTCCTACCGCATAACAAAACGTGATTGCTCCGCACGCCATAGCCTCAAGTGGTGTAATGCCTAAGTGTTCGACTTTATCAGGTTCTTTATTTTCATCTATACCAAAACCTGCAAAGTGCCAGTAATACGATGCGTGCTGATATAGACCAAGAAGTTCAGAGAATGGAATATTTGGTTTGAAAATAATATTCGGGTATTCTTGCGCTTTCTTTTGTAATTCATCTAGATAAAGCTTATCATCTTTATCTTTTACTCCACCCGCTAGGATTAAAGAATAATCTTTTAGTTCTGGTAACCGCTCCATCAACGCAATAAACATATCAATTGCAACATCTTGCCTTTTCGCATGAAGCTGTCTAAAAAATCTACCAACATTTAAAATGGTTTTATCTTTTCGTAAAATTTTTAAGTCTTGATTTAAAAATACAGAATCAATATAAGGGTATATAACTTTTGAAGAGATGCCCAATGATTTTAAACGGTCGTGGGTAAAATGTGAGTTACTAATGAATTTATAATTCCAAAGTTTAAGTCGGTTTAAAAAAGTAAGATTGTACAATTCCTTTTTAGGATACATACTAAAAACGTAATTATTTTTGGCATGCGAAAAGAAGTAACTCCCATCTGTGACATACAAAAAAACATCGATATTATGTAAGTTGGTGACCGACTGTAATATGCTTTTTCCTTGGAATACATTTTGAACAAAATGCAGTGATTTGAATTCAATGTTTAGTTTCTGTTTCAATTCATCTGTTAGATCTTTATCCCATGCAATGTTCACTTCGTATCCTTCATTCTCCAGTACTTGTAAAACAGAAAGAATATGTTTTTCACCTCCACCCATTACATCAAGGTATGGATCATAGAGCAGAGCTTTTTTTCTTTTCATACAGGTATAAATACGTAATGGTCTTTGAGAATGCTTGATACATGCTCTCGATGATTCCAATTGTGCCATCTTTGTATCCTTGCTTTTTTATAAGTCTTCTATTAAGTTCGCCAAAAAATTTTCTAAAGAAAGTGAGAACAGATACAGGTTTATTAGCTTTATACAGTAACTCTGATTCCATGTTCTCAAACATGATGGTTTTATTTACAATATCGGAATAATCATTTTTTGAGAAATGAAGGATTGCGTTGTTCAACATACCCATTGAACCAGTTATTTGAGGCGTAGAGTGTATAGCTGCGGGCCAATCAACAAAAGAATCTTTCTTTATTAAGCGAATGATATGATTGGGCCACCATCCCCCATGCGATAACCATACTTTTTTTGCAAAATATTCTTTGCGTGGTACTTTATAATACGTGTTTTTTTCATGGGTAATGCGCGATAGTATTTCCCCTGCGAGTTCTTGAGTCATGCGCTCGTCTGCATCAAGTATAAATACCCAATCACTTTCAGCTTTCGACATAGCATAATTTCTAACAGGCTCTACATATTGCTCATAGGGATGGGTGTAAACTACTGCACCATTTTTTTTAGCTAATTGATTTGTATTATCTGTGCTCTCTGTATCTACTACAATTATATTGTTCGTTAAAAGTTTAGCGGAATGGATACATTCAGTTATGTTGGCTGACTCGTTGTAGGTTTGAATGATTACTGAGATTGTGTCCATTATGTTTAGTTGGTTGTATAATACAAGTTGATATACTAGAATTATACCAGTATAAACCGTTTGCTATTGAATGACTAATCCAGATAATAACAAAAAATTTAGCTTAATTATAGTTCTTTTATTACTTCTTCTCGGTGGTGTAGCTTTATTTATAGGATCATGGTATGTACTACATGGCGATCTCAACTTTCATACTGATATTGCTCGAGATTTTTTACTTATGCAGGAGATATCTTCTAAAAAAGTTGTACTCATTGGTCCGAGAGCCGACTGGAAAGGACTTTTTCATGGACCTCTCTGGCTCTATTTTAATTACCCAGCATTTTTTATTGGTAATGGCAATCCGGTTATAGTTGGTTGGTATTGGGTTGCTGTTACAGCACTTTTTTCTTCTATCTACTATTTTCTCTATAAAAATATTTTTGGACAACGCGTTGCGCTGCTCTTCAGCATATTATTTTTAGTATGT
>CAZXWS010000042.1:0-25991 GCA_964644605.1 uncultured Gammaproteobacteria bacterium
GTTTGGTTTTACGAATTACTGATGTAGTAGATAGACAGTTAGTACATTTATATTTTTTTTCATATACCCCATTCAATCATACTTTGGTATACTAAATCAATCTAATTGAGTAGTATCAGGTGACAACTTTGATACGCTGTCGCTCTAGTACAGTAGGTTGAAATCAAGTGTTGCTAAATTGAATACTAAGTTTTTAACTGCCATTTAATGCAAATTTACGTTGCTCATTCTAGAGGTTTCGACTATAAAAATGAGCTTTATGCTCCTATTAGAAACTCCGCTCTTAACTCTCTTTACACATTTATCTTACCGCATGAAACCGATATGTTTATTAACAGTAAACATATAATACAAAACTCTGATTTAGTGATCGCAGAAGTATCGTTTCCTGCGACCGGACAAGGAATAGAATTAGGTTGGGCGGATAGCTTTAGTGTGCCAGTTATTTGTCTTTATAAAAAAGGAACGAAACCTTCTGGCTCCTTAAAAGTTATAACCAAAACTATTGTATCTTATACAGACAGTACCGATTTGGTTCATAAAATTGAATATCTTCTTTCAAACAATTCGCATTAACTCTGATAGAATAAGGTGATGTTACATTTTCGTTTTCGAACTCTCACATGGTTTGTAGTGATTTTTGTAGGTATATATTTTCTATACTTTAACGCTGCTATAAAATCCATCAGTACTTCATTTCCAAAAGTTTACTTTCCAGATGATAGTGAAACGAACTACATGATTTCTCTCATTGTATCCAGGGGTGGTGGGTTATATAAAGATTTTAGTATCGTATATCCGCCTGGACGATTTCTTCTAGAAGGCTTACTTTTTCGACTAATCTCCCCTACTCTACCACTTGCATTGCTTTACTTCGCTTTTTTTAAAATTTTATTTACAGCTGTTCTATTTTTTTTGTCTAAAAAAATTATTGATCAGTTTTTACAGATAAAAAATCGCTATCGAAGCGTAGCCTTAAATCTTCTGGCACTTCTTGCGGTAGGTATATATATGTCATTTATTAACTCCGCTCAAGAAGTCCATGCAGTTGCAGCATCATTTTTCTTAGCATATCTTCATGTTAATCCTAAAAACAAATATCAAATTTTTTTGTTAGGCGTGTTATGGGCGTTAGTGTTTTTGTTCCGCATTGATGCAGGAATTTTACTTACGGTTTCAGTATTCATTACACAGATCGTCCATTCTTCGCGAAAATATTTATTTTCTCTACATTTGATTGCAGGTTTTCTTGTAGTGTGGGTTCCTATTCTCCTGCTTATAACTATACATGGTTCGCTACTGAACTTTTTATATGACTCATTATATTTGGGATTATTTATTCAGCCTCGGATGATGGGTTTACCTATCCCTCCCCCACCAGTTGGGAAAGTGTTTTGGGCTGTTATGATATTTATTCTTGCTGTAGGCATCGCGATGGCAATGCATGCTCAAAAACTGAAAGATAAAAAAAATGTGGGAGCACTTCAATCATTTTGTCTTTTTGCAATTCTTAGTTTTACAGCCGCTTTAGGGCGTTCCGATGAAGCCCATTTGTGGTATGGCAGCATTTGGCTGAGTGTTTTTATAACGTATGCATTGGTAATGCTTACTTCATTGAGAAGCCTTTTATCTTTAAGAAAATTACCATTAATTTTATCCGTTGCCGGTGTTTTACTAATACTCACATATACTCTACTCCATATTAAAAACCCAACTATATATTTGATATTTGCTGTCACTATTTTTTTTACTGCAATAAAACAAAAAATAATCCCACCTTCGTCATTACTAATTGGTGGGTTAACAGCAACCCTTTTAGTTTTTCATAGTGCTGCGTATGTTAAGCTTATCTACAGTCCTCCTCATCCTAATCTACAACTTTCGTTTAATCGAAAGTTATTTATGAGCAATAATAAACTGGCAGGTATGACGTTAAGTAAGGAAAATAAAGATTTTTTAGATTCTATTCAACAGGCACTCAATCCTCATGACCGTTACCTGTTTATATATCCTGATAACGTTTTATATTACGAATACTTTCATTTAAAGAACCCTACCCGTCATTATTACCATACAGGTGAGACAACAGAAAAATTACAACAGGAAATTATTTCAGATCTTAAGAACAGTAATACAAAACAATTTCTCGTATTCCCTGATAAAGTCACCTATAAGGGATCAGTATGGAACTGGATATTGAAAAATACCTCAGTGAAAAAAGCATTTTTACTTGAGAATCTCAAAGCAGAAGTAAGATTCAAAAATTAAGATTTACTCCTGAATGAACGATCTTCCTTCGTTTTTAAACCGGATAGACCTATCAGAAAAACACTTGGGAGGGTAACTCTCATTTGTTATAAGTATTTTTGGATTCTGGCGAGTGAACATATATAGCTCTCGCCCTTCAGCCAAAGCCCACAATGCATCTCCGTTTAGATTTTTGAGACAAAGCATATTTTTTTCTGTGTTCCATTTATATGGTTTAATTATCCTTTTATAAAAATTTGACGAAGTTTCGTTTGCCACAGCGACAAATGAGAACACTTTCCACTGCTTTTTAACAGAGGAAGATATAAAAATATTGAGCACTAATACTGTAATAATTAGAATAATTGAAATATTCCGATGCTTGATATAATAATCTTGCAACCCAAATGCAACAAGTGCAAGTAGACCAAATAGACTTACATTTAAGTAATACACGAGAACTCGGTCTAAAAAGAAGAAAGGCAGCAAACCTGCCAGTATCCAAAAAATAAACACGACAATTATTGTTCGAGAACGAAACGTACGGATTATAAAATACGTCATGAAGAGAGCATTTATAGCAATAGCGAAATAATATTGTTTTGAGGCTGGTAAAGGCATTCCCATCTGCCATCCATGTCTGTAGTTTAAAAACCAGAGCGAAAAATGTTTTATGTTATTTATCAAAATTCCACCTGTTAATGAATAAGTATAAGCTGATCCGTTTGATTTATATAGCAAAATTTTTATTGCATAGAAAAAAACCGTCGGAAGCCAGTACAGTATGAGTGTTCTAATTTTTATTTTTTTACTCTTTTTTTCTAGCGGTAGGAACGTGAATATAGAAATCAAAAGTGGAATACTTATAAATATTTCCTTGGAAAAAATGGCTAGGATAAAACTAACCCATGATATAAGTAAATAAAAGTTATTATGTTTTTTCGAATATTGAAGATAACAGAGAATCGAAGACCAAAAAAACAACATGAACACTAAATCTGCTGTACCCGCTAAAGTATATACGTGGTAAAAGATTATATGGGAAATTGACCAAACAAAAGAAATAGCTAAAGCGAGTATTATATTAATCTTCATGTATCTTGTAAGGAATAAATAGAATAGAAAAGAGATAATGCTCACAAATAAAACTGAAATTAAGTGAAACAGCGGAATTGAAAGCGGGATTATGTGATAGATATCAAAAAAAATATGAGGCAGAGGGCGATACTGTTGAATAAAAGTAAACAGATGCCAAACCATTTTCCAGTCACTTGGCGCCTCTAAATACTGCCAGATATCGTCACCGCTTATAAAATATGAAAATACATCAGTATAATAAAGTGAGATTCCGATTAAGAGTATTACGAATGGTAAAATAGGTTTAAGGAATCTAATTTTCATTACAATATAATAACATTGTTATGAGGAAAAAGTTATTTGTTATTTTTATTGTTGCTTTTTTATTTCGTTTAATCGCTCTTAATCAGTCACTTTGGCTTGATGAAGCAACCACCGCTCGTGTAGTCCAGCAATACAACTACGCGCAAATTATTACTAAATTTAGCCCATCTGACTTTCATCCTCCTCTTTTTTATATATTCATGAAAGCATGGTCAAATATATTTGGGTATGCGGAAGTTGTACTGCGCATGCCTTCAGTGTTGTTTTCCCTATCATGTGGGTATATTGTGTACGTACTATATATTCGCATGAGTAGGGACAGGTCGCGCCGCGCCCCTTCTAGCGTAGCCAAGTGGGGACCTGTCCCTACAAATGGTCTTTTTGCTGTGATATTTTTTCTTTTTAACCCACTTATTATCTACTACTCGCAGGAAGCGCGTATGTATATGATGGTAACTTTTTTACTTTCAGTTAGCTTATATTATTTCATGGTCATCATTACTTCAAAATCTCTCTCGTCAGAGTTACGTGCTACTATTTTATTTAATTTATTTACCGCACTTTCGTTTTTGACGTTTTATGGTAGCATCTTTATGATTGCCGCTTATTATATCGTTTTATTATGGAAGCGACAGTTTGCTCTCTTGATAAAATTACTTCCTGGATTTGTGATCGCATTACTAGTCGTCACTCCCCTACTCTATCAACAATTCCTGCACTCACGAGAAGCATTACAGATCGTGACAAACTGGAAAGCTGCACTAGGCCCTGCTTCATTAAAGAATTTATTTTTAATACCGCTTAAATTTTCTTTAGGGAGGATTTCCTTCGAGCCTAAAAATTTGTATTACTTACTTTCACTTCCCTGGACTCTATTTATTTTGTTCATTGCTTCCCGTGGTATCGTAAAACAAAAGTTATTTGGAGTATTATGTATACTGCCTGTTTTTTTAGGCTTGGTTTTTTCTTTTTTTAGTCCGCTTCTTCAGTATTTTCGATTTCTCTATCTACTACCGATTCTTTCAATCCTACTCGCTAATTCTTACGCGTCGCAGCGTCAACTGATAAAATTGGTTTTAGCGACCATCGTCTTGCTAGGTTTTGCCGGTCTATCATGTATGTATGTACTTAATCCTGTATTCCATCGTGAAAATTGGAGAGATGCTGCTCTCAGTGTCAATAATAAAAAAGAAATATATATGATTGTTTCTTCTTCAGATCCGATTCGTTATTACGGTAATAAATCTTTGCTGAAGGATCTTCGTACGCTGAGTGTGGTACAGAATTTACCTGATAAAATAGTAGTCATACCTTATACTTCTGATATATACGGGTATGATTATAAAACCAATCTGATAAATAAGGGGTATGCCTCTACTTCTATAAAGAACTTTCGTGGTGTAACTGTTGAAGAATGGCAACGAATTAAACAACCCACTAATTAATCTGGGAGTGTTAAATATTCCTTAAAGAATCCAATTATCAATACAAAAGTACTGACAATGAATGCGAGCCAAATAGCAATTGGCGGTCCAAATATACCCTGCATTGGAATGAGAATATAACAGCCAACAGTGACTATCACAAAGAAGAAGACATTAGAAACCAGTATATATACAGGTTTTTTTACGGTATATAGCAGAAATAAGTAGGGAATGTTTGCAAATGTGTACAAAATAAACGGAAGGCTTAACTGTGCTGTCACCACAGGAGTATTTAATGCGAATTTACCGGTGAAGAACAAATCATATACTTTACTTGGCATGAAGTACAGAGCTACAAATACAGAGGATGGGATAAGCATGTACAGAAAACTGGTTTTTAGTTGAGTTGCAGTTTCACGTTTATGCTCTATCTTCGCATATAATGGTGATAGTATCTGTGTAATACTTATGATCGTTGTAATAACTGTCAGAATTATTTTTTGGGCAAGCGCATAATCCCCTACTTCGGCTTTAGATCTGTAATATGAAAGAAGAAACAAATCCATACGCGATCCTAAGTTGAAAAATTGGTTAGCTACTAAGAATGTTACTGTATATCCAAGTTTGAAATCCTCCCGCTTTACTTTGCTCTCCATAAGGTGTATGAGGTGATGCTTTTTTTCTAGCAGAATGTAAATGAAAAAGATTACTGGTCCCACAATACCGAATGTAAATATGACAGATCCAACTGTCACATGATGAGTATATGCAAGCATCAGTAAAATAACAGTTTTGAGTAGATTAGAAAAATTATTATAAATATTAGCTGCCCAAACTTTTTTTGCAGCATACAGTATATTTGTGATAAAGTTTTGCCAAATGAATAAAAGTACTGAAATTGCCGTTAAATATAGTTCCCATATTGGTGAGTATGTCTTAAAAAATATCTGATCAAGTAATGGGAAGAATGCGAGTAAGAGTGCTATGACGATCATTGAAAGAAATGATTGGAAGAAAAAAGTACTTTTTACAAACCTGTAAAATTTTGTTCTCTCTTCCTCTAGGAGAGTAGGTACAGTTGAGTAGATAGTAGCTGAAGTTCCAAAGTCAAGAATATTGGCTAAGACATATGATATACCAAGCAAAACGTTCAAAGCTCCATACTCTGATTTACTTAGAACTCGCACAAGGATCAGTACGAAAAAAGCGGTAAAAAAAACGTTTAGATAATTTCCGAGGGTGTTAATGATCACATCGCGGCTCGTGGGCCGCTTCAGAAAAGAGACTATTTTTTTGACCATACCTGTTATTGTAACAAATAGAATTGAAATATAAAAAAACTATTTTTATAATTACTCAAAGTCTTACAATCATATGAAAAAAACTGCTTTGATTACAGGTATCTTAGGACAAGATGGACCGTATCTTGCAAAAACTCTTCTGGAAAAGGATTATACCGTTTACGGAATGATGCGTCGTTACTCCGCTCCTAATTTTGAGAATCTTGATTATCTAGGCATCACAAAGGATGTTGAACTCATTGAGGGTGATCTGATTGATGAATCTTCATTAATCAATATTTTTAAAAACATCAGACCAGATGAAGTATACAACTTGGCGGCACAGTCATTTGTTGGTTCATCCTGGGAACAAGCAAAACTCACTACCGAAGTAAATGCTCTCGGTGTGCTCAATCTTTTAAATGCTACTAAGTACTTCTCCCCAACTGCAAAATTTTACCAAGCCTCCACATCGGAAATGTTTGGAGTAGAACACCGAGATGGATTTCAGAATGAAGAAACTCCTTTCCATCCTCGCAGTCCGTATGGTGTATCTAAAGTCTATGGATACTGGATTACCATTAATTACAGGGAATCATATGGATTATTTACGGTCAATGGTATTCTCTTTAATCATGAATCTCCTATTCGTGGCATCAATTTCGTTACACGAAAGATCACTGACGGTGTTGCAAAAATCAAGCATGGTCTTGCTTCCGAGTTGCATTTAGGTAATCTTGATGCAAAACGTGATTGGGGATTTGCAGGAGATTATGTAGAAGCCATGTATCTGATGTTACAGCAAGAAAAACCTGATGATTATGTAGTTGCATCTGGAGAGACACATACTGTAAGAGAGTTTGTAGAAACTGCTTTTGCGGCAGCTGGCGTTGATAACTGGGAAAAGTATGTCGTAATCGATCCTCGATATAAAAGGCCAGCAGAAGTACCCGCCTTACGAGGTGACGCAACTAAGGTAAAAACAAAGATTGGATGGGAACCAAAAGTATCATTTAAAGAACTTGTGGAAATGATGGTACAAGCAGATCTGAAACGGTATAGTGTAAAAAAATAGTATGTGCAAATGGTTGAATAAAACAATCGGATTCAAAATCTGTAAAGAACGAAGAAAGAAAAAAATAACCCAAGAACAGCTGGCATTTAAATCTTTTGTTGATAAAACGTATTTGGCAAGAATTGAAGGCGGTAGGGCTAATCCTTCTGTAAAAGTTCTTTATAAAATTTCTCGTTGTTTGAGAATGCGTCTCTGCGACTTATTTTGTCATTCCCATTTGTTAGTTTGTTGTGTAGTGTTATTGAGCTTTTCTGATGCCGTTTAAATTTCGCATTCTTTCAACTACTATTTGCGGAATGTGTTGAATAATCTGTAGCAACGACCAGTTTTTAATGATCACATAGCACCAGTTCCGTGCATCTAGCCATGCTTTTTTTCTTCTCAGTACTGTTTTTGCGGTTTGATGCCCAACATGAATCACCTTTACCGTCGGTATAATCAAATTTTTATATTTACTTCGTTTTAATCTCAATGCAAGATCAATATCCTCTAAGTATGATCCAAATCGTTCATCAAATAGCCCTACTCTATCAAGTGCTACATGATTGTAAATCACAGCAGCTCCATTAGTTGCAGGTGATTCATACTCGTCTGTACTTTTAATTGTTGTTTGAGTTTCAGCTTTCCCTTTGAGTAATACATTTATTCCGGCTGATTCTATGGTTGTATTATCGGAGTATATGACAGGATTGAGTGAACCCGTATTTTCATTTCCGTTCACAATAACTTTATTGAACCACTCGTTTTCGAAAACAACGTCATCATTCACAGTTCCAGTCCACGGGCTTCTTGAAACGCGGAATCCAATATTGACAGTAGAGGCAAATCCCTTATTTGTCTTGATTGTAATAAACCGTACTTCGGAAAAATATTTTCGTAGTTCCCATACCTCGTCACTACTTACAGCACTCGTTACTATAACCGTTTCATCTGTCGAATGTAAGTACTCATAATTTGTTTGTAAAAATTCCAATAATAAATCTTTTTTAAGGTTGGGTACGGTAAGGCTCACTCCCTTACTCTCGACAGGCAGTAGTGTATGTTTACTGTATTTCGTTTTTAGTAATTTAATAATGAATTGTCCAAAATAGGAAAAATATTTCTTACTATAAACATCCATCGAGTGAAAAAAAATCTGTCTTTTTTTAGCATCATCCACGAGTTTAAATGACTCTCCTCCACTATGTTTCAGTCCGTCAACCTTAATAAATCCACATTGATATCTATTGTTCAGTAAACGTCTTGTTAAATCGCTGTCTTCGAACCAAAGAAAAAAGCGTTCATCCCAACCACCAATACTCAATACTGTTTCCTTTTTAATTAATAGGCAGCCTCCCCATAGAGTTTTTTTAGCAAAAACTGAACTGGGTATTATTTTGTGTAGTGGTGTAAACTCAATCAGTAATGATATAACTGAAGGAACTGGTTTTAAGTAATCTTTTGTATTATCCGGAAGTGGTGATGCGGCATCTAGCTTTCTTTCACTCATTTGCTGGATCATATTCAGTACATGATCAGCGGTAATAAGAACATCGGGATTGAGAAAAAGTAACCATTGACCTATAGCCTGAATCGTGCCTTGATTGCAGGCGAATGCATACCCTCTATTTTGTGGATTTAAAACAGCGGTAACGTATGGGTATTCTGTCTGTATCCATGTAGCATCTATCGTAGATGCATTATCTATGACGATAATATGTAATTTTTCATTATTCCCCAATGCTGCTAACTGACTTCTTAATTTTTCTTCAGTATTCCAATGCACAATTATCACACTAACTTTTTTTTCCATAATCCAGTTTTTATACCGAATATATTTTTTTAATAAAATACAAGTTAATTAAAAGGCCCGTTACTTCAGTGGTAAACATAACCCACGCCGCTCCCTGTATACCATAAATGGGAACGATAGCTATATTGAGTAGGATATTGAGAATAGTATTACTTATGCCAAAAGGAAGAAAATTTTTGATAAAGCGTGAGCTCTGCACTACTGTGCTTAAAGGTGAGTTTATAAAAAAAAGAAGTAACACAGCTGCAAATATCTGTAAAACAGGTACAGCCGCGCTATATTTGACACCCAATATATAAATAATAAGTAAATGAGATAAACTAAAAACAGTTATCGAAACAAGAACTCCAAACAGCATCATAATAATGACTATGTTTTTGAGCTGTAAAAATGTAATACCGTTTTTTTTGGCAGCGTGTGAAAATAAATTTTGCCCTAAAGCGCTAGGAAATAAACTCAAGGACTCTAAATATCGGTATGCAGCACCATATAGACCGAGGGCGAGGCTGTTAAGTCTATATTGGATAATAATCGAGTCGCCGCGTGCATAGGCATACGAGGTAATAATAAGAAAGGCATACGCCGCTGATTGTCGAAGAATCTTTATAGATTCTGTGAGACGTGCAATTTTAAATTTTTTCAGTGTAGTCCAGGGAAATACTGCAGCAAAGCTTACGATTGATCCAAAAAGTAGCCACACAATGGCTTGTGGCACTGAGAATGCTTTATGAAACACTGCGTATCCTACCAAAACAATAAACATTTTAATACTTGTTTTTAATGATATTTTGAGAGGTCGTTTTGTTTCTAAAAAATAGCCATCTACTACTGAAACAAAAGATTCTGGGATTAGCGTAATTAAAAATATTGCTATATAAAAACTTGAAAAATTTGTCCAGCGTACCAAGACGAATAGTGCAATCAGCACCGCCAACAGTAAAGTTATTAACCGTGCGCTCAACACTTTTTGGAATATAACAGTAGGAGGCTGGCCTTCTGCAGTTTTTTGATACCACTGATTAAGTCCAAAATCAAAAAAGACTGTAAAGATGGTTAACAAAGTTATATAAAAAATAAACTCACCAAACATCTGAGGTCCAAACAAACGAGCAAGGAGTATAAAGACAAACGTACTAATTGCTTTACTGAAGAGCAGTCCTGAAAAGTGAATGGTCGATCGCTTAAATAACGGCTTGAGCATGATTTATTATATACCCCAACTATAGAGTGTTGCGGGCCAGATAGAATATGGGTTATCGTCTAAAGGATAGTGATCAAGATACAACTCTTTTTTAAAGTGTTTTTGAGCATACTCAATGACATCTTTTGGAAGCGTCGTATCATCGATGAAAATAAATCCTTTTGGATACTTACGAAGTGCTTTTTGTAAATCAGACAAATCTCCTATAAGTCGATACGTTTTACTACCAATTACTTTTTTTTCGCCTTCTGTATTTACTGTATACGTAGTTATTTTATGCGGATCCGTATCGTGTATCCATCTAAAGATATAATTATTTTTGTCATTTTCAGGTAGATACCATTTAATTCTATCCGGCCAGGTATCTATCACTGCTGTTTTTCCCTCTGTTAGTTTTCCTTTGGTGTGAATGAGATTATATACCTCGTTATAATCGATATTTGCGATTTCTCTGAAATCGTGATTTACAGAATAGTACTTCTTCGGCTTGGTTACAAATTTATATCCGTTTGCAATTATAAAAAGCGCTAATAGAATAGGTAGCGAGTAGCAAAGTATTTTTCGATACTTTCCGTGCAACGGGTCTGTTGCCCAATTAGCAATAGAAGTAAAAACATAAGCCGGGAATATAAAAAGGAATGGAAAGATTGGCAGTGTATATTTGGATATGTAATGCCCGAATATTCCTCCTATAAAAAAAAGATGAATGCATATAAACAGGAGTATCAGGCTGGTTTTTTTTAAATCTCTACTTAGTGCCAGTATTAGTCCAAGGACTGTCAGGACAGTCAGCACTCCGTACTCTCTCCACAGAAATGAGTGATAATACCAAAAAGAGTTATGAAATTGAAGCATCCCGCTTCGGATAGCCCGTAGCAAATCTGATAAAGTGCCATTAAAAAATAAATATGCTAGTATGATTAACGGTATTACGTATATGAAAGGATTTCGAAGAATATGTTTGAAGTTTTTTGCATAAAATATTGTCCAGTGTATACACAAAGCAGTTAAAAGCAAAAAGTAAAACACATGGGTCATAATTCCTAGTACTCCCAAAATTATTATGAAGACTATATATTTTTTTTCCAACTTTTTCTTATCAAATAGTTTATAGTAAACAAATAATGTTAATAGTGTCAGTATCTGTTGGATTACATAGCCTCGTGCTTGTAATGACCAAACAATTTCAATATAAGCAAATGCAGATAATAAAGACGCCGCTACCGCGGTTCTACGATTAAATAAGTATTGAGTTAAGATAAATACACAAAGAGGGATAAAAGATCCGGTTAAGGCTATTGGTAAGCGCGCTGCAAAAGTGCTTTTCCCTAAGAGACTAAAACTTATGGCACTTAGTATGTGAGGGGTAATATTATGAAACTCAAAGTAATATTCATGATGTGTAAAGACGCTTAATCCGTAGGTTAACAGCAAACGAGCCTGCTCAGCAGTACTAAATTCGTCAACCCAAAATGGTACAGCCTTATTCAGCCCATATAATCGGTACATCAGGGAGACCACAGTTAGAATGATTAAAAATATAGGTATCCCAATTTTTTTCATACGTTTATTTTAACAGAGAAGTAGTATCCTCTATTGTGTTATAAAAAATGAAATTACGTACCTTTTTATATACTTTACCGATGAATGTATCATCCTGAGCAGGATAGAAGTCAAAACGTGAGAAAACCTCTATGACAACATGATTGCTTTGAATTATTTTGCTTTGACTGTTTAACTGATCTGCTGGTTTTTTAATCCATATTTGTCTTTTACCTACATGTAAGTGTAAAGGCACAATAAACACGATTGTGTTATCTTCCCATTTGTCAACTTGATTGATGGGGCCATCTGTACTCATGAGTGTAAACCGTTTATCGTTGATCGATCCCCAACCGAAGTTATGCCCTTTTAAAATCACTTTTTCAGCATGTGTAGTTTTTGTTGGGATTGTTCGTTGGATATATAACCGATCTCGCAGTCTATTTTCTTGTACTATTTTACCCTTTAAGTACTTCGCCCCAGTATAGGAAATGAAAAACAAACTAATTGATATCAATACACCTGACAAAAAAATAGTAAAAATCCGTTGCAGTATATATTTTCCTGAAAGTTCTGTGTGTGATGGATGTACATGCATGTCAAATTTTAAGGTATATGTCCTCTTTAAAATAATTTGAGTTACTGCTACGTAGTATATAATTATTTGAGGGTATATCAAGATAAATAACAGCAACAAAGATCCAGAAAGTAAGTAGTAATACAAATGTGGCAATTCAACATCCTGTATATAGAACATTTGCGTCATAACAGCTACGAGGACAATGACCGTTTTATCTATAAAAGATAGAGGTGGCTGTTTTCTATTACTTTTATCGATATAAAGTTTGAAAAGAATCCACCCGGTTACACTCAAAACAAAGCCAATATCCATCAATATAGAAACATATTCATGTTCAAATAGCCGGTAATCTATAAATACTTCTTTTGGATTAAAGATATGCACGAAATATCCTACGAGTATGTATGCGAATATGACTAAAGAAAGAAAATAAGACAATAAAATTAATATGTAGGGAATGCTTTTTAATACTTTCATACTACGCTGGCGAATTGAATAATTTAAGAATCATCTGAATAACTATTACTAGTACTGCACTAAAACCGAAAATAGCAGCTGCTTGTGAAACAAGGATATTATTTTGTAATACTGTAGCTGCTGTTATTATGAATGAGAGTATTACGTATTTTGCGAGAAACGTGTAGGGAAACTTAAACTCAAAAAGAGCGACAACATAAATAACAAACATAATACTGCCAGGTATGTCCAGTGCTGGTAAATATGATTGTTTCATATGCAGATAGTTTGCAGTTAAGGTATAGGATAAAGCAAAAAAGAAAAGTATAAATATTTTTCTAGTAAGTATTATTTTATCTTGTCCTTCTCGGCAGTTATTGCCTATGAACTGATAAAAAAGGTATATGTAAATCGACACACACACCAATGTAATGGAGTTATAGAGTATATCCGATGGAGGCATCTGCACTTTAACTAAAGGTACACCTCCAATGATCCACAAAACAAATATGAGCAAAAAAATAGTGCCCGCTTGAAGCAAGAATTTAGTATTTTTTTTGTTCCTTCTAATGTACTCTAGCATTTTTTCGCTGATTGATAACTGTTTGATATCCTATAAGTAGGACAATGCATGTAAGAGTAACGGCTGAAATACAATATCCAAGATAAGTATACTTTTGAGCTTCGAATTCGCCTACTAGTTCTATATCATACGATCCATCAGCGTTGCGAACGCACTGTTCAGTTTTGCTGCATATTTCCTGTGGGTTAATGACCCACTGGTTGGCAAAACCATTATATTTTGTGTGAGCTATCTGTTTAAGAGGTGACAAAAATAATGTTTCATATAAATGTCCAGTTGGGAGATTATCGTTTTGTATAGCATTCTTAAACTCTTTCGATATAAAATTTGTTGGATAAGTGATTTGTGACTTTTGAGCTATATCTTTATTTTGATATTTATATTGTATAAGCTGTACTGATGTATTACCTATGGTGGATATTGTTCCATTTTTTATATACTGATCGAGGTCTTCTGTAGTTGCCTGGTCAGCTTCGTTACCAGGGATAATTTTGTAGCTTTTCTTTATGCCTTCCCAAGATTGCTGTAAATACTTATCATTTCCAGATGGTTTTATATACAAACGCCATAATGGATGAAAGTTAGTAGTAAATACTAGGAAAAATGTGTCAGTGACACCGTGCGCCCTAACCCTAAATTTTGTTGGATCTATGTATTTATACTCTATTGCTGGATTATGTGATTTATCCATCTTCAGAGTGTACAACAACGGGTTATATTGATTATTTTCCTGTCTATAAATATCAATCGTGGAAGATGAATAAACTTTTTTGCCTGTTTTTAGACTGTTCTCCAGTCTTATCCTGTCATTTTTATCCATAATAACGCTTTTATCATAGAGCCGGTACCGTGTAGTAGTCTGACCTGGAAAAGATGGAGTACGGCTGCTTAGGTCAATGGTGATAGTGGGTTGCTTAAAAATCCATGGGTAAATAATAGGTCCAAAATAACCCCAATAGTTATTTTGGTATCCCGTAGCACCTGGAAGAATATCAATTTTAGTAGTTAGTTTTTTGTTTGCTAAAAAATAAGCAGCTTTAAAATAATCATCAGGCACTCTTATTCCGTATTCATGTCTATCAAGGTATCCATTTACTGGAGAAAAATTTCGGAAATGCGCGCCTGACCAGACATGATATCCGCTAATTCCTATAATACTGCATCCTATTACGAGAATTGCTATTTTATACCGTACGAATTTATTCATTAAGGTTTGGAATACTACCCCAATGAGTAGTGAATAAAAGAGTCCCGCATAAATAACTATCCCCGCGGTTGTCCGCATAAACGCAAAAATTTTGATTTGAGTAACAATCGATTGGTAATATATTCCAAAAGGGGGATTCGAACTTTTTGACAGGAATATGAAAAAGGCAGCAAAAAAATACCACAGAAAGTACATCCGTTTTTGTAAGAAAGATACTGTATCTATTAAAAGTGGGAAAATCCCGAAAACAGCAATTGCCAGCATATAGTAGGAGAAAGTAAATATATCGCTATTCATGAGGGCAACGTCATCTTGATTTAGACTAGGGGTATGCCATAGCGTAATCATTTTTTCGATAGTAGCATATCCGTAATCTATTGTTTGTTCGTTTCCTCCCTGCTCTTTTTGTACTGTTTTAACAGTTAAATTACTATCTGACGCAAAATTTCGTCCAAAGTTGATAAAAGGTAAGCTCAAATATAGTGTGCATATAATAATTAGGAAAAAAGACAATAAATTGTTTTTAATGGTTTTAAGTGTAAGTAACCGCAATAGTAGTGAAAGTGCTATACCTAGAACATATATTAGGAAGATAATAAAATGGTATTTTGGATTAGGTAAATTACCTATCAAACCGACAAGCACACTAATAATAATGACTTGTAAGAATGATAAGGATTTCGTATGTAGAAATTTAAAAAGAAAATATACGAGCCACACTATAGCTGCCGTGCCGTAAAAATAAAGCATGTGGTCATAGGTGTATGGAGAGTATAGGAATGCCAAGGCAGGTACTAAAGCCCATAGCTTATTTTTTGTATTAAATAAATTAAAAATTGAGTATACACCCATCCCTGAAAAAAACAGGACAAGAAATTGAAGAGCAAACGCTGAGTGATAGATAGATCCAAAAAAAACTCTTAATAAAAAAAATAGTGATATCCATATAAAGTAATCATTTGATGCATACTGACCATTTGCATACTCAACCCACTCATACGCATTATGATAAGAAAATTTTGGGATTAGGGGTATGATCACATCTCCTCCTATAGTTAGATGATTATATGTCTTGATTATGGGTACGAATGAAGCAACTGCAATAATAATTGTTGCCAGAATGAAGTAAAAAATATTAGTTTGTGATGCCTTTTTTCTTAACCAAGTTATCATATATTTTTAAGATGTTGTTTGCTTTATTCTCATCAGAAGAGTATTGCTTCACTAACTCCCTGGCATTAAATTTAAAGTTAGGATTATTTATACAATACTCAATTTTACTCACAAAATCATCAAAATTCTTTGGTATAAATCCCGTTTTGTCCATTAATTCGTTAGGATAATGTACTAAATTAGTAGAGATAACATTCGTATTGCACACAAGTGCTTCCACTGGTGCTGTTCCGGTACCTGCATACTCTATCGTTTTTCTGTTGCCAAAAAAAACGTACACATCAGCTGCTTGGTAATACAAAGGAAGTTCTTCATTTTTTACAATGTTGAGCAGTTTATCAGCAGTACTTTTTGCTAATTTTAGTAATGGATCAGCTTTTTGTGCCCCTATGAGAAGCAAATACAGTTGAGGGTATCGGGGTTTTAATAAACGGTATGCTTCGATGACTTTATCAACACCTTTAGTAGGCGTCATCAGCCCCACATACATCATGATAAATTTATTTTGAGGAATGCCAAGTTTTTTTCGTGCCTCTTTCTTGTTCCCCGGTATGAACCTTTCATAGTCTACCCCATAATTTTGAAAACTGATTTTTTCTTTTGGAATACCGACAGATTGAGTTAAGTAAGCATACCTTCTTTTTATATGAATAAAAAAATGACTAACTAGTGGGAAAGTTTTTTTTTCAAGAGATGTCAAAACTAGCTTTTCAAACCAATCAAGCCAATGAGGCTGTCCGTAGCCATGATATTGAATACTAAAAATATAATCTGGATATTTTCGAATGATAGTATGGATGAGTGAACCTCGTTCACCTTGAAAATTTACAATCGTATTTTTTTTATCGTAGTTTTGAAGTTCATGTATGAGATCTGGGCAGCTGATGATACCGTAAAATGATTCTAAAAGACCCCACACTGTTTTCGCCGGAAAAAGTTTAAACGTTATTCCTTCTTTTTTAAATGTTTGAACCTCCGTAATGCCTCTCACGCCATACCATACTTCACAGTTTATATGTTTTGAATACTTCAGCAGACTTCGTGCCTGTCGAGTCGCCCAATTCCCATTAACGTGATAGGTAAGGTTCTCATCATTAACTAATGTATGACATAGTATTTGTATAACAGTTATTTTCATTTCTTCTGTCTTTGTAAAATAATATAGAAACTTGGAAGAAGAAAAGAAAAAAGATTTCCTAATTTGTATATGCTAATTACGAGAAACGGAACAGAGCGAAGACTACCAAGTTGGCTTTGAATATTTTGGCGAGTAATGGGTGAATATTTCAACTTTGTTACCTTAAATCCATAGTTCTTAAATTTTTTTGTAAGTTCTCGCGGTGTAGTCAGGTTAACATGGCGTTCCCGTTCCCATTCATTTCTGGCTTTAATTTGTTTTATGGTAGTCTTTCGCATTATGACTGACAGAGTATCTATGAATGGTCGTATATACTGTAAGTAATCGTTGTTATCAGTATGTATAACAATTTTTAAGTTTTTATCGTTCCAAGTTAAAAATTTTTTAATAATAATATCAATCTCTTCATCATATAAATGTTCTATTACGTCGGCTAAGTAGATTAGTGTTACACCACTCAATGAGGGCAGTTTATTATTAGGGCACGATATAAATGATGTATGTTTTAAATCAAGAGATTTTGTTTTGGAAAGAAGCCTCCTATTTTTATTTGCGAGTATTATCGCATCTTTGGAATAGTCTATTCCTAGCACTCTACTTTTGTATTGTAAAGCGAGCAAAAATGAAAGATCACCATTTCCGCATCCATAATCAATTATAAAATCAGTGGGTTTATTTTTTAGAAGAGTAGCAATATTTCTGTGCAAAGGCTTGAAATCAGATGGAGACACCTTTTTATGATAGTCAACAGAAGTTAGTTTTGATTCGAAATATTCCTTATCATATTTTTTTACATCGACACTTTTCATAGATTTAATATCATACTACTTTATAAAATTTTTTTTCGACAATTTCTGTACCGAGTTGAGAACAAAATTTTGAATTACTCTATGCGCAGCAATATGCATGTATAACTGACGAGCAACAATACGTTTCATATTCCCTATTCGTTTCTGTGATAATTTTTGGGAGTTATATGTTACTTGGGGTAAATCACCAAATTTATAAATGAGTGTATCGAGCGATGCATAAGGATTACATCTGATAATATGTCCGTTATAGCGCAGGTCATTCGTCACTTTAACATCTTCTGCTCTTCCCCATAAATATGACTCATCCCAATATACTTTTTGGATATGCCGTTTCTTAACAATATGATGTTGTCCACCTTGACATGCATTTAAATCCCAATCACGAAAATCTAAATGTGAGACAAAACTATATTCAATCCCTGGTAATTTTTCATGCAATAACCAATCATTTGTACGAACATCATTAAAATATTGAGCGCACGCAAGATGTTCAAAACAATTTCCCCATTTTTTCATACCTCTATACCAATCCTTCTTGAGTGCTACCCTATCATGAATAATACATATATTTTCATATGTGGCATTATCGACAATAATATTTTTTTTCTTTGTTATCCAGCCTTTGTCATCCCGTTCATTAAACGGTATATACTTTATATTTTTTTCAGCTCTGTCCATGTACCGTCCGCATAGAATCACTTCATAATGGGGGATTTTTTGTGCTTTAATTGAATCGATAATTTTTTCTATTAGATCTAGGCGGACGCCGTTCGTAATTATGCCAAACGTCCATTTATCTATAGAATCCCCTGCTATTTGGGTAAATTTAGTTTTTCTACATACAAACCGTAGGTATCCATTTGGTGATAGAGGGATCGTACTCGTTTTAAGTGGAACAGGAAGCTTGGTTATTGAGTCAAGATTATTTTTATAGTAATTTTCTTGCAAAGTTATAAATTTTTTAAAAGATTGAGTTGATGTGTTTTTTAATTCTAAAGCATTCATTTCTCCATGGAAAATTATGTTGTACTTTTTTTTCCAGAGCCACCACATGGTTTCTTCCAATTTTTTAAAATCGCAGTTTTTATTAGGCGCATAGTCTATGACTAGGTAACCGTCTTTTTTTATAAGATAAAACCACTCTTTGAGTAGGATCGGCAAAAATTTAGTTTTTTCGACAGAAGATCGGCTGTAAACAATATCTATTGAATCAATCGGATATTTTGCAGTAGGATGATAGAGCTGATTTAATTCAGCTTTCCAATGCTTAGTATTTTTTAATACTTTTTTTTCAGAAAGATCAAGTATATTCATTGTCTTGCGAAGATAAATAATCCGCATCCATAATTGAGATTCGTATATTTTTCCGGTCGAGTGTTTTCTATAAATTTACTGTTATCATCTACTACCGAGAATGAAATTAACCTGAGGTCTTTAAAAAATGAAATAATCGTCATTGGGCTGAATATTCGGTGCGCATTAAAACAAACTTTCTCTTTTCCTATTGGTACCGAAATATAAAGCTTTCCGTTCTTTGCTAATATCCGCGAGAGTTCTTTACATGCTTGGTGTGTACCCTGAGGGTTTATTTCTCCTCCATACCTACCCAGCCCTACGTGTTCTATTGAATGGAGGCTGGACAGTGAGCGAACAGAGCGGTCTTTAAATGGCATATGCAGCATATCTCCTCGCTTTATTTTTAAATTTTTTAACGATGTTTTGATCGGACGTAAATCTATAAATGTTGTCGGGACTATTTTTGAAAGATATCCACTCAGTTCATATGTTGAAGCCACATCAACATGCTCTCTCGGTTTTGCCTCAAGTACTTTTTCAAACACCCACAGCTGCTGATAGTAGTAGTGCGCATCGAAAGGAGTATAAGAAACTTTCTCGTCCAGAACTGGATAGAGGTTGGTACTTAGTAACTGGGTCGAAGGGTCGAGGACTTTATATTGGATTAAATCTCGTATAAACCAGGGATATCCTATTAGGCCTGTATATAATTTAACTGGGTCAATAATTGGATTAACAAGTCGGTAGATGAAATAGAGGAAGTTATCCCGCCGATTTTTAAAAATTTTCATTACCTAGAAAGATTACTATACGCTGTTTATATTTGCAAGAGTTCTACTGAAATTTTGGAAAACCTAAATTTTTGAACGCGATCAGTTTTGAGTAAGACCAATATACTCGTTTCAGTATCTCTGAATCCGACACTGTTCTTTCTCTTTGGACTTTTTCTCTATATTGTAGTGTGCTTTTTATATGGGCGATGTTCCACCAATACGCATCCAAGTAGCACTTAACCGCTTTAAATTTTCCTAGTATAGCAAGTACAATCATTTCAAGAGTATGAATAATAATGAGCATAGCTAGTAAGGGTATACCTAGAGGAAATGAGTAGTTTTTTATTATGTTACGTATAATATTTTTTTCATTCAGATACCGGCGGAAATAGCTTGTCACATATTGTTGATTTTTTACTACTCCTCCGGTTACTGTGGCTCCACCATAGTGCAACAGTTTAGCATCCCAACATGTTACAATACTGTATCCCATCAGTTGTGCTCGCCACGATAAGTCTACATCTTCCTGAAAAATAAAAAGTTCTTCATCGAACATCCCAATGGTGGTAAAATCTTTATGTTTAATGAATATCGCAGCTCCATCCACGTAAAATGGGCGGTTTTTTCGAGGATTCTCTCTTCCATATGGATACCCAAAGATATCCATACCGATATTAGCATAGCCGTTGTCATTTTTTTTCCAAGGTCTTATTTGCACAGGGGAGATAATTGAGTTTGGTTCGTAACAATTGATAAGATTTTCTATTGTGTTTGGATATAATTCTGTGTCATTATTGAGGAAAAAGAGAAATTCGCCTTTTGCATATTCTGCTCCAATATTATTTGCTTTTGCATAGCCAAAATTATCAGGATTGGCTATTAACTTTATGTCTTTTTGTTTTTTTAAGTACTCGATACTGCCATCATTTGAATGGTTATCTGTCACTATAATTTCAATATTTTTGTAGGTTTGTTTTTTAATAGTTGGTATGCATTTCTTAAGCCATGCCAGCCCATTATAATTAAGTACGATAATGCTTACTTTAGGTTTGGCTGTCATAAATAGTCAGTTATACTAATTTTTGCCAGCTTGGTGGCATATTTTTAAGAATCTCTATATTCTTAAATTTTTTACCATGCATCGGTCCTACTTTTTTGGACCATGATATCATTTTTTTAATACCGGTCTCTAAATCAGTATGCTTTTTAATTTTGAATATTTTTTTCACTTTTGTATGATCAGAATATGCATGAGCAACTTCTTTTCTTGCTGGTAAATATTCTATCTTTATATCAGTACCCATTGCTTTTGCAATGTACTTAGTTAGTTCATTCACAGTATAAGGTTTATCGGCTCCGATATTAAATACCTGATTTTTTGCTTTTTCTATTTCAACCGCAGCAGCAATATACGGTGCGACATCATCGATATAACTAAATGCGCGTGTTTGAGTACCATCACCAAAAATTGTCATGGGTTTTCCCTGCATGATGTTGTTAATGAATATACCTAAAACATTTCTATAAGGGTCACCATGATTCTGTCGTTCACCATATACGTTATGCGGCCGGAAAATTGTGTAGTTTAGTCCAAACATTCGGTGGGCAGCTTGTAGGTCAAGCTCAACCGCGTACTTTGCGATTCCATATGGGTCTTCGGGCATTGGCGTCAAGTTTTCTCGCATAGGGGTTTGATTGGGTCCATATACAGCTATGCTTGAGGTGAACACAAAATGCTCTACATTGTGTAATACGGCTCGGTTAATTAAGTGAATAGAACTCAGAAGGTTATTGGTGTAGTTGAATTTTCGTATAAAGTGACTTAATCCTTCAGCCGCATATGCTGCAAGATGGTAGACGTAACTAAATTTATATTTTTTGAATACTTCGTTGAGAATTTTTTCATCAGTAGTTGATCCTTTGTAAAATATTGCTTTTTTATTAACATTGTACTCAAATCCTCCGCTGAGATCGTCAAGTACAATTACTTTGTGGCCCATTTTTAATAAATGATCTGCGACATGAGATCCAATAAATCCAGCGCCTCCGGTTACCAAACTGACTTTTTTACTCATAATTTTAATCACCTAATATTAGGGCTTTGTCCTTTGTCTGTCAATAGTTGAGATTACGTTGATACCAATCCACCGTCATATTAAGACCATTCGATAGAGATGTAGTGGGACTCCAACCTAATTTTTGTTGAATTTTTGTAATATCTGCGGCGTTCCCCGATATTTCTTGTACTGTTTGTTCACCGATTTGTAATAAAGATCCATTTGTATGCAACGCATACAATATTAATTCCGCGACTTCACGCACAGTTGTTGCAGTCCCAGAGCCTAGGTTAAATGCTTCACCATTAACAAGTTCTGGTTGCGCGGTTAACAGCATTCTTATTGCAGTTGTCACATCGTCAATATAAATCCAGTCTCGTAACTGTAAACCACCATTATTGAGCGTAATCGGTTCCCCTTGCAGTAATTTAGTAATAAATAGCGGAATCATTTGAGGGGGGCGTTGAAGAGGTCCATAAATATTGAAGGGCCGTATTACTGTTACCGGGAAATGATCATCAGTATTATGAGATAATATCAGTTCTTCTGCTCGCAATTTAGATATACCATAGTCATTTACGGGATTTAGAGGATGTTCTTCGTTCATTGTGAGCTCTGGGTTTAAGTTTCCATACACTGCCGCTGACGAAACAAAAATCAATCGTTTTACTCCTTGCTGTTCAGCTGCATCCAGGACTATTTTTGTACCTTCAACATTAATTCGATATAGATCTTCACCGGGCCGTAATAGAGCAGCAGTATGAATGACAGCTTCAATACTTTCAAAGGCAGCGAGCAGTGTTTCTTTATCTGTTACATCACCTTCCAAAAAATGTACTCTTCCTGCGTCTTTTCCTTCTACTATATACGTATGGGCTGTATTATTATTGGAACGGTTATAGATTGTAATATCGGCGTCTGTGTTATTTAATAGATCTTTCGCCATGTTTGCGCCGAGAAATCCATACCCTCCCGTAATTAGAATTCTTTCAGTACTCATTTTTGGGATCAGTGTTTATATTTAATTCCTACTAGTGATTCAATGATATATTGAGGTCGCTGTTTAATTTCATCATAGATTCTGCGTACATACTCCCCTACTATTCCGAATGAAAAAAGTTGGAGGCCGCCTATAAAAAGCACTAGAATTATTGTAGTAGCAAAACCAGGAACAAGAGTATTGGTAAAAAAACGAAGATAAAAAACAATCAATATACCGATGAATGAAAATGCAAGTGATATTAAGCCAAAGGCGAACATAAGTTGAAGTGGTACGTAGGAAAAAGAAAAGAGTCCATCAAATGCAAGTTTCATGAGTTTGGTATATGTGTATTTACTATTTCCAGCGTATCGAGCGGCTCGTTCATACTCTATTCCTATACTTTTAAATCCAACCCAGCTTCTAATGCCCCGGATAAATCGATTTCTTTCGGGCAGTGAGTTAATTGCACGGACAACTCTACTATTCATGACACAAAAATCTCCGCTATCTAAAGGTATATCAGTCGTTGAAATAAATTTTAATAAGCGATAAAATGTACTATACAAAAAACGTTTTACAATATGCTCTTTTCGTTTCCTGCGAATGGCATACACTGTATCATAGCCTTCTTCAAGTTTATTAAAAAATTCAGGTAAAACCTCTGGAGGATCTTGCAAATCGGCATCAAGTATTGCAACATATTTCCCTTGAGCAAATTGTAACCCAGCAGTAACTGCTGTTTGGTGCCCGAAGTTTCTTGAGAAGTTAATAATTTTTACTGTTTTATCTTGTCTGTGTAATTTTTGTAATTGGATGAATGAAGTATCTCTGGATCCATCATTGATGAATATGAATTCATGTGTGTTTCTTAGTTTTCTGAGGACATTTTTAGTTCTTTTGTAAATTTGAAAAATATTCTGTGCTTCGTTGTATACTGGTAAAATTATAGAATATTTCACACATTGTAATTTTATTATAATGTGATTAGTATATATCACAGAATGCAAATAGTATCGATCAAAAACATACAATCTTTTTATAATGATCCACGGGTAAGAAAATTTTTTTGGCTTGCTGTATTTTTAGTATTGTTTATCTTATATTTTTTTTATATACGTAAAACACTCGATTATTTCCTTTCAACTTTCAAGGAAAATTTTGGCTACTGGGACACTCAGGATAATTGGACCGCTCTCGACGACTTTGTGAAAGGAAGAGTTTTTTTTAAAGACTATTTCTACGAATACGGATGGTTTATTTTATTGCTAGAGGCGATTCCTTATATTTTATTAAAACAAACATATTTTGCGATGTTAGTCGGAAGGCATTTTTTTCTCCCGATTGTATCTGTGACAATTGCTTTTTTTGTCGGTAAATTTACTTTGCGCAAAAAATATCTCATTTTTTTATTTTTACTGCTTAATTTATTTTATGGTGCGACTACCGATTACAGTCCTATACGACATATAATGGTGGAACTGAGTCTCTCTGTATTTATTTTATATCTTTACAATCCGCGTCCTCGATTTGCATTCATTGCGGGAGTTATTGGCGGGTTAGGTGTTCTCACTGCACTAGAATATGGATTAGCGTTGAATGCAACTGTGTTTTGTATATTGCTACTCTCATTTATTCCGCTTAAATCCTTAAAAATACCGAAAGTTTTTTTTCCACGTTTTTTTTTAGGTGAAGCACTAATATTATTTCCGTTTTTTTTATACTTACAGATGGAGGGTGCGCTTAAAAATTATTTTATGTTTGTCTTAAGTTATATGAATAATTTTTATTATATGTCGCCATGCGCAAGAGAATCGTTTCCCCGACTAGAAGATATTGAGATATTAAGAAAGACCTCTCCCCTATTACTCGGAAATATTCCCATCGAATTTCTGCAAAATCTTAATTTATATTTGGTTCCAGTTGTGTATGTTTTGACCTTTATTGTCGTTTTGATAAGAGTTATGTTCTTAAAAAGTGATTCAAAGAGGAGCATTGTAATGGTAAGTTTGAGTATTTTTGGATCGTTGGTATATATTCGAACCCTTGACACGCCCTGTATTGGCTATTTTCGATATGGTCTGGTGCCGTTTTTTCTTTTACTACTGACTTATGTAGACCTCCTGATCACATATAAAAAACATTTTTACTTTAGATTCATAATGGCTTTGTTTAGCGCGCTTATCATTAGTTGGTTTTTACTAACTGAACATACAGGTACAATCGTTCGATGGTTTGGTAAAAAAATCGAAGTAATACCATCGAAGCAGCAAAGTAAAGTGTATTATGCGCAGGCCGGCTGGTATATGGAAGAGCGTTTTACCACTGCCTATAAAGATTTGACTAATTACATTATCCAAAGAACAACTTCACGTGATTATGTATATGTATATCCATGGGGTCCTTATAATCAATTAACAGGTCTACGGCATCCTAATGCCGTAACTACAGGGACTGCTCCCTTAGGAGGTAAGTTTTATATACATATGTTAATTAATGATTTAAAACAACATAACCCAAAATATGTTGTAGTAAATGTTTACAACAACTTAGCAATTGCTGTCTATGGAACAGAAAGAAAGGACGGACCGCGATATTATTCTCTTCATGGTCAAGAGGGCCCTGTATTTTCTGGAGAAGGAAACCCAATAGAAACATATATATTACAAAATTACAAACCAGTATATTCTAATATCGTTGGTGTGGTTATGGAACGAAGACAAAAACCAGTTCAATTGGGACAAGTGTTACATAAAGTTGCGACGGTTGATCTTTCGAAAAGTAAAAATATCCAGTTGAAATGTATGAACGAAGTATCTAAGCAAACATACAAAATTACTGATCCCAACGCTGTATGGCAAACGACACTTGATAATACTGTTCCTACTGATGATCTTGAAATTACATTTAAGGTCGATGGTGATTTATTAACAAAGAGGTTTTCCCGGTACATAGCTACTATAACGGCGTTATCT
>CAZXWS010000043.1:0-2403 GCA_964644605.1 uncultured Gammaproteobacteria bacterium
ATTTATGCACAGGATAGAAGATGTATTAGCCGGTAAGCGAACGGATGAGGACAGAAACAAAAAATTGTTTGCACTGTATCGCGATTACAAAGAAGATCCTATCTGTGTATCAATACTCACAAACATTGCACGATACAAGGATGAATTACTCGCATATCGTGGTATTCCTCAAGCTCCTATAACGAGCAATATCATTGAAGGAATGAATTCCCATATTGAGGCTAGACTCCATTCACTCAGATCATTTCAAACGGTAGAATATGCAAAATTATGGTTTAATGGGTACATTCTTAAAAGAAGATTTACTAAATTTACAGACTGCAGAGGAAAATTTAAGCACCTCAACGGGAAAACAGGACTTGAAATGACAAAAAAATTGCGGATTGATATACCAACCTATTTCTAACTCCTAGGTGACATTTTTGATACGCTACTGGTACCGTACCTGGGGTGACTGACGGGATTTGAACCCGCAACATTCGCCTCCACAGGGCGACGCTCTGCCAGTTGAGCTACAGTCACCAGTGAGTGTAATTATATCAGATATTTGCATTCAGAGGTTAGAGGTGCAATAATAGATACATGAATCCAAAGACGACTAAGAGTAAAGCAATGCATGCATTTATTACCTATCCGAGTATCACCGTAGAATCGCAAGGTCCGGATGAAGAAGTAATTTTAGTTTTAAGAGCTCATCCTGTAACACAGATTAGCTGGATACTCAACGTGTTTGGTCTGCTTATAATTCTTTTAGCTGCAAACTTTTTCCTTCCTGCTATTCTTCAACCTAATCAAATATTATTTTTGAATATTTTTTGGTTGTGTTTTGTTTTTGCATATATTATTTTTAATTTTCTTTCCTGGTTTTTTAATGTGGGGGTCGTGACGAATGAACGAATTGTGGATATAGATTTTTACGATATTATTTACAAGGAAGTCACGGAAGCTCGTATTAATAAAGTAGAAGATGTCACAGCAAAATCGGGGGGATTTTTTCAGTCATTTTTTAACTATGGTGATGTTTTTGTACAAACAGCTGGAACTGAAAAAAATGTCGAATTTTTAAAGATACCACAACCAGCAGAAGCCGTCCGTATTATTAATGATTTATTACCACATTAAAATGGATCCCACCTTATTGCAAACCATTACATTTACACAGTTCACCGCGTTACTTTTTAAAGCCTTTGCAGTAGTTTTATCTTTTCTTTACCTTATTTATTCTGTAGTTATTGGTCGACAAACTACAGTCATGAATAGAACCTTACAAACTACTATTGGTGGAATGATTTCTTTTCTTGCACTTCTGCAGATTTTACTGGGAGTAATTTTGGTTACATTGGCAATTTTTATCGCGTAATATGTTGACACCACATTTTGCTGTGTATGTAGGGAAGGAAACCGAGACAGGGTTTACGGGCTTTATTTCTGACATGGATATTTTTCTGGTCATAAAAGTCGATGATGGTGTGGAACGCGAGGTAGGCGAACGAGCACTGAAAATTATTAATGAAGAAGTACTGAATGCTTCTATAGAACGATTAGTGGATTTCGATAGCGTGCTTACGGATGTTATTAAAAATCTGAATTTTCCGCTTCATTTTTCTTTGGCTGCTGGCTTAGTAAAAGATAACCATTTATTTTTAAAAACAAATGGATCAGGCAATATCCTCATAAAAAGACAAAACGAACTATTGAGTATTATCTCGGGAGATAACATAGCTTCGGGTACATACCTTTCTGACGACATGTATATATTTACTACTCAAGAAATGATTCAGCAATTCGGGAATATTGAGAACATGAAAAAAACTTTAGGGGATACTCCTTTTACTGAACTTCAAAATGCACTAAGTTCCTATCTCACCCATAAAGATGAAAACCTTATTTCGTTATGTGTAGCTTTTGAACAAGAAACAGTTATCCAATCGCCTGAAAATCAAAATAATGTGGTGATGAGTGAGGAACAACCAGTCGTTGAAGAAGTAGAAATGCATAGCAAAACTATAAAGCCGAATTTTAAGACAATACTTTCGAATTTACGCGACAGAAAATCACCGCTTGGTAAAAAAGTTACTATTGCTGTTGTTTTATTAATCGCAATAATACTTGTTTGGAGTGTCGGATTAGGATATCAACGGCGGCAAAGCGCACAGATGGATCAGCGTATTCTTGCAACACGAGAAGATATTCAACATAAACTTTCGCAAGCAGAGGAAGCCTCTTTTTTAAATCCTCAGAGTGCGGCTCAGTATATTGCTGAGGCTACTAACGAATATGAGGTTCTTCGAAATGATTTGAAAGGGAAAAATAAAGATAAGCAACTACAAGATTTACAATCGTTTATTACCGATAAGGAAGCAAAAATAATGAAGAAAGAAGAAGTAAAGTATACCGAGTACT
>CAZXWS010000044.1:0-2387 GCA_964644605.1 uncultured Gammaproteobacteria bacterium
GTTATACTCTCGTAATTTTTTATCAACAAAATCTATAAGCCACTTAAGTCTACTCAAAATCCACACATCCAATACATTTATATTTTTTATTTTTTCTTTATTATTTTTTATTTCAAATCTATCTAGATTTGAATACTCCACGAAAAATTTATAGACATTCCAAAGTATCAGATAAAAACGCCGTTTTGCTTCGTTCGCTTGAATCTCCCCAAACAACACGTTCTGTGAAGGATTAGCCGAAGCGTTCACCCAGCGAATAATATCTGCTCCGAACTTATCAGCTCCTTCTACAAACTCAATCGCGTTACCTGCGCTTTTATGAAATGGATGACCGTGTTGATCCACCATTGTGCCAAAACCCAACACTGTTTTGAATGGGTTTTCATCTTCAAGTACTGTCGACATTGCTATTAATGCATAAAACCAGTTTTTAAACTGACCAGGAAATGATTCTGTTATAAAATCAACGGGAAACCATTTCTGCCATTCTTCTCGATTGGTTAAATACAGTGGCTCGCCTTGATTGTCCTGTTTGATTGTAGAGAACGGGACAATTCCTGCATCCAGCCACGGATTACCCACATCAGGTACTCTACTAACTACCTCACCACACTCAGAGCACTTGATTTTCACAGCATCAACATAAGGTCTATGAGGTGTATGCCCTTCAAAATCTTCCCAACCCTCAACTGCTCGCTCTTTTAGTTCTTCATATCCGCCAATTACTTCAAACTGATGACATTTTTTACACTCCCATATCGGCAGTGCTAAAGCGTAATAACGTTTTTTTGAAATCAGCCAATCATGCATATTTTTGAGCCAATCCAGCTCTCGGTCGAGTCCAAATTCCGGAATCCACTCTATTTTTTGCGCCACATCCATCATTCTCTCCCTCAATGTCCTCTCGTCCAATTTTTTATTTTTTATTTTTGATTTTTTATTTTGTTTATCCATCCCTATATACCACTCATCAACCACTCGCCACACTAATTCTGATTTACAGCGCCAACATACTGGATATCTGTGTGTGTATTTTTCAGTTTTATACAAAAATTCGCCTTTATTTTTTGTTTGCAGATACTCGATAATTAGTTCCGGGTGCTTTTTAGCATTTTTGCCACTAAACTCTCCAAGAAGAGGGTTATATTCTGCATCCTCATTTATAAGATCTATGACAGATAACTTTTCTTTTTTTCCAAGTTTAAAATCTTCTTCACCCTGTCCCGGCGCGACGTGTAATATACCAGTCCCTTCCTCTGCTGTCACTATGTCATGCCCATATGCATCGCGACCTTCTACTACGTGATGGAATGTGGAAGGACTTTCACTCTGCGCTTTTTTGACCCGTTCTAAACCGTCAAATGGGGCTGAGTACTCAATACCGATCAATTCTTTACCAGTAAAACGATGCAATTCTTTATACGACTCTTTTATAACGCTTATACGACTTTCAGCAAGAATAAGATTTGTGTTACTTTCTTCAGTTTGAATAAAGAGATATGTTAAATCAGGGTTTACTGCCAATGCTACATTGCCTGGAATGGTCCAAGGCGTCGTTGTCCACGCCAAAAAATACGCATCCCCCTCAACTTTAGACTTTAGTCCCGAGGACTCGGGATTAATTTTTAACTTAAAGTATATTGTTTCATGGGTTAATTCCTTGTAGTCTTCAGTTAATATTTCATGTTGAGAAATTGCAGTTCCGCAGCGCGGACACCATGGAACTGAGTCATGACCTTTATATACCCATCCGTTTTCATAACAAGTTTTCAAAAAATGCCAGATCATGTAATTATTTTCTGGACTGTTAGTGAAGTATGAATGTTCCCAATCCATAAAATAACCTAAGCGCTTTGACTGCTCTGTTTGAATACCAGCATATTTATCAACACGCGCTTTACAGAGCTCTACAAATTTAGCGATAGAGGCTTGTTTATCACCAGGCACTAACTCTTCAATTTCACGTTTACTTTTTAATCCTAGTTCTTTTTCCACTTCTACTTCACCCCACAGCCCCTGGCAATCAAAACCGTTTTGAAAGCGTTCACGACAACCATGAAGATTAAAAAATTTCTGCCATAAATCTTTATATGTTCTCCCCCACGCATGATGCACACCCATTGGGTTATTAGCAGTTATAGGCCCATCAAGAAATGAGAATCTTTTATCGGAGTTTTTATTTTTGTAGAGATATTTTTTAATCACACCTGTTTTATACCACTCATCAAGCCACTTTCGTTCAAGTGCGGGAAAATCCGGATTACTCTCAACTGGTTTAAACATATTTGGATATTATACCAATTCTCTTGGACTTGCGAATTAAGATTTCGTATGCGAAATAATGTAGGGACAGATCGCGCCGTGCCCCGTCGACCTCGCCATGGCGG
>CAZXWS010000045.1:0-5595 GCA_964644605.1 uncultured Gammaproteobacteria bacterium
CGAGTTTTGCATTATCAATAAATACCGATGTCACGACAGTAGACGATATTCGTAATTTAAAGATCACTATTCAAAACCAGTCATTAAATTTATCTGATATTGCCACAATTCGTGAAGCAGCCCAAACTAATCAGCCTCAAACATTTTACACATCTACATATACCCAACCAAAACATGCAGTGGAATTTTTCGTGTATAAAACAGCCAGCAGTAATATTGATACTGCAGAGGCGGATGTAAAAAAAATCGTCCAGAATACGATTAAGGAATATAATGGACGCTTTCAAACTGTCACCATATTAAATACTGCGGAAAGTATTAGCACCCAGTTTAGCGAACTTATTGATGAATTCCGTTCGACAATCATATTGGTTTTTATTAATTTGTTTATATTTTTGGGTCTTCGCCAAGCCTCAATTGCCTCACTTACCGTTCCGCTTACATTTATGTCAGCTATTGCTGTGGTCAATCTGCTCGGTCTGTCTTTAAATTTTTTAACTTTATTTGCATTTTTGCTCGCACTAGGACTATTGATTGATGACACTATTGTGACCGTGGCTGCAATGACCCGATACTATGCTTCAGGTAAATTTACACCGGGAGAAACAGGTGTTTTGGTGTGGCGCGATTTTATTGTGCCGTTATGGTCCACCACTATCACAACTATCTGGGCATTCGTACCACTCTTAATATCAACCGGAATTATCGGAGAATTTATAAAACCGTTGCCTATTGTGGTTACCGCCACACTTTTATCTTCAACATCAATTGCAGTGTTAATTACGCTTCCGTTGATGATCGTGACATTAAAGCCAAATGTACCGCGACGCGTGGCAATTCTTCTTAAAATTATAGGAACTATTGGTGTGTTTGCCGCTGTGTACTTTTTGCTCCCAAAATCAGCACTCACTCCAGTTACCATGATTGGCTTTACGTTGTTCTTTTTTCTGGTGCTCATTATTCGCCGTGCGCTTATGAATAACGCACGACTGTATGCTGATAAAGCACCGACGAGTAAAAAAATTCTCAACTTTTTTTCGTATACCGCTAGTAATGGATTGATAAATTTAGAACGAGTGAGTCATGTCTATATGCGTGTGATTGACCGGATATTACAGTCACGATGGGCTCGCCGGTGGACAATTGCCGCAATTGTTATTTTCGCTATTGTTGCGTACGCACTGATTCCACTTGGATTTGTAAAAAATGAATTTTTTCCCAAAACAGATCAGGATATTGTGTACATGACACTTGATCTGCCAGCCGGAACAACGATAGAAAAAACAAACGCAGAGACTTTGCGGATACTTCATGAGCTACGCAATACTGAAGGAGTTAATTTTATTGTGGCTGAGACTGGTTCACAATTGGGAGCAAATTTAAATCGAGCTGCAAATTCTGCCTCGTCTATAATCACCTTTCATCTGCCAAAAAAAGATGTTCGCAAAATTTCTTCAATTGATTTAAGCCAACAGCTACGTGACAAATACAAAACGTATGCTTTGGGAACACTTACAACCCGGGAAGTTTCGGGTGGACCACCTGCAGGAGCGGACATTCAAATAAAACTGCTCGGAGATGATCTGAGTGTGCTCGATACATACGCCAATAAAATTGTTGACCACTTGAAAACACAACCTGGAGTAATTTCAGCTGAAAAATCAATTAAGCCAGGTACAGGAAAAATAGTATTTGTTCCGGATAAATCAAAAATTGCTGAAGCTGGGCTCACCGTTGATGCAGTCGGTTTATGGCTTCGTACATACGCGAGTGGTTTTACACTTGATACATTAAAAGAAGGAACTGATGAAACAGATATTATATTCCGTATGGGAGCACAGACGATGACGCCAGAGGGATTAGGCAGCATTGTGATTCCTACACAAAATGGCGGTATCCCGCTCATATCTTTGGGAAGCTTGCGATTAGAGGCTAATCCGACGGTTATCACCCGTGAGGGTGGAAAACGTACAATTTCGGTAAGTGCAGGTGTTGTGGCCGGTCAGCCAATACCCGAAAAAAACAGAGAGTTAGATACTTTCGCAACTCAAAAATTAAATCTACCCACAGGATACACATGGCAAACCGGTGGTGTGAATGAAGAGAACCAGAAATCAGTCACATCGATTTTCCAAGCAATGGGTCTGTCATTTTTACTCATTTTGGTGACGATGGTGATAGAATTTAACTCTTACCGACAAGCCTTGATTACCCTTTTAACAATTCCTTTGGCAATTCCTGGCGTCTTTTATATATTTGCATTAACTGGTACTCCCCTTTCCTTCCCCGCTCTAATCGGCGTACTCGCTTTGTTTGGAATTGTTGTCACTAACGCAATTGTCGTCGTAGAAAAAATAAATGATAACCGGAAGCATGGAATGAATTTACATGATGCCGTCGTAGACGCATCAGGCAGCCGACTTGAACCAATTTTGTTAACATCACTCACGAGTATTCTTGGTCTTATTCCTATTACTATCACCAATCCCCTGTGGCGTGGACTCGGCGGTGCCATCATCTCCGGACTTCTCTTCTCCGGCCTCATCAAACTCTTCTTCGTCCCCGTCATGTACTACATCTGGTATCACGAGGATTAACACCTCCGGGGTGGGATGGAGCATTCTAACGCTCTGCCCAGACCTATTTGTAGACTATAATCCATTGAAACGCAAAATATTCTGTTCTATATTTTTCGCATGCCCTCACGATCAACAAAATTTGTCAATAAAGGAATATATCACATATATGATAAAACTATTGATCATAAGTTAGTTTTTAATCAAGCGTTAATTAGTTCTCGATTTTTAGATCTCTGCAGCTATTACCGATCAAGCGCTGCCACATTACGCTTTTCTCTTTTCAGTAGAATGAGCAAAAAATTCAAAGATCCTATTATTGAACAGATCAATGACGGTGAAACACATTTGGTTGATATTATTGCATACTGCTTAATGCCAAACCATTTTCATCTTTTGCTTATGCAGAAACAGAAAAATGGAGTTGTGCGTTTTATGTCAGATATAACAAATGCAATTACTCGCTACTATAATGAGCTTAATGAAAGAAAAGGTCCGGTATTCCTACCCCAGTTTCGTTCTAAAAGAATTATTTCTACACAGCAATTGAAACATGTTTCACGATATATTGATCTAAACCCCCTCGCGGCAAATTTATGTTCCTCTATTAATGCATTAATAGAGTACGAATACTCTTCTCTGAAGGAATATGCTCACCACTATAATGGTTTATGTAATCAAGAAATATTACTTCAAGAGTTTGGTGGGAGTGTGGAAGAATATATTAAGTATGTCAAAGATGGTTTCGGTGGCTTAGATTCGTATGACGATGAAGATTTTTTAGAGGAGGTATAAAAATAGGTCCAGGTGGAGCGTGATAAAGCGCCATCCCACCCCGGAGGTGTGAATGCGGGGCGGGGTGTAAACACCCCGCCCCCCGCTGCTGTAGTCTACGTCTACGTTCTCTCTTGCTACAGTATACTACTCTCCTTCTTCCAAAATCGGAGGAAGCGCGCCCTTTGCCATCGCTGGCAACTTCGCAAAGGGGATCACCCAGTCGGATTTCTCCTCCGGAACCCTGAGAGTGCCGTTCTGGGGGAGCTTCGGCTCTGTCATACTCCCCTTGTCGGAGAGCTCCTCGCTACGCATTTTGGCAACCTGCTGTTTAGCTGCAACCGCCGCCGAAGACCCGCTCCGGAAGAAAAACGGCTTTACCCCAACTGGGGTGCCGCTCCCGCGGAAGACATAGCGAGTGCGACTGATGACGTCGCTCACTCCATCGGCATTCCCTACGATCGGAGTAATCTCGGTTGCGGTACAGAGACCGCTTACCGGATTACAGTCCACCAGAATTCCCGCTTCAAAACCCTCCTTGTCGATAGGCATCGCAACGCACCGACCGTCTTTCAGCACAATGCAGAGCCACGCGAGATAATACTTATGCGCGAGCTCGGCATTACGAAACTGAAACTTGACTGCCGTCGGTGAAGTTGTGTAGGTGAACAACTCAGTCGACGTTGGTTCGGTAGTGCTCCAGACGGTCGAGACCAGCGGTTGTACCACCGGAGAACTTGCGGTGGCTACACTCCCGCACAGCGCGGCGATCAGGAGCGCCAAAACAAACCCTACCACTGCCATATTCACTTTTGCAGTCATGGTACCCTCCTATGGGGATAAACCCCACCTTATCGCATGAAAATCAAAAACACTTAAAAGCTGTAGGGCGAATCGCAAGGAGGACCCCCTCCTCCATGCAATACGCCCCGCAGCACCAAATCTCCTTATTATAAATGTGTATTAAATATGTATTTAGACCCATAAAAAAACCTGGTTTTCAGAAATTAATCTGAATCCCAGGTTTGTTCTGCAATAATATACTGCAAAGCCCTTACGTAATGCATCCTATAAAATTATATCAGGAGCAATTAAAATTACAACTTCAAATCTGTTTGCAGCATGATGACTTGATTTACAGATGTTTTTTGTATTAGTATTAACTCAGAATATGTTTTCCAAAAATAAAACATTACTAATGCTCGGCTTTATTGCAACGTTTGTTATTTTCATTGAACTGATAATAATTTACTTTCCGAGTGTAACTAATCCTCTTCATCAATTTGTAACTGACATGCAGAAAATCTCATACCGACTGAAACCATCAAAACTCGACAAATCACCGAACGAAACTAAGGGAGAACTGCGTGAATTTCGTTCCGCTGTGAGTACTGATAAGTGGTTAATTTTTTACAGTAAAGAAATGAGATACAGTTTTAATTACCCACCAGAGTTTTCAGTACAGAACAGAGGCAAAACACCGCAGGGAAGAACCGTCATCGCACTTCTGCATGCCCAGGCAAATAAAAAAATTACAGTTGCAACATTTAGTTTTGGGGAAAAAGACAGTGAACTCAAACGAGTTTTCATTAAAAAAGGTACCGATGGAGATTTAAATCGTATTGCAGAGTATAAATATCCCTTCAACGACAAAAGCCTTGATATGCTATTTACACTATACTCACGATCTGGTTCAAATTTTTCGTATGATTCTGTGAGTAATGATATAAATAACTCTTTAAAATTTTATACTTTTTGAGGAAACTATAATTATTGAATGAATAATTATCTAAAAAGATATATCCCAATAGCCGTATTGTTTTGTATTCTTTTCAGTTTGTGTGCTTATACATCGCGAGCTCAAATGCCATCTGGTTCTTGCAGTCCACTCGACACACAAACATACTGTGATACCAATAGTCCCCTAGGAGGGTGCACTTGTGGACCTTCACGATGTACTCTGCAATATGACGCATATTACTGTAACTGCCCAAGTGGCACATGGGTTTGCAACAATCAAGGTTCATGCAGCAAAGACTGTGGTGCGCCCGCAATTCCGACGAACACTCCAGTTCCAGCTACAAATACACCTATTCCGACAAATACTCCTATACCTCCAACTAACCCTCCACCACCCACCCCAACTAACTCACCGATTCCCCCTCCAACCGCAGGACCAACGAGCACGTGTAGTTGTAATGCTGGGTATTACTGTGTTACCTGTGGACCCTACGCCTGTATTCAG
>CAZXWS010000046.1:0-6828 GCA_964644605.1 uncultured Gammaproteobacteria bacterium
CCTGATAAGCAGAATATTGATATATTAAAAGGGCTTATACTATAATCTAAACCCATGTACAAAGTATATAAACAAGCCTTACTGACGCTTAAAAACAACAAAGGTGTTAATAGTATGATTCTTGACCTGTTTTTTGAGAGATTAAAATCTAATCCTGCACTTACCCGCGCTGAGGATTCTGCCGATCACTTTGGCTCTTACTGTATACCTCTCAATACAAAAACTAAGAAAATTTATATTGGGCACCACAAAAAATCAAACCTTTGGTTACCGCCCGGCGGACACATCGATAAACATGAATCGCCAAAAGATGCTGCTCTCCGTGAATTTTCTGAAGAGCTCAGTTATGAAGTAAAATTTGAACCAATTTCATTAGTCAATGTGGACATTTCGACAATATATAACCCAGGGTATGCATGCCGAATACATTTTGATTTCTGGTATGTAGTATTTATGGATAAAGAACCCAACTTCGAATTTTCTCAACGTGAATATTTCACCGCTGAGTGGGTTACTATTCCTCAGCTATTAAAACACAATACACTCCCACACTATATAACAATTTATAAAAACCTCGCACAAAATTTCTAGGATACTGTAAGGTATAATTAGCTCATGCAAACTTTACCTGAGTATGTCATAAAATTCATGGAGGTTTTTTCGCAAAAGGACTACAAAATTTATGTGGTGGGAGGTGCTGTGCGTGATTTATTACTAGGGAAAGAAACTAAAAATTGGGATTTTACTACAAATGCAACTCCTGAGCAAATACAGGAAATGTTCCCTAATGCTTTTTATCATAATACCTTTGGCACTGTATCAATACCTTTTACAGACTCAATAATCTACGAAGTTACTCCGTTTAGAAAAGAATCAAATTACTCAGATACACGTCATCCAGACAATATTGAATGGGCACAAACTCTTGAAGAAGATTTAGCACGGAGAGACTTTACGATTAATGCCATGGCGTTGACCGTCAACACTAAAACTGAATCAAACCCAGATTACAAAATTATAGATCTCTATAAAGGACAAGAGCATCTAAAACAGCAGATGATTGTGGCGGTGGGAAACCCAGATATCCGATTTGCTGAAGATGCTTTACGTCTTATGCGAGCTGTACGCCTTGCCGCTCAACTTGGATTTTTAATAGAAGAAAAGACAAGACTTTCAATTCAAAAAAATGCCTAGTTAATAACTAAAATATCGTGGGAAAGAATACGGGATGAACTACTTAAAATGCTAGAGTCTGACCATCCAGCTGAAGGTATTTTATTTCTGCACAACACTGGATTACTCAAATATATTCTTCCTGAGGTTGAATTGTGCTTTCTTGTGCCACAAAAAAGTCCCAAACGACATCACATTTATGACGTCGGCACACATTTAGTTATGTCATTAAAACATTGCCCTTCGACTGATGTTATTACACGGCTCGCAACACTATTGCATGATATCGGTAAAGAAAAAACGTTTCGACGTGATGAAGAGACGGGCATTATAACTTTTTATAACCATGAAGTCGTTGGTGAAAAAATGACAGCTCAAATAGCAGATCGGCTACGGCTCTCAAATGAGCAAAAAAAGAAACTGGTAACACTAGTTGCGAAACATCAATTTACTGTTTCTGAACTTCAAACCGATAAAGCAGTCAAACGCTTTATCCGCGAAGTGGGAATTGAGTATGTAGACGACATGCTCGCTGTAAGGACAGGTGATCGTATTGGTTCAGGCGCTACGCCTACTTCGTGGCGTTTAGAACTTTTTAAGAAACGACTGACTGAAGTTCAAAAAGAACCGTTTAAAGTAACTGATTTGAAAATAGATGGCAATGATGTTATGCAGCTACTCCAAATAAAACCAGGCCCTAAAATCGGTACCGTATTAAAATCTATCTTTGAAAAAGTAGAAAATGGCGAATTACCGAATGAGCGAGACCTCCTATTAAAACAGATCGAGGCATACAAAAATGAGTAACAAAATAGAGAGTAAAGGCTTAGTTGCCGAACGGTTGAAAGAAATATTACGCGCTCTTCATGAGTCTGACGATTCTGTCAGCCTGTGGCGGTTTATCGGGTTTCTAGCAATGTCTTTAGGGGTACAGCCTTTTAAAAATTCTGAGGAAGCTTAAAATACTCATCTATATTTTCCTTTTCTATCTGCAGCAAACTATCTTCACCATGACCTGGATAAATCGATACAACCTCATCGAGTTCAAATAATTTTTGTAATGATTGAACCAGTTCTGCTTTATTACTGTAAGAAAAATCATATCTCCCCACTCCCTCTTTAAAAAGTACATCTCCAGTAAATAATGATTGCTCTTCCGTAAAATAGAAACAGCAACTTCCGGGAGTATGTCCAGGAGTATAAATTACTTCAAATTGAAAACTTCCTATACTCATTGATCTTTCTGTAACAAACTCAAATTGTTGTGGGAGTATTATTGCAGGATCATATCGCAGAAAATGTTTTGCAGTCTCCTTTAGTCGGCGAATTAAAAACTCATCGTTTTTATGCATGTGTAGTGGAAGTGCATTCACTATACCTAATGATACCTGTATCTCCCCAACTGCCATTACATGATCAAAATGACCGTGCGTGGCAAGTAATCCAACTACTTTTAAATTCCGTCTTTGAACTTCCTCTAAGATAAAATCTGCAGAATCACCTGGGTCCACAATCAAACATTCTTTATCTTGAATCAGAAAGTAACAGTTCGCTTGCATCTCACCAACAGGAAATCGAAGGATATCCATACTACTATTTGGTAATTAAATTATTTGTTACGTTTTTCCAACCATACCACAATAGGCGTGGCAACAAAGGGTGAAGAATATGAACCGGTAATTGTTCCTATAAGTAAAGTAGCGGCGAAAAAACGTATTGTAGAACCACCCAGGAGTACGAGTGCTAATAACATAAATATGATAGTCATAGAGTTATTGAATGATCGTACTAAAGTTTCGGTTAAGGCTCGATTGGCGTAATGTTCCATATTTCCTCTACCTTCAGTGCGCAGATACTCCCTGATTTTATCGAAGATGATGATAGTATCATGCACTGAAAATGACATCGTAGTGAGTATGGCAGTCACAAAAAGTGTATCCACCTCTGCACTAAAAAAATGCGAGAGCAATGCATATGAACCAATAACAACAAGAAAATCATGTAACAATGCAATAATTGCTGCCAACGCAAAGTTAAAACTTTTAAACGCAAAACTCATATACAAGAGTATCCCTATTATTGCCAGTACTGAGGCAATTATTGTTTTATTTACGGATTCTTTTCCAATTACTGGCCCCACTGTTTCGCTTCTCTGTACACTTACATTAGTATTAAACTTTTTTTCAATAAGTGTTCGCAGCTGTAATTCTTGTTTATCATCAATCGCTTTTGTTCTTGCAGTAAGTATTTTATTTTGAACAGAAAGATTTACGACCTCAATTTTTTCTTCATTAAATACTGACTTAATATTCGTCGCCGGAATATCTTTACTTAATTTGTACTCTAGATTGGTTCCTCCAGAAAAATCAATAGAATACTTATAACCCCATCGAACTATTGAAAAAAGACCGAGTCCAATAACTACTGAAGAAATAGTTAAGTAGACGAGGTTATATTTAAGAAAATTTATCATGATTTTTTATAAAAAATATCAATTAGTCTTCGCGTAATAATCAAACCTGTGAATAAACTCGTCGCAACTCCTATTGCTAATGTGAGAGCAAATCCTCGCACTAAACCAAATTGAGGCAAAAAATCCCAGTTTAAAGGATTGAATAATATAAACGCCACAATAAGTGTCGTAATATTAGCATCTTTAATCGCATCGATAGCGCGTCCGAATCCTAAACGGATCGCAACATTGAACTCTACACCTTTTCTTAATTCTTCTTTAATACGTTCAAATATTAAAATATTAGTATCAACAGCCATCCCAATTGACAAAATAAAACCAGCAATGCCCGGCAGTGTGAGTACAACAGGAATTGCACGGAATAATGCAAATGAAATTAATCCATAAATAATAAGAGCCATGCAGGCAATGAGGCCTAATCGACCATAGTACGCAATCATAAACACCATCACCATTAATAATCCAACTGCGCCCGCGATAATACTTTTCTGTACTTCTGATGCTCCAAGTGTGGGACCAATGTTTCGTTGCTCTACCAGTTTAATCGGGAGAGGTAACGCGCCTGAATTAATTGAAAGAGCTAATTTTTTAGCATCATCCACGGTAAAACTACCATTAATTACTGCGTTTCCATCAACGATAGGCTGCTGTACCACTGGAGCAGAAATGGGGTAATTATCTACATATATTGCGACCTGTTTCTGGACATTACGAGACGTTATATCAGCAAAGAGTTTTTTACCGGTCTCACTAAATTGAAGAGCAACTTGGGGTTTACCGGTCTGTTGATCAAATGTTACTGTAGCTTTTTTCACATCCTTGCCAGTAAGACCCGTCTCTTTAGTTAACCGAAATATAGCAGGAGCTGTAGCTAATTTGGGATCAGATGTTTTTTCTTCTTCTTTGAACGACAACTGTGCTGTTTGTCCGATAAGTGTCACCGCTTCTGAAACATTTGTAATACCGGGCAAATCAACAGAGATTCGTTCATTATTTCCTGATTTAAGCGTTTGGACATTTGGTTCCGAAACACCGAATAAATTAACACGCCTTTCTATAATGTCTCGTGATGAGTTTACGGCGTCTGCTATGTCTTCTTTCTTTATCTTAGACGTATCCGCTTCAAATACTAAGTGACTCCCTCCTTTTAAATCCAAACCTAATTTTGTTCGAAAATCTTTTTTAATTTGAATACCTCCGAGATTAAAATTTAGTGAAGGTGGATTGAGTTTTTCTAGATTGTATCGACCGAGGCGCAGATGGAACGGAATATTTTCTGGAATATCTATCCAAATAATTATGAAAGCTAAAACCAATACTAATAAAATTTTGATATATTTCATAGTGACTTTACTTGAGCAATTCGTCTTCTTGTCCAGAAATCATTATTTTTGGCGCTCTCAAAAATCTCCATATAAAGGGATCGTTATTTTTTTTACGAAAATTGAATTCCTCTTCAGTCATAACAGTATAGTTTATATCTCGCCCGAAATCTTTTTCAACCTCGGTTATTATTGATACTATTTCCGGCACCACAATTACTCCAACAAACAATATATATATCTCATCTTCTTTTATAGATATTTTCTTGATATATTTCGTAGAGAGAGCAATATACTTCACTTTGCCGATTTTAGAAAGATTTTTATATGTAAGCTGAGCTAAGGGAGTTGTCTTGGCAAAAATTCTCAAAAATTCGTCAAAATAAATATAATTTTTATTCAGTGTATAAAAAACTTTATTGAGACGTTTCTCCTTTGTTAACACTTTGCCTTCTGTCAATATATCTAATTCTCTTTTTACTGCATTCACTTCTTCCTGAACATCGCGGACAACTTGACGGAGGTAATGACTTTCAGAAGGATTATGGAAAAATAATTCCATAATTTTTCGACGAGCTTTTGAGGGAATAATCGATTGTAACATAAGTATCAATTGAACTTTTTCCTATTGTAACAAAATTTTTCCTTAATATGTTACCTTATTCCCAGTTGGTAGAATTTCAATCCAAATTTGACCTCTCACAAAAGATATTTCTTTACCAGTATCGTCTAAGAAACGAGTACGAGATTCTTCATTTTTTTTATTCCAAGTAGCTTTGATTGCTGCTCCGTTTTGAAACACCAACGCTTTACCAGATCCTGCCAAATCATAGAGTATATGTCCTCCTTCATAGCCATCATTTGCCGGCGACTCATCAGCAAAAATAATTGCTACATTTTTTGCGGTTAACTGTTTGCCGGTATTTTTATCAAGATGTGGCTCTCCTCCGTTAGTTCTTTTATAGCTATTCGAAGCAGTATCGTACTGCCACTGTACACCAAAATCACTAGTAGATTGATCCCAAAATCCGAATTGAATAGTGTTTACCGTACCGCGACTTGAGGATGCGGCATCATCCTGAAATTTCCATGGTGTAAAAGTTGTATCCCACGAGACCCCTTTACTATCTACATTTGTTAAATTTCTTTTCTGCGCTGCATAGGTCCATAACTTTTGAGTTGAAGAATATACAGTATGTTCTGTCGCACGATTAGGCAATCTATCGGGATCTCTGTAATAGACCGGAAACGGTACACTAAACTGGTTCATATCGTTATAACCAGCCCATCCTAGTTTATTAATTGTCCCTAAAGCATCAGCCTTAGCCCCATTTTTGCAACCTGACCCTGTTTCTTCATCACAGTTCGCACCACCTACATGAGCATATAATGGATAATTACCATACTCACGAAGCATTTTCATAAAATGCATTCTCGCCGACCTTACAGGACCAACATAAGGAGCATCTTGACAATAAAAAATGTCTAGTGTGCGTGTAATTCCACCTTCAGCAACAGCTTCATATACGACATCCGCCGATGAAATACCAGACTGAGGTCGAGCTTCTTTATGATTTTCAATCATTATCCCAAGCGGTCTTCGCTTTTTCCATTTTTCTTTTTGTGACTTCCCATACATAGCACCATTTATCGGACATTCTTCAGTTTTAGGCTCACCTGTATCTACTGGGGTGTCACTGGAAGCATTATTCCCTACCGGTGCTTGATACTTGACTGCTGATAGATAGTGTACTGCTCCTTGACCAAAATAAAAATAAGAGCCCACAGCAGAAATAACAAAAGCAATTATGACTAATAAAAATGTAACCGGTTTATTTACCATAATATAGAAAAAGATTA
>CAZXWS010000047.1:0-3103 GCA_964644605.1 uncultured Gammaproteobacteria bacterium
GATTTAGTAATTTCATCTGCTTTGATCTCAACTACTATTTCCGGCTTTACCCACTTATCAACCTCCATCATTTTATCTACTTCATACAAAGCAGGTTTTTTGTCAGATATATAATGATCTGCACGTTCTTTTAATTCCCTCCATTCTGTATCGGTAAGCCCAGTACCGATTTTAGCTACCGTAACAAATTGATCATTTTTCTCATCATAAATTCCCACCAAAAATGCACCTATACCAAAACCAGCCCTTTTACCTCTTCCAAAATCATATCCCATAACCACACAATCTATTGTGTCATCTATCTTTGACGAATAGCTTCGCTTAAATTTTATCCAATTCCATCCGCGTGCTCCTGCTTGATATACACCATCCAACTTTTTAGACATAATTCCTTCCAACCCTTTAGATACTGCTTCATCGAACTGAAGTTCTAGCTGTTTGGCTGTATCAACAATTTTTTCCGGCGAAATAAGTAAGGTATCGGTAAATATATCACCTGAGCGATGTATAATTTTCTCTAGCATACGTCTTCTTTCAATAAATGGCTCAGCGATAAAATTTTTTCCATCTACATATAACAGCTCAAAGGCAAACAATTTAAGGGGAATTTCTGAAACTTTTTCTGATATTCCATATTTTCGTTTGCGCTGTACTGTTTGCTGAAACGGTAAAAAATCGCCAGTTTGCGGATTGAAACCGATGGCTTCACCTTCGATAATAGCTTCCTTTACTTTCAATTCTTTAATTACTCCTTCTACAATATCAGGATACATATAGGTCACTTCATCTAAATTGCGAGAATACAAACGTACTACCACTTTGTCTTTTTTTTGAAAGTGTACTTGCAAACGAAAGCCGTCATATTTAGGCTCTACACTACTTGTCCCAACCTTTTCTATAATTTCCAGGCCAGAAGACGCTCTTTCTGCTCGCATCATAATTATAGGAATGAAAATTTCTGGTTTAATGTGTGATAAACCAGAAATACCATCTAATTTCAATATTTTTCCAATAAAGCCTAAATCTGGACGCACATGATATACCTTTTCTATTGCTGAACGTAAATCCTTGTTTCCCTGAAGCATCCATGAAAAAGCATCAAGTACAGTCATATCGGAGAACCCCAAACGCATAACACCTGTCACAATACGCGATATATAGCGAGTAGAAAGTGGATCAAGCCGTTGTATCAACTCAGCGATTCGTTGTAACTTAATTTCTTGCGAACCAGTACCATTTGCTTGCGCTATTGCCAGCAGCATGTTATATACTTCAAGTACTGATAATCCCTTTTCATACTGCAACAAATTTTCATGAGTCTTTTTAAAATACTCTATTGTCTTTCCGATATCTCCGATTGTTTGATTCTGATGCAAAAAAGCAGTTCTATCAATTTGCAATGCGTTTATAGCACTTTTTATAACCATTTTCTCAGCAACTCCGAAATCTAGTCGTTTATAAAGCGGAGTAAGTCTTCCTTGTAATAAATATGTAGTCTTATCTATTTCTGACTCACTTAGATTTTTAAATAAAACTGCCAAATGCTCTGTAATCTCCAATCGTGAAGACGTGTGTTCTATTTTCTCGAAGTATTGTGATAATTCTTTAAATTTCATATTTGTTTGCGTTTAAAGGATAACGTCTACAGTTTTCGCAGCTAGTATCGGTCAACGTATTATGTCTAACATCCAACTATACGAGCCGCGAAAACGTATCCCGTTTGACGTTTATATCGACCTAATTAGGTCAACACATAGCGCGCTCCTTTTGTGCTACCGATTTTTTTAATAAGTCCCTTTTTGAATAAATCTTGAAGATCCCTTAAAACACTATCTTCTGAAATATCAGGAAAAATTGCGGGGAACGATTGATTTTGCAAAAAGCCTATTTCCTGCAGATATTCGATGATTTTGATTTGCCGTTCAGTTAAATAAATTTGCTGGCCTCCAAAGCGTTCCTTAAGTTTTACATCTTTTGAAACTTTTAAAATTTTTTCCTTTATTTTTTCAAATTCAATTGATGCCCCCAATGTAAAATACTAAAGCCATGATGTAAGATCACCTGCAGAAGCTTTTTGTAAATTTTCATAATAACTTACGGCATCTTTGTCATAGAACTCCTCTAACGAAAAAAATCGCCGAATGTCATAGCCGCCTAAAAACAAAAGCAATGTTGCCACAGCACGAGCGATCCTTCCATTGCCATCAATAAATGGATGGATTCGCACCATTTCATGATGAGCAATACCCGCCTTTAATATCGGATGTAGTAGATCTTTATCGTCTTTATTCAACCAATAAAAAAATTCACGCATTAAAAACGGAACTTCTATTGGAGGGGGAGGTCGAAATGTTACTTCGCCTGTTTGTGAATTACGAATAATAACTTGCTTCAAACGATACTCTCCTGCTTCTTCGTCTGGTAGTATTTTATTCACGATAATCCTATGGATTTTTTTAATCAACAGTTCAGTAATTTTTTCAATTTTTTTATTTGCTTCTTCATCTATAAGTTCTATTACTTTTCGATAGTTAATAATTTCCTGGATATCCCTCGGACGGCCAATAATTTCTTTTCCCAAAAGAACATCTTTCGCCTCAGTAAAGTGCAACATATTTCCTTCAACATGAGTGCCGTGATGTACCTGCCTCACAATAGCTTCTTCTTTAAATTGTTTTTCCCATAACGGCAGTAGTGGAGAATGTTTTATTACTTCTTCTGCCGCCTCAATTTTGGCTATATTAATGAGGATTTTATTTGTTATCGTAAAGTTCGGAGAGAACATGCTAAAAATTATAGCAGAGATTAACTGCCAAAGCGGCGTTGTCGTTCCGCATACTCATGTATGCACTTTTCTAATAATTCTGGTGTGAAATCCGGAAAATATTCTTTGAGAAAAATGTATTCTGCATACGATGCTTGCCATATCATTAATCCTGATGTACGATACTCCCCACTGGTGCGGATTACTAAATCAGGATTAGGATGTGGTAAGGGAGCTGTATCTAAATATTTCTCGAAAATTTCTTCAGTTATATGATCTGTCTTACCTGCATCGTTGAGATATTTATTTACTGCACGCATCACTTCGTCCCTTCCACCA
>CAZXWS010000048.1:0-17137 GCA_964644605.1 uncultured Gammaproteobacteria bacterium
AGTGACGGGGACATGATTAACATATTAAATAAAAAAAACACTTAGTTCAAGTGATATGAGTTAAGAGTTAGGAGTTACAAATTACAAGTAGGAAATTGATTCATTATTGCATTGCTGCATTGTTCTCCCCTCCTTTCTAAGGAGGGGTCCCGCCGATTTTGCAGGCGGGGGGGTGGTAATTATAAATGTAGGGAACGGTTTGCTTATCTCTCCATAGTCCCGAGTACTCTGGATTGGATTTGGATATTTGGATTTAATATAGTAAATATGGACAGGTCTAGACCTGTCCCTAAACATACATGAATGAATTCAATTATTTTTGTTCAAAAAATATTTGAGAAATGTATGGAAAATGCGTAAATTCATTGACAAAAAAATTTGTGGTTGTTATTTTTTAATTTATGCACAAAAAAATTCAAAGCGTTTTTGTACATGCGCTGCTTGTCATAGTATTCATGGTGCCTATAGCACAGCCATTCACTATAAATGCACGAGAAACAGAAAAAGCAAAAAATGATAATGAAGTAAAAGATTATATCGTTGTTTTAAAAGATGGCGAAGACTCAACAAAAGTTGCTGATGAAATGGCCAAACATCACGGCATTACATATGATCATACCTATGAACGGGTCATGAAAGGTTTTTCTGCACATGTAAAAAATAAAGATTTAAGCTCACTGAAAAAAGATCCGCGTGTTGCGTTTCTTTCAGAAGATAAAGAAGTAAATATATTTGGGAAGGTTGAAAAAGTTGTTACAGCACAAAGTCAATCCACACCAAGCGGAGTACTACGTATCGGCAATCCTGCAAGTGGGGATGGGGGAGCAGCTATCGGTGTCGCAGTACTTGATACTGGTATTGATTTAACCCACCCCGATCTAGCGGCAAATATAGCGGCCGCAAATAAAAGTTGTATTCCAAAAAAAACAGCTCATGATGATAACGGACATGGTTCTCATGTCGCTGGCACAATCGCTGCCATCAATAATGGACAAGGTGTTATCGGTGTTGCACCTGATGTGAGATTATTTTCTGTAAAAGTACTAAACTCGCAAGGTAGTGGTACGTGGTCATCAATTATCTGCGGGATTGATTGGGTTACTGCGAATGCAAGTAAATATAATATAAAAGTAGCAAATATGAGTCTGGGAGGCACTGGAACAAGCGATAATAACTGTGGGAATACAAATGGTGATGCTTTACATAAAGCAATTTGTAAGTCACGTGACGCGGGAGTTACCTATGTTGTCGCAGCTGGAAATGGAAGTGCCAACGCTGCAAACACAGTTCCCGCCGCTTACGATGATGCGGTGATTACAGTGTCTGCTTTGGCTGATTCGGATGGAAAAGCAGGTGGAACAGGGCCAACTACTTCTTATGGTCCAGATGATACATTTGCTTCATTTAGCAACTATGGTTCAGTAGTAGATATAGCTGCACCTGGAGTATCCATTCTTTCTACATATAAGTCAGGCGGGTATGCAACGTTGAGCGGTACCAGTATGGCGACACCACATGTTACTGCATCCGCTGCTTTATATCTTGAGTCACATCCACTTGCCACCTGGACTCAGGTGCGGGATGGATTAAAAAGCATTGCAGAAACAGTAAATAATGGTCACACAGATCCTTCAGGTAATCATCCAGAGCCTGTCCTCAATATAACTGCGCTATAAAAATAAGTAGTAGGGACAGGTCGTGACCTGTCCATATTCAATAAATTTTCAATTTTAAATTTCAAATTTTAAATCAATTTCTAAATCCAAATAAATATTTAAACTTTAGATTTGGGATTTTATTTGATATTTGAATTTTAGATTTTGAAATTCTGTTACAACATATGGACAGGTCACGACCTGTCCCTACATATATTGTTCCGTGAATACTATTTTATATTCTTATATACATTTTTATGAAGCTGATGATTATGTCGAATAAACCTTGCAGGGATTTTGGCATGCTTATTTTTTTTAACACAATATTTCTTTGCTCATTCTGAGTTAATGTAACTGAGATATTTTCTCCAATAAAACCGCTTTTTAAAAATGTTACTGATGTTGTATCAAGTGTGGGTATTTCATACCAACCTTTTTCATCTGTTTTTGTGTCTGTAAATTTTGTTTTTACTTCGACATCAGCTTGCGGTTTTCCCTGGTCATCAGTCACAACGCCTGTGAGTACAAACGGTTTGTAATATTTTTTGATAACCTCCACTACTTTACGTGGAGAGTTATCGTCGTTCCATAGTCCTGTGCTGCTATCTTTATTCGTCCAGTAGTTTACAACCTTCACTTTGCCTGTTTCGAGTACTTTTTCAAGAGCAGTTTCAATCCATTTAGCTTGCTGATTTTCGTTCAAATCCCCGTGTATGTCGGGAATAGGCGCGCCAAATTCGCCCAGTACAATGCTCCCGCCGCTGTCGCGGGCCATATCAGTAATATCCTGTGCGAGTTTTTCCTGCGAAGCGACATAATGATCAATCGTCATAGTCCCTCTAATTGCTTTGGTTGTATTTTTATCCATTATTAACCGTGCTACATCTCCATTCATCGAGTAATAACCTGTTGTTATTTGTTTATTCAGTGTTTTAAATGCGTTTTGTGCTATCGAGTTCTCAGTAATTATGAAGTTACGAAAGCCGTTTACATCACCCGTTTGTCGTGGGTCACCATTTCCGCCATTTTCACATTCAGGGCATGAAGTAAAGATATCGCCATCTTCAAAGAGATCAGGATGCTTGAGAATAAAGTTTTGTAAAGCAGCAGTATGTTGAGCCGGTGATATTTTCCCATAATCAAACCATCCTTCCCAACCGGCAAAATTTCCGCGAAACCATATATGCAAATTATTTTTACGCGCAAGTTTTACCCAGCGTTTTAGAAATGGAATAAATTCTTCATCGTAAGGAGTCCCGAGTGCCACGTGAGTAGCCCCAACATCAGCAATGTTGCGGAGTTGAGTATCGATGTCAGTATCGTAGGATGGGTCTTTTATTTTTTCGCGAGCCACATCACGCGATAGTTTCATGGTGTCAATTGATTGAACATCAAAGAAACGTGTAGCGGCTTGTGTGGAATGCGCTGCGGCAAAAAAAAGCATGGAAACAATTAATATATTTTTTTTCATGGATGTATAGGACTTATATGTCTTATAAGACTTATATGACTGTGTTTATACAAATTATTCAATTCTTCTAAATATAAGAATCTCCGGTGACGTATATACTTTATTAAAGTATTTATATAACCTGCCTTCAATGATTTTATTATTAAATATATTTTTCCACACTGCATCGTCTTTTTGTGTCACTATCCAGCGCGCATATTTTTCCGGTTGATAAAACGATTCCTCCCAGTAAGGTTTGTTTCCGATGTATATTACGTTTTGCATAGGGATATTACTTCGCAAGATGCTCATGGTTCTTGTGTAATCGTCCAGTAATACCAAGCCACCATCATAATGTTTGGCCATCCATTGTTCTGCATCTGGCCGTTTTGCTTGAGATAATCCTTCGACACCATCAGCAAACGTAATTACTTTCGAGTATCCTACAAAGTACATGGCAAATTGGCTTAAAAATAGACAAATAATAAGTGCGCGTAATGCCCAGTTCTTTTTATAAAAAAGATAACCCACGAAGAAAGCGGCAATTGGCACCATCATTGCGCCATACCGTACATTAAATAATCGCCACTCAAATCCTACAGGTGTTAAATGAGGAATAAAAATTACTGATTGCCCCACAAACAATGTGACTACATAAAAAATAAAAGGCACTAATAAAATAATGGCTATATAAAAACGTTTTTTATTTTCTTTGTCAAAAATAAAGTAAACTAGTCCCACAAGTGCCATGAGCATAGAAAATATTCCAGTGTTACTCATAGCTGTCACAAAATAATACGCAAATGACATGAAAAAGTTATGGTACGCTGGAAGTTCTCCTTTTTTAAGCCAGTTTTGCTGCTGCGATTTAGCTGAGAACTGACTGTTTGTAAAGTAAAATGGATCGCCTAAAATTAAAAGATCCCATATCATCCACAGAGCAATTCCAAAAAAGGCGAGTGTTGCGAAAAGAATTAACTTACCTTCCATTTCTTTCCATTTCTTTTTTTTGAAAATATACATAAGGATAATCACAGCAGCTTCAAAGAGTACTAAGAACCAGCCATCATACCGAGATAAAGTAGCACAAAAGCCAAAAAACGCAGCAAGTATAAGTGCAAGAGTATTGGTTGGCGCTTGTATGTAACGAATAAAGTAATAACTCGATAAAATAAAAAACATAATGAGCACAAGCTCGGTCATTGGTGTTGCTTGTAGATATAAAATGTTTGGATTTAAAGCAAAGATAGTAAAACTGAAAAATGAAGCATATTTATTTTTGGTGATAATATAAGTAGTTTTATATAAATAAGCACAGCTGATAACAAAGGCAATGCCGGAAACGATCGAGCCTGCAAGTCCGCTTCGCCATAGAGGATCTATCCACACAAACGGGATCATTAACACATGTGGTAATGGTAACCAGATACCTCCCAACTGAGCCGCTCCTGGTGTCAAGCTCTGCACCACACGTTTTGCAATGTTCAAATGTGACTCTGCATCACCATATGCCACAATCACATCTTTTGAAAATGCATACGCCGTAGCGGCTATCCCCAACAGAATCGCCATCACGATTACTGTTTTTACTGACATCGCTTGCGATACCTTTTTTTCGATGCGTTGCAGTAGCGAAATTGGAATATTTATATTAATGTTCATTGTTATCAAAAACAGGTAACACAAATAAAATAAAGGCTGCCATTATTATTACTACACACAAAATAACAACATAAAATTGATAGAGCGAGTAATACGATGAGACAAATGTGTTATATATATAACTACTGCTGCGGTTATTAAACAGATAGTCAAAATTCAAAAGAAAGTTGTACTTCATTTTTAAGAAGTCTGCTTCGATTTTGGGTGGAACTTGATTGGTAGTAAGAGCACCAACAAGGGCTATTGCTGCTGAAGGAATAAATAATATGAACGTTGTAATTTTTGCAACAAATCCCCATTTTGTGTTATTGAGAAAGTAGGAAATGAACAATGAAAGGACAGCCATGGCAGGTATCAAATAACGTGGACCAAAAGCCCAACCTCCCCACGGATCACCCCAGCTGCTATAAAAGAGCAAGTTTATGCCAGCTGTCCCAAGGAGCGCACTCATGAATAATGATGGCTTTGTAATTGAGAAGTAAATACCAAGTAACGCTAATATAAAAATTGGTGAAAAAATAAATATTCCTTTATCGATCGCGAGTGTTAGAATGCTAAAACCCATTGGGATTTTTTCTTCCTTAAAAAAACCCGTGACTACTTTTTGGTTCGCAACATCAGATATTTTTTGATCACTAGTTTCCCTGTTTTGTTTTTGAATATCTTTTGCTATTTTTGCGCCAATAAGACTTCCACTAACTCTCTTCCAGTCACCGAAGTTCGTATAGTTATAGAATCCATGTAATGCTATTAACAGAATGAATACGATAAAGCTTATGAGAAATGATAGTCTCCAACTTATTTTTAGTTTATCTAATTTAGGAATAACATTAAAAGATACAATGAAAAAATAAATCATTACCGGTAACATAAGTACAGCATTCGGGTAATCTATAAATAAACCTGCACCAAAGGCAAACCACACGTACAATGCTCCAATTACGCTAAATTTAGATTTCTTTTTGTAGTACCACACCGCAATAAAGGAACTGAGTATTAAAAATGTTGAAACATGATGCTGGTACATTGTGTTTGAATAACTCAATGACACTGAACCGAATGCAAATATGAGAGAACTCAAGAGAGATGTCCATACTTTAAATCCTAGTATTTTACGCGAAATATAGTAGAGCAGTATGCCATTCAGCCAAGCAAATAAAGCGATAACACTGTACGCGCCTACTTGGTTTAGTCCATAAATTTTGCCTATATAGTAAAAAGGCAATGCAAGAATTGAAATCCCTGGTCCAAAGTAAACAAAGTATTTTCCCTTGTAATACCCGACATCAGGGTCTGCGGCTTCCGCGAGTTTTTCTGACAAAGCAAAAGATTTATTTTCAGCGAGTGAGTAGGTAAGTAAAAACCTCCCTCTTTCAGGTGATAATTCAAAAGGTTTGGTTGCAGTATCTAAAGTACCACGTATAGATTCTCCCACCACATTGCCACTTACTCCGCGTAATACTAGGGCGTATATTATTATGCTTATTAGAAAAAATAGCATTATCAATATTTTTTTCATATTAGCTTACCTAAAAAAGTTTTCATTAATAATTTTCGCATAATAATTGATGAAGCAGTCAACATATATTTAAATTCAGTAAATTTATGAGTACGATCTACACCAGTTCGGGGCAACACTCGTACATCCGTTTTTTGAGTAATAAAATCACTATCCATACTGAAACAAAGCTTGTAACCTGCTTGTTTTACTGCATCTAAAATTTTATCGTTATATGCACCTTTTGGGTAGGCAAAGTAATCAACTTTAGTTTTATAAAGCGACTCAATTTCAGTTTTCGAATTAATTACTTCTCGTACTATTTGATTGTCACTTAGGTTATAGAAATCAGCGTGGGTGGCGCTGTGACATCCGATAGTCCAACCATCCTTTTTGAGTTCTTGAACTTCGTTTTCAGAGAGTAGAGGTAAATCGTTATGTAATTCTTGTCTATTTGCATTATAGGGTTGAGATAAAATAAAAAAAAGTGGCTTGATCCCTTTTTCTTTTAAATAATATTTTATTGAAAGTAGATTTTGATAGCCATCGTCAAAAGTTAACAGCACTGAAGGTTTTGTAAGTTTTTTCACTCCTGTTACGTGATCGACGAGATCGTGCGGAGTAATGAATTTATATCTAGTCTGTAGGTATTCAATTTGTTTTTTAAATTCGCTTATACTTTCACTAAATCTCCATTTATCTTCATTAATACTGTGATAACACAAAATTATATGTGGTAACTCCTTTTTAAACACTTTTTGATCGAGGATACCCAATATAAAATACACGATGCATCTCAATGTAATGGCGGTTTTTTGTTTTAGAGTGTAATTCATATTATCTGAGCGTTTTTGAACTTTTAGCTGTCATCCACAAATTAGGTTTTATATTTCGTTTAATCATAAGTGACTTCGAAAAAGTAAATATGACAAGAGGAATATAGGCGGTCATGTAAATAGGACTTTTTAATAAATTAATGATTACTGATTTCAAAATTAAATTAATTGGTAAGTAGTAGTTTTGGACAACAAATTTGATGCCAAAAATTTTTGACATTTGTTTTATAGAGTCAAAAAAACGTAAACTTTGACTAGTATGCTCCTTAATGGTGGTTGTTCCACGGAAATAAATTGCGGTGTCTGATACATACTTGTAAGAATATTTATTTTTTTTACAAAACATATAAGAATATGCGTCATCACCTGTACTTAGCGGGAAGCGCAAATTTATATATAGTTTTTTGCTAAATGCCCTGGCAGGTCCATGGCATGTAAATACATTATCACCATTCTTATACGTGTCGAAAATATAGTTTTTCATCGACATACTACATTCAAGAGTTTTTTCGACAAAAGTTTTTGCTTTGATTGGTATAAGTGCTGGTGATGATAAATCAACTTTTTCATTAATTAGTGGGTAAACTAATTTGGAAATGAACGAAGGATCAATAATTTTTGTATCTGCATCAAGAAGTACTAAAATATCACTCTCCGATTTTTCAATAATTTCATTCAATCTCTGCGCTTTCCCTTTTCTGTTAGAATCATCTAATACAACCAAATCTTTTATATGCTGTTCAGAGAGCAGCTGAGCGCTATTGTCGTTGGAGCCATCGAGGGCGACAATGATGTTATCTAGAACCCAATCTGTCTGTTTTTGTTTTTGAATATCATGCAGAAGATAAATCAAATTTTGTCCTTCATTGTATGCTGGTATACCGATTGTGATTTGAGGAATTGATTTCATTATATTTTTATTTGACTCTTAGTACTTTTAATTGATTCCCAAGTTCCATTTGTATAGTCCTCGTGTAACATATTTTTTGCAATTCTGATCCATATCTGCGCTGCAATAGCCATTACAAAATAAACGTGATCCTTTAATAAACCCTTAATTAATCCTTGTACTTTATTTGATAAAGGAACTACATAGTAAGTATTAACCCATGCACCGAAATGATTCTCGATTAATTTTTGCGTGTTTAAGAAGCGGCTTGATTGTCTGAAATAATCGCTAAATGTAGTGGGAGCGCGATAATACACAACAGCTTCAGGAACGAATTTAAATTTAAACTTTTTTGAAATTGCATCAAAGTATAAAAATTCATCGTTCCCAATAATATCGGTAGGAATCTCAACAGTCTGGGCGTACTGTTTGTTGAAGGCTAAAATACAACCATGACTATTGTGTACAGAGTCACCGTTATTAATATTTTGCCTTGTGTATAGCCATAAATTTATGGCGCTTACGGCTACTTTTTCTGCAAAGGTTTTGCCAGGAAGCGGAGTATCTCCTCCGCCTACTAAGCCGATTTCTTTATCATTGAATGCTTCAGCAATATAGAAGAAACATTTTTTATCTTTTATAAAAGTGTCCGCATCTACTGTAACAAATATGTCGCTAGTATTAAGCTTTAAAAGTTGATTGAGTCTGCGACCTTGTCCAAGCCTCTGCCCGTCATCAATTAAGTAGACTTTTTTATTTTTTGCAGCGATTTCTCTCACAATTTCTGCTGTATTATCAGTGCTTCCATCACAAGATATAATAATTTTATCGATTCTAAAATTTATTTCAGATTGACTCAAGATACTTTCGATTGATCGAGCTATATTGCCTGCTTCATTATGAGCTGGTATGCCTATGGTAACAGTTTTTTTATGTTTAGACATATAATTTTTTTTCTAGAAATTTAATATTTGATTCTTCAATTTCAAAAAAATTACCTGAACCTATGGCGTGATGTAATGCAATATATAACTGTAAAAATAAATTCTGCTTATCATGTTTACTTTGCGCTAAATGCTGAGATAAATATGTGGAGTCTAGTAATACAGAAATATAACTTATATCATAACCATATAATGTAAAAGCAATATTTTCACAATCTAGTAAATAAATTTTATCCTCTGAAATAATAAAATTAGAAGGTGTGAGATCACGGTGAGCTAAATATAAAACGTGAGTGTTTAAGTAAGGAAAAAGTGTGAAACAGATGTATATTGTTTTTATAACAAGTGTTATTCTTGAAGGACATTTTAAACATAGAAGAAATCCAAAAATAAATAAATTGATTATATATTGACTTAGAGGTCGTTTTGGAATACTTTTACTTCCTTCCTTATTAATTGAAATAGAATTCATAATATTTATAATTGATTCTATGGTTTTTGCCTGTTCATCGGCAGGTAAATCTTTACCTGGTATTCCTTCAATGTATTCGAATACAACACAATAGACATTCCGGTCCCGTATGAATTCTTTTATGTTGGGTATTTTAATATTAGAATTTTCTGGCAGTAGCTGTGATAATAATATTGAGTTGTTGTATTCATTTACTAAATAATAGTAGTTAAGATCTTTATAATTACCTTTCCAAAATTTAAGTAAATATTTTTTATCGTTTTTTAAGTAAACGCCAATCCCAGCATTTGGTATGTGGTCTTCTTTTTTAATTTCTTTAACCAGTGTGTACCCTTCAAATGTTTCAGGTAGAGAATACTGGCTTTTTGTTTTATTAATCAATAACAAAATACTACCCAATACAAGTTTTAGTGAGCTAGGAACTGGTAATAATTGTAAATTATCCATTAATTATTTCTAAACTTTTATTTGCACTAATATTCCAGTCAAATTTTTTTGCCCAGTTTTCTGCTTCCTCGGACATTGAGGAACGGACTGTCTTATTAGTGAGCAGTTTGGCTATTTTGTCAGCGAAAGCATCGACATCACCATAATCAACAAGGTATCCGGTGTGAGGATTTTTGACAGAGTCTTTGAGTCCGGAAACACGGGAAGCGACTACAGGAGTGCCGCACGCGTTGGCTTCGATGGTTGTTATACCCCAGCCTTCCATAAACGAAGGATTTACGAAGACCCAGGCGCGTTGATAAAGATTTATTTTTTCTTATTCAGTTACTTTACCCAAAAAAGTAATTTTGGCTTCTAGCTTAAGACTTTTGACAAGTGCCTGCAAATTATGTTTGTCTTCACCGTCACCAGCTATGACAAATTCGGCTTTTGGTACATGTTCGAGGATTTTTTTTGCAGCTTCGATAAGGACATGCAAGCTCTTGTACTGTTGCAATCTGCCTAAATATAAAACCATAGGTATTTCACTTTTTTTTGCGGGTTTATAGCGTTTTAAATCGACTCCGTTATAAATTATGACCGGTTCTTTTTTTGATATTTTCCAGTTCATAATTTCATGTTTAGAAGAAGGAGACACAGTGATTACTGGTATTTTTCTATATACAAGCGGCATTATTTTCATTTCAAGAGTTGTGGCGATCATCGATAAGAGTGGGCTCAGGCTTTTTCTAAATACATCTTGATGAATATGATGAATCACCAGATATTTCTTTTTCTGTACATATAGCGGTGTAAAGAATGGGATACCATTTTCACAATCGATCACAATGTCATACTTGTCTCTAAATTTAAGCACGTAATAAAGAAACGCCCATACGTATACAAAATAAAAACCTCCGCGTCGGACAACCTCTACACCATCGATGGTTTCATACCGCGGGGAGTGGCCGTCATTCCCGCAGAACACTGTTACTTTGTGGCCCGCTTTTACCCAGCGCTTTGCGAGTTCATGGATATAAACTTCAGCTCCACCGGCAAATTTATGGCGAGTATCCCGCCAGTTAAATATAAGTATTTTCTTAGCAACAGTTTGCTGTGACTCATATTTAGATGCGATATTAAATAAACCAAAAAAGTCCTCAATATTGCTCCATACAAATTTCAACTTATCGTTAAATTTGTGCGCAAGCATAAATACCAGAACACGCAGCACACTGACGATTAGTATTATTTCGACGATCTCTTGTATATTTTCATGAGATAAAACAATGCCGATGCCCATAAATGTGCTGAGGATTATAGAAAGCACAGAGAAATAATGGTTATGACGTGCAATGTGATAATTTAAGTACACATTACTAATCGTGAATAGCGTTATGGCCAGAGCATAACTATTCAAAAAAGGAAGAATAAATGTTGTCTTAGCTCCAAATAAGATAGGTAATGTGAATGATCCGAGCGGGCCGACAAAAATATAAATAAAAGTAGTCATAAGAGCAGTGCCTAAGAGTAGACGATTAAATGTTTTATTACTGTCTTGTCGCGCACCTTCATCACGACCGATAAAAGGAAATATAAAAGTGCTTAACATGGAACCGAAGAAAAAGACCATCTTTCCCGCAAGCGACAAAAACGCGTACTCACCTGCTGCTTTTGGAGTTAAATAATGTTTCGCGAGTAAAACATCAAGTGTTAGGAACATCGTGCTGGAGATACCGGCGACTGTGTTCGATATAAAAAATCGTTTTGGGAATCTGAAAATAGAGCTATGTTCTGTTGATGCTTTTGAAAAAATATTTTTTCGGACAAAAAAGAAATAAAGCAGTGATGATAGTAGTATGGTTGAGGTTATGGGAAGGTAGGCATATTCATTGAGATGTAGTTGAATAAGAATAAATGCTAATACAAATTTTAGAACTGCTTCAGAAATGATCAGGATTCCCATTGTGACAAATGAGAAACTTCCCTGTAAGAATCCTCTTCCGATTGCTGTAAAAATACCCAGTGTAATTACAGGAGTAAATAGCATAACCGGAATCGGATCTACAATGCGGAAGAAATGAGCTGTAATTGGGGCTAACACAATCCATAGAATTGAAAATAATGCAATAAAAATAACGGAGCGTTTTAAAACCCATTGAAAAAAGACAGTGTGCGACTGATCTTTGAAGCGAGAATTTATATATGCTGTTCTGTGGTTAATCGTACCCGATAGCGCGCTTGTAAAAATGCCACTTACGGTTAAGAGTGTATTTAAAAATGTCATTAAACCAAAATCATCAAAATCAAGCACCCGTCCGAGATATGCATTAAATAAAAAGTTAAGCAAATTCGCAAGCATCATTGCGCTCAGTAATATAGATGCTGATGAAAGTACTTGTACATTCCATGTTTTATTCTCATCTAATTTCTGATGAAGTAACTTAACTATGTTCAAACTTTTTGTAAATTGTCTCGCGATGAAATATATTGACCACAGAATTGGAGCGCCAATATAATACGGAATCAATAATGGATTGAATCGTAAATTGGGCACTGCTGACTTTTTAGGCACGAGCGATTGTACTGGTACAGGAGCTTTGACAAATGTTGTTTTTGGAATTTTTTGTTTTTGTAAATGCAAGCCATGAATGGTTTTTGGCCAAAAATGAGGTTTTCTAAAGAGTTGGTATACAGCTTTCCATGCAGCTATACTCATGGCTATCCAGTAAAGCGGGACAAGGAATACATATTTTATGAGGTCATACTGTTCGCGTTTGGCGCAACCGATCATGTAGTAGTACAGATATAAAAAGTTGCCAGCAATTAAACAGAAAACGCCCATGTATAAAACAGGACCAGGGAATAATTGTTCAATAGTGGGACCTACTATTGGACGCAGTGTAAAGTAGAGAATAGTTGTAATCCACATAAATGGATTGATAAACATGGAAAGTATTTTTCCACCTACGATGATCTGAAACGCAAGTAAATGAGGTTCCTGGCGCGTGTTTTTAAACTCAGAAGGACGACGCATATGCACCAAGTAAGTCTGCATATATCCTTTTATCCAGCGTGTGCGCTGATTCAACCAGTTTTTAAAATCACTATTTGCTTCTTCCATAGTAGTGGAGTCGACAATAGCAGTTTTAAAACCGTGCTTAACCATGCGCATTCCCAGATCACAGTCCTCAGTGACGTTGAATGAATCCCAGCCTTTTAGATCTTTTAAATGATCTGTTTTAAAATGATTAGAGGTTCCGCCCAAAGGAATAGGTGCGTGTAGTGACTGTAAGCCAGTAAGAATGAGATCAAACCATAGCGAATATTCAGTGGTAAAAAGCCTTGTAAGTAAGTTTTGGCTAGGATTATAGTAATTTAATTTAGCTTGAATACAGACGGTTTTTTCATCTGATTTTTTAAATGCAAGCACTGCTTTTTTCAACTGTAAGGGATCGGGCATATCTTCCGCGTCATATATGACAGCATAGTCACCGGTAGCAAATCGGAGTCCATAATTACAAGCTTTCGGTTTTGTCTTTGGAAGCGAGTGGGGGACAACGATAACTTCGAAATATGAGGGCAGTTTCATTGCAGCTACATGGTGTCGAGTCTCGAGATCGTCCTCTTCAAGCAAAAGCTGTACTTGTAACTTATTTTTTGGGTAATCAAGTGCGCTTATGGCCTTCACGAATTGGGGCACAACTTCCCATTCGCGATATAAAGGACAAAATATGGTATAAGATGGCCAATCTTTATCTGCAATTGATTTTATTTCTTCTGGGGTAATAATCAATTCAGGCTCCTTAACGAAACTGCGTAAAATAAGCGTGAGATTAAATAAAAGATCAATGAAATAAAGAATAGTAAGGAACGCAAAGATTGTAATCAGTGCATAGATCCAGTTATACAAAAATGCAGCAATGATGTAACACGCTATCCCGAATAAAACAAAAAGTTGTTCAGTGTGAAATGTATGAATAGCACTTTCATGGATAGGCAAGTCAGAGTGATGGACAAACTCAACACCTTTAAAATGAAATCCCTTTCCCACTTTTTTCTCACGATCTGGATGAAGCGGTATAACAGGGGAAGGCTTTAGTTTGAGTTTGAGTGCTTCCCAGCCGATTTGCGCGGATGTTGAAAATATATTTACTTTTGTTTCTCCTGCTGCTCTTTTTTCAAAAGTAATTGGGACGCTTTTGATTTTGTAACCGCCGGCTCTTGCTTTTGTGAGAAACTCTAAATCGAAAGTCCATGGAGCAGGATCAATAGTAATTCGTTCAATAATTTCTTTTTTAAACACTTTAAGACCAGATTGCACATCACAATCGAGTCCATGAAGTAATTTTCCGAATATAAATCTAAATGAACGACTGGTAAATTTTCTCATTAAAGTTTCATTGTGGGAGGCTCTATCAGCCACGACAATGTCTGCTCCATTCTCAATCTCACGAATCATTTTCGGAATTATTTCAGGCGGATATTGTAGGTCAGCATCAATCATGCAGATAAGTGAACCTTTCGCGTGTTTAAAACCTTCCAGTAAGGATTGCGCTTTTCCTTTTTGTCCGGTTTTCGCATACACTGTTATGGGATATCTATCCATATAGGATTTTATTATCTTGACAGTATTATCCTGAGAGTTATCATCTACAAAAATTATCTCATAGTAAGCATTAATTACAGCCAAAGAGCCGAAAATTCGCTGAATAAGTGGATCAATATTTTTTTCTTCGTTCAAAACAGGCACGACAATAGACAGAACTGGAGATTTATCTTCGTTTTTTGTCATCCTATAGCCCTGTTTCATTTTATCCTATAAAAAAATATATAAGGTTGTATTATACCCTAAAATAGACAATTTAGCAAGTGCAAATGTGATCTAGATCACACAGTATTTTTGGTCTTTTGGGCACAGTGGAAGACTGGGTTTAAGCACTGCTGTAATCACTAAGCGCTTAGTGTCAAAAAAGCCAGTACAGGTATATAAGGTAAGGCGATTGTCTGTAGAAGGTAGTAAAACGCTGGTATTTGAAGGATTTACCACTAATATACCGGTGATTGTAAAGTATTTGGTAGTATTATTCGCAAAATCTACCTCTATTTCTTGACCAATTTTAGTTTTATCGAGATTTCCTAATATACTGGCCCAATTATGTCCATACATGATGCTATTACCTCTTTGGCCCGGGAGTGGAGAAGTAGCTAAATATGAAATGCCTTTATCAGTAAGCTGCCAGGTATTATTTTGAATTTTGGCGGGAATAACAGGTACATCTATCGCAACATTTTTAAGGCGTAACCGTGTGGGTTGTGTATACCGAATACTAGTTTCGTTTGAAGGAATATACCCATTAAATGAAATGCGGTTTGGATTAGTTCTCTGGACAACAAGGAGAGATGCAAATAAAATACACCCAATGCCAAAGATTAAGAGTATGCGAGAGAGCATATGTTAGGAATTTTTTCTTGTGATTTTTCTCAGATAAAATGAAAGCAGTAAAGAAAAAATTCCTATGCTGAAAACCTCAGCTATGAAGACTAAATTACCAGTAGAAGCAAGACCAAGAACTTGACCACCTAATTCGCCGCCACCAATACCACCGGCACAGGTATAGTTATAGTTTTTAGCCATATAAGGAATTCCATCTAAACCCCATGCAGAGCCGTCTGGAATATAAGTCCAGCCACTATTTTTGTAGTTTTGGATATCTGATTGAGTAAATGTATCTGCTCTTAGCCAGTTTGTTTGTATACCTGATCCATCCGTAGGGCAAAAACATTGATATACATTATTATTGCTCAGTGTGTAAACGGTATCACTGCCGTTAAAAGTACGGCTATCGCCGACAATTCCATGAGTTCCAGAGTAATATTGTGCTCTGATTGTTCCTTGAGGATTAATACATGATGGAAATGAAGGCGCGTCAAAACCTAGCGCAGTTGGTGCGAGAGCTAATAAAAGAAATAAGAAAACGGTTATAGTTACTGATTTTTTAAATAAGTTCATACACCCTTACTTGTATAACTCAGCAGTTATTATAACAAAATTATTATAGGAATCAAGAGAAGTTTAATGTGGCCGAGGAAGTAGCATTATTTTCCATATATACTGGCTTTACCTTTTCAGCTGGCTTAAAACCTACATTTTCCTTGGCTTTGGTGACAATGGAAAGATTAAGAATAACAGGCAGTACAATGGCGGCCACGCCTACAAAAATAAAGAATTTGGAGAGTTTTTGGTATAAAATCTGAAATTTATTGACTTTTCTTTTCCTTCGTTGGAATAGATTCATACAATTGGTAAGTTGTAACCCTTACAGCTGCCAAATATAATATATACATATATAAATGTCAAGTCATGAATGCTAGAGGATAGTTGGTTCAGTGATGAATTACGAATGACGAATTACGAGTAGTACATTGATACATTGTTTCATTGCTGCATTGTTCTCCCCTCCTTTCTAAGGAGGGGTCCCGCCCTGGCGGGACTATGGAGGGACAAGCAAACCGTTCCCTACACAAATACGGGCGTATCGCGATACGCCCCTACACAAACCAATTCTAAAATCATAAATCTTATATCTATTATTTACTCTCTTCTTTTTTCTTCTGGCCGAGGAAGGTGTAGACCAGGAACGCACTTGTGCTTACGAGAGTAATTAAACCTTGCAGTTCTTTATTATTAAATATTAAAATTGCACCCATACCATACAAAAAGACCGTAATAATTAACGCATAATTCATACCTCTTTTTTCATTTACAATATCTGATTGCACGATAGCTTTTTCAAGTTCCTGGCGGTGAAGTGCCTGTTTTTCAGCCATAGCCAGTATTCTATCCGCAGCTCCTGGGCTTATGTGGTCATAGTATTCAAGGATTTGAGGATGGGGGAGTGGGCCGGAAAATTCTTCCTGCCGTGTAATCTCAAAGTTCTTTTCCTTATTTGGTTTTCTTTTTCGTGTCTTTTGTATCTTCATATACTTCTGTGGCATGGATAATATCTCTCCCTACAGCTTGCCAATCTTTAGCTAATATCTCTGGTGTATTGGACTCAACTGCTTTTTCTTTCTTTGTATCGTCTATGCTTCCAAACAAATCCAAAATCCTCGCGATTCCTTTCATAAATGAAGGTTTATTTGGAAGCGTAGAATTATACTCGACCATATTATATTTTATCATGATGAGAATGAAGTGAGGGGTTATGTGTTAGGAGTTAGGAGTGACGGATTATGAATAATAATTGTTATCGGGTATTAGCTATTTGGTATTGGCTGTAGAGACAAGTCGCGACTTGTCCC
>CAZXWS010000049.1:0-1638 GCA_964644605.1 uncultured Gammaproteobacteria bacterium
CTGTCCCTACAAAAAAATAAAAAGAATTCATGAATTTATAAAATACTCAAGAATTTGTTTTGTCGCATTTGTATCAAGAAGTTTTTCGGGATGCCATTGAACACCAAGCACAAATGAATCACCCTCATATTCGAGCGCTTCATTTACCCCTTCGGGACTGCGAGCAGCCACGCGAAGTTTTTTACCGATTTGATCGGCCATTTGGTGATGCACACTATTGACTGTAAATCGTTTTTCTTCGATATTTTTAAAGAGGTACGTATTGGGCTCGATAATTACTTCGTGTGCAGGAATATACCACATGCCGTCTTCTGGAGGAATAAGGTGTTTTTCAGAGAGGTGAGGAATCGCGGTTTTTATATCTTGAATTAATGTTCCCCCAAATGCAACATTAATGAGTTGCATACCACGGCAAATTCCCAAAATAGGTTTTTTTCTTTTGAGAAATTCTTTTACTAAATAGAGTTCAGTTTCATCACGGAGTTCATTAAGAGTCATATTATATGCGCCCGTCAAAGCTTCTTTTTCTTTATTATAAAATTTCGGGTGAATATCCCCTCCTCCTGTTAAAAGTAACGCCTGCAGCGTATTAGCGTAGGTGTCTAGGATTTTTTTGTCTGTTGTATTATGTATGAGTACTCCAGCTGTTCCATGAGATTCAAGCATAGAAAAATATGAACTTCGAGCAGCAATAAACGGAGTCTTTTCATCCGGAGACAATGCAACGTGTGTACCTGTCACTCCAATTAGTTTCATAGTAGTAAAGTATTAATAAATTATGTGCTAAAAAATAACTCGGAAAAGTGCAAAGCTTTCTGTATGAGATCAACGGAAAAATTTTCATTTGCGCCATGCATATTGCAGTCGTCATTAGCAAGCGGAACAAGAATAGTGTTTATTCCAAAAATATCTTTAATATCGCCAACAAAAGGTATTGCTCCTCCAACATATTTTAAAACTGGTTGATCTTTATAAGCCTCATGGAGATGCTTTTTAATTGTCTGTATGATGGGAGCATTTATATCAATTTTTACTGGGTTATGAATGCCGTCTGTTGTCAGAGTAAAATCAACATATTCAGGGGTGTACTTTTTGACAAAATTTCTGAAAGCAAGAATTACTTCGTCTGGTTTTTGGGAAGCGACTAAACGGAAGTTGATGCGTGCTTCTGCAGTAGCTGGAATAATGTTAGCGTATCCATTACCTATATAACCGCTTTTGAGACCGGTAATTTGTAGTGTGGGTCGTAGGCCAGTCTGAGTATAAAAATTATGACCGGCTTCATGGAGATGAGCTTGCATTCCCGCATGTTTTATGAGTTTCTGTGATGTATGAGCTATTCGTTCGGTATGTTTTTTATGCTCCTCAGTAATATCATCAACATTATCATAAAAATGTTCTACAGTAATCGAATTATTTTTATCGAAGAGTTTACTGATCAACTTAGTGAGCTCATATGCTGCATTTGGTACTGCGCCGCCATAAATACCTGAATGGACATTATTGTCCGCTGTTTTATACTGGAGCGTAAGGTTGAACCCACCACGCAGAGATGCTTCGATAGCTGGTTTTCCGTCCACTAGTTCTCCATCGGAAACAAGAACATAATCACTGGCTAATAATTTTGAATTCTTCTTC
>CAZXWS010000050.1:0-17148 GCA_964644605.1 uncultured Gammaproteobacteria bacterium
TCCTGCCCTACTTCATTAGATGAATACAATTATCAGTTAGCCTTGTGGAATCAATGGTACAATAATCTATCTCATTGCTCCTTACAAGGTTTAAGTCCTAATCAGTTCCTTGAAAGGTGCAAAACCTCCTGACCTAAAACACAGTTAAAAGCTTACAGAGATCTTACTTCTTTCATATACAGAAATAATTATTGATTACTACTATTACGATATGCTTAAAAAATTTTATTGTCCTATGTGCGGTTTTTCCGGTACCAGTATCAGAGACTTGGAAAAGCATATAGACGAAGAAGTAGAAAAGGAAATTTTGTATTAAAAAAATCCCCGCCGTAGCGGGGAATAGAGACAAATTACTTCCTATTCTTTCGTGATTTTTTTCCCTTTCCTTTCTTGTCGTTCATTTGTCCTTCAATTTTTGATTTTAAATCTTCAGCTCCTTCAGTAACTTTATCAATAATTCCCATAAGTTTATTGAGTAAATTTATAATGCCGTATTACGGTTTAGTAAACGTGCGATAAACACTACAACAGCTGCAACTAATAACAGATGAATGAGACCACCTCCAATATTAAATATCAGGCCTCCAGCCCATGATAAAACAAGAAGCAGTAAAATCAGTTCAAGTATTCCCATTTACTTCACCTCTCTTTCCTAATAATTTCTAATAGTATTACTATAAGGTGAAAAAGTGAAATACCTATCATAAAGTAGTAAGAAATAAGTAAAGTGGAATCTTACTTTTTTATTACTTGAATATTATTTCGCTTTTATTCTGTTGACTTAATATGTAAGCATGTTAGTAGTTATGTTACTGGTAGGATTACTAGTTTAGATAAAGAGAGGAGGTGACTAAAAATATGGCACGAAGAAGTCAAAAAGGTCGCGGCAACGAAGGTAAATAAATCCATTAAAAACAAAAACCCCGATATAAGTCGGGGTTTTTGTGGGGTTTCAGTAAACAAGAAAACAATAATATCTGCTACAATAAGTACACCTTTCATTATTAATTTTTTGTCTATGTCAAAAAAAGCAGTGATTATTGGTGTTTCTTCTCAAGATGGATCCTACTTAGCAGATTTATTACTCGAAAAAAAATATACAGTGGTGGGGACTGTCCGCCGCAGTACTTCTATACAAAAAGAAAATATTTCTCATTTAGAGGGCAAAATAAATATTGAGGCAGCTGATCTTTTAGATGTGGAAAGTATCAACAACGTTATTCATAAACATAACCCAGATGAAGTCTATAATATTGCGGCACAATCTGTTCCGGCCGATTCATGGAGCCATCCGTATTATACGGGCGAAGTTACGGGCTTAGGCCCTCTTCGTGTGATGGAAGCAGTGAAAAATTATGCGCCAAATGCTAAGTTTTATCAAGCAACAAGCCGCGAAATATTTGGAAATATTCAAGCAGATTCAGCTACAGAATCCACACCGATTGATGCAAATAATCCCTATGGTATTGCAAAAGCTTATGCACATATGATGGTTCGCTGCTATAGAGAATCATATAATTTGTTTGCGTGTGGTGGCATACTTTTTAATCACGAAAGTCCGCGACGTAGTCTGCATTTTGTAACTCGGAAAATAACTGCTGCCGTTGCATGTATCAAAAATAATGCTAAAAATCCGCCACTCAATGAAATTGGAGAACCTTTAATTAAAGATGGAAAACTTCATTTGGGATTATTAGATGCGAAACGGGATTGGGGATATGCAAAAGAATATGTTGAAGCAATGTGGCTTATGCTCCAGCAAGATAAACCAAAAGATTACGTGATTGGCACAAATGAAACTCACACCATTAAGGAAGTGTGCGAGATAGCCTTTAGTCATGTTGGACTAAACTGGGAAGATTATGTAACAACCAATCAAAAATTGCTTCGACCAACTGAGATTAAAGAATTGAAGGGTGACTATTCGTTAGCCAAAAAAGAATTAGGCTGGCAGCCGCGCACTTCACTTAAAGACCTTATAACGCTTATGGTGGATGCGGACCTCGAACGGTTTAAATAAATACCTTTTACGAGTAGTAAGTAGTTAGAGGTTATGGGTTAGGAGTTACGAGTGACGAATTACGAGTAAGTAAAAGTAGTAAGGAACGGTTTTAAACCGTTCCGTACATTTACGTTTTAATTAAAAGGTTCTTGTAGCTTGTATCGTTTAACGTCAATCGTTTAATTTTTTTGTGTCACTTATTCGTTTTTTATCTTTAATTTTTTATATTTTATTTTCATTACTCTCCCATTTCATTATAAACCTGGAGCCAGTCGGAAGCAATTTTTTGCTGTGCTTCCTGAAGCGTGATTGATCCGGAGCATATTTCATCGTGCAGATAATTTTCTACTTTATCTTTTTCGTGGTATCCAGGACGCGGTTCGGCAACTTCAGGCCATAGATTACTTATATCATTAGAGCCTCCTAGTTCTAACGAGATTAAATGATCTACTTCATATTCACCAGGTCTGTGTGAAGTTATACCGTACGATGCAAATACTTGTTCCTTTATAGAACTTGGAACATTACGGACGGATTTGCTATAGCCTGGAGTGCAGATTTGTTCTTTAGTGACGGTCGGAAATACAGCTCCGGGTGTACATGCTTTGTCTGGTAAAGAATTATTTGCTACGCAATTATTAGTTTTAGTTTGTTGTCCTAAGACTACTGGTGCAGAAGAAGGGAGTTGGGTTGACTGGGGTGAGAGGAGAGAGTTTTTTTGTTTGAATGAATAAATTATTATAAATAATACAGTCAGTGCAAGTACAAAAAAAATTGTTTTGTTATCGCTCATATATACAGTATAAAATTATTTTTGCAAAATAGTAACATAAGTAGCATTCTGACTTTCTAAAATCTCTTTTGCCGCAGCAGCTTCGTCAGTATTTTGTGTTTCTACAACTATAACTATTTGTTCATTATTTATTTGAGTCAAACCTTTTTTTTGCAAAGCTGCAAGCAGTGATTTCATGGAATATCCGGTATATGTGCGTGTGTTATCAGAAATAATGTTCGCAGTGCTGGGATCATCAGTAACGACAGAAATTTTTGATGCATCAAAATCTGCTTCTGCAAGATTGTTTAAAGCAATTTCGGCGTCACTTGTGCTTTTAAATAACCCAACCACCATATTATTTAAAAAAAGCAGATTTTAACTCAAGCCAGATTTTGCCTAAGAACGATGCTTTACGGTACGCGCGCATGTAGTCATTATATTTTTGTTTTTTATCATAATCAGCAGTGCCGTAAAAGGGGGGATCAACCCATGTCGAAAGAATTAGCCACTCACCTTTCTCGTTTTTTTTCGCAATGATAGTGACAGTGTGATTATCGATTCGTTTGCGATATTCTTGAGTGCCACTTTGTTTGCCATTTAATGATTGATCTGGATGTTGAAACGCGGCAAGAGCCAGGTCCTGCGGGAGTTTACGCTGCTGCATACGTTCTATAGCGTGGTGTGTCCAAATAGCACCACCGTAATACTGTGAGTATGACATCCTTATATTTTACATGGAGATTATATGTTTTAGATAGTGAATAATTTAAGCCGTTTTGTTATTGTATAGATTTGATAATAGCCTGAAATAAGCAAAATTGAGCCGAACGATCCTAGTGTGATGAAAAAAATACGAATTTGAAAATCTGTTAAAATTCCCTGGTCACCCTTTTCTAGCATTAAATAGGTAACTAAGAGAATACTGTGCGCAACAGTACCGGCTGCTACTTTTTTCAAACCTTGACCAAGTGTTCCTCCCATAGCTTTAGCTGATCGTACGGCGTTTACTACAACGATTAAACTTGTTGAAAATACTGCAATAAAACCTATTTTTAAAATTAAAGAATAGAGTTCTGGAGAAAGAGTGAAGTTTAGTCCCATGTTGTCATTATAGAGCTGAGCTGGAAAATTTGTCAATACATGTGGTCGGTATTAATTATATTTTCGTACCACTGCTTTTACGATGCCAAAAATTTTAAGTTCTCGCTTAGGATAAAAAAATGGATAATTGGGGTTTGCCGCTTCCAAATATGTTTGTCCGCCTTTATCGCGTCGCAGTACTTTCAAAGTCCACTCACGATCAATCTCGGCAAGAACTATATCTCCAGTTATTGCATCACGTTTTTTTTCAATAACCACGATGTCTCCGTCAAATATTCCTGCTTCAACCATCGAGTCTCCGCTAACTTTTAATAGAAACGACGACTGCGGATCACCGATTAAGTATTCATCTAGTGAGAGATAATTCTTATTTTCTTCGGCAAGTATCGGATAGCCTGCCTTAATAAGGCCAAGGAAGGGCAGGGCAAAAAATTTGTGAGTGGGAGCTAATTTCGAACCCTCTTTTTTTAAAAATCCATCCTCGAGCCATTTCTGCACAAGCTTATATACTGAGTTTTTTGAAGAAAAGCCGAACAATGTGAGCATTTCTGAATATGAAGGGAGGCGTTTATGACTGTTATAAAAACTTTTGACTTTATCAAGAAAATTTTGCTTCATACTATGATTGTAGTAAACAATCGTTCACCTTGTCAAGAGGATTTAATTTTAGGAATTTGTGGTAATGTCAATTACTGAAGATGGATAAATTTTTTGTATCTCTTCACGTATTTTTTGCTCTTCTTCTGTGCCGTATTTTGAATCTGAAAAAATATCAATTACTAAAAATTTATGTTCGGGGTAGGTGTGGACAGAAATATGTGACTGCTGAAGTAATAGTGTGCCGGTAACTCCAATAGTTTCAAATTTATGAAATACTTCTTTTAAAACTCGAAGATGAATGACGTCAGCTATTGATTTAAGAAGCTGTACTTGTGTATCGAGTACATCCGCTGTTGCAGGATCAACTTCGTAGACCTTTATAAAAACATTGGTTACAGGAGGAAAATTAGGATAGAACATGGTATGTTTACTTTAATAATATATTATACTAAATAGAGCTATGAACTATCGTATTAGAATGTATACAGCATTGATTATTGCTTTAACGCTTGCTTTATTTTTAAATAAAGAACTCTTTTTTTTAAATACACCTATTATACGGAAAGATCCGTTTGTCGACTTAGTACAACTCCCCACAACTGTGGCTAAGTATATTCCTTCTCGAACAGGCTCATCTTCTGAGCCAACAAACACCCCATCAATTCGACTTACTCCCAGACCAACATTAGGTCCCTATATTACTCCTGAAAAGACAGACCCACGTTTTCCAACATCTACGCAGAATCCACAAGTAACTGTTGAGCCTACCATACCAGTTCTTAGCCCAACAGGAAGCGGGTGGGTAAGTATTACACCTTCCCCTCCACCAGTTAGTAACACATTAGCTCCCACACCAATCAGTCAATCTGTTTCAATAATTGAGTTTGCGCAGTGTTTAAAAAATAACGGTATGGTATTTTATTCAAATTCCACATGTCCGGCTTGCCAACAACAAAAAGCGTTATTTGGAAATGAAGCCTTTACAAAACTCAATGTAGTAAGTTGTGATACAAGTTCGCTTGAATGTCGAAATAAAGGTGTTGGACGGGGACCAGCCTGGATTACAGGGACAGGAAAAGTATATCCAGGAGCGATGGATCTTACCTCTTTACATTTTGCTTCTGGATGTCCCCCTGCAATCGCTGGGTTTAATCTTAATGAGATTATAAATCAAATTCTTTCTGTATTCTAAATATGCTTCCGCAAAGTATTAGTTACATTGCAGCGTTTACTGGAGGATTAATCGCTTTTTTTTCACCCTGCTTATTACCGTTATTGCCCTCATATATTTCAGTCATTTCTGGATTCACATTTAAAGAGTTATATGGGTTGAACTTTGATAAAATTCGAGGTCGTATTTTTCTATCGAGTCTTTTTTTTGTCCTTGGATTTATGATTGTTTTTACCATTCTGGGAGCAGTTGGGCTGGCAGTAAGCAAGTTGCTGTTTTCGCATATTGATCTATTTACACAAGTAAGCGGTGCTGGAATTATTTTTTTCGGGCTGATCCAACTCGGCGTTATAAATTTTGAACCGTTACAGTTTGATTATGCATGGAACATACAGAAGCGTTTGGCACGCTTAGGATTTCTAACGGCGTTTTTAATGGGAATTGCCTGTGCATTTATTTGGATTCCCTGTATCGGGCAAATTTTAGGAAGCATATTGTTACTTGCCACACAAAGCAGTACTGTGCAAGATGGGACAATTTTATTGGGACTTTTTTCTTTGGGATTAAGTACTCCGTTTCTCATTCTTGGATTATTTTTCCCGGCAGTTTTTAAGTTACTCAAAGATCATAGACTATTTTTCCATTTGTTTTCTAAATTAGGAGGTATTTTTTTAATTATTTTCGGAGTTCTTCTTCTTTTTAAACAATATGGTTTTTATCTTCAATTATTTACGGATATTACGCTATTGTTCCTCAAAAAATAACTAAGTTACTAAGAAATGCAAATTCCTTTAGATTTGTATCATAAGCAATTCGTCGTCATTCTGGCTTGACCAGAATCAGACGAATTGCGAAATATTTATATTGATTCTGGATGCGCGAAAACTTACGTTTTGGCTTACCAGAATGACAACACTCTAATTTCGTAATTCTCATGAAATTAGGAAGTGTGTGATACTAGGTGTGGTTTTTTAAGAAACATGTGATAAATAATTGCGATGTACCCCACCATAATCGCAAGTTTCATAATACTGAAATTTTGTTCAACACCCAATAGCGTGTTTAAAAAATGTCCAATATATGTCGAAGAGTTTGGTAGAAAAAAAAGTTTGATGGGCAGTAAGTCGCTGAGGTTAATATGGAAATAAATTTCAGCGAGTTCAGTTAATCCATTTTTTACTAACCCGGCACCTAGTAGAACAATAAGATACTCAGTATATTTGTATACTTTGCCAATAGGAAAGCGAGAGTAAATGAAAAAAGTGATAGTGCCGATAACAGCAGAGCAGATAAATCCAACAAAAAGACCAGCAAAGTTTTCAATAAACCGTGAAAAGAGTGAGGTGGTTGCGGTAAAAAGCGCAATCTCAAAACCCTCTCGAATAATCAAAAGCACGATGCTTGCAAAAAGGGACATATCAAATACTTTTTGCTGCAGTTTTTGATGAGTTTGAATAATCATTTTTGAGCGGTCGAGTACAAAAAATTTGTGGAGTGTAAAGATAACATATGCCACAAAAAAACCTGAGAAAATCATAAGATATCCCTCCAAAAGATCGGTATTTTTTTCAGTAAATACCATACGTGCACGGTCACCAATTACGAAAAAAACTGAGGCAAGTGCAAGAGAAAATACAATTCCGACAAGCGCGGCAGTAAGTATTTCTTTTCCAAATCCTATTTTTAATTTACGAGAAAGACTTAAAAAGACGCCAATAATGAGAAATACTTCTAAAAATTCGCGTAAAGAAATTATTAAAACAGTAAGCATAGATGTTGATTATACTATAATAAAGTATGGCAAAACGCAGGAGCAAAAGTGAGGTCGAGCAAAGTACAGAACAGCCAAAAAAAAGTGTACGATATACACTCCGTCTTATTTTATATTATGGCCTTTTCATGTTTCTGATGGCAAATATTTTATTATCCCAGTATGTATCACCACTCTATTTCCGGTTCATCATGGATGATATTCCGGCCACTGCGCAGTATATTAAAAAGATGCAAAATACCCCGCAGTTTCAAGCATTATTTAGTGAACAGAAAAAAATTTTTGGGAATGATTTGGAGGAACAAGTGTATATGCGAAATATTACTCAGGCTCAGTTAAAAAATAAACTTGAACAGGTACTGAAGTTGAATCCAAAATCACGGGATGCGCTCTATGAACTGTATGTTATTAATGAACGGGAAGGGAATCACACCGTCGCGCAGGCATACTTAGATAGAGCTATCGCCGTGGATCCAATGGTTAATAATTAGATACCCAGAGAAGTCAGAGAATCGGAGAGGTCAGCTTGCATCGGAAATCGGAAGAGATCGGATAAATCAGAATAAAGTCATGCTGAGGCCAGATCGAAGATTCTGGCAGAAGCACCCGCCTGCCTACGCCTTTCTATGCAGGCTCGTAACGTGTACAGTTGAGATCAACTATACAGTTTCGTGCACCTCTATCGTAAGGCACTGGCGGGCAGGTCCAGCGCAAGCGAAAAGCCTTTTGAAATTATCGCTATCGCTAGATGCTTCGTCAGATATTCTTCTGACTCAGCATGACAGAACACTGTCTGATTTATCTGATTTTCTGATCTTCCGATTTTTTCTGATTTTTTCCGATTCTCTGATTTCTTCCGAATGTTATTATGATTATTCAAGCTCATTTATTTATAAAAGGTGAAGTTATTGGTGTTGGTTTTCGTGCATGGACAAAAATACAGGCAAAACAGCAACGAATTAATGGTTGGGTGCGTAATGTGTATGATAAGCCTGAAGTATTTGGTAATGGTGGGGGAGTAGAAGTATTGGTACAGGGAGAACAAAGTAAAGTTGATGAAATGATTACTCTGCTTGAAAAAGGACCGCCTATCGCGCGAGTGGATGATGTTGAAGTGATGTGGCAGGAACCGAAAGAAATAATTGAAGGTTTTGAAATTAGAAAATAAAAATAGCAACAAGACATAATTGTTTCATTACATGTAGTAGCTTTCCCACTTTGCGCCGAATACTCGAGGCTTCGTTAGGGACACTCTTCGCAACTAGACAATAATTGCTTTATTACATTTAGTGGCTGTGCCACTTCGAAGCCCCGATTTTAGTCGGGGCGAAGAGTGGACCCGACCGGATTTGAACCGGTGATCTCCTGACTGCCAGCCAGGCATTCTAGCCGCTGAACTACGGGCCCTTTTAAGTATTGTATAGTATACCTCCTTTAGGCTTAAACTTCAAAGTTCTTTTTATCTGAATAATTACTTTTTACAACTAGCTACTAACTACTTAATACTATATACTAATTATATGGATCAACATCCGGTACCGCGGCAAATTACTACTTTCGAGTTCAAACTTATCGGGTTCTTTACCGTAAAGCAATTTATTTATATTATTGTATTTGCGCCGATTGGTTTTGTGGTATATAGTCTTTTTCCGATTCCGCTGCTCAATATAGTTTTAGGTGTTCTTATCGGAAGTATTGGTTTTGTGATTGCTTTGGTTCCGATCAATGATCGACCTATTGATGTGTGGGTTAAAAATTTAGTCAAACGCTTAATATCACCTACACAATATGTATATCACAAAAGTAATCAGCCTATCTACTTTTTTGATCATTTATACTTTGTTTCTGATCCTCACCGTGTGATGAGTCATATTGAATCGCAGGAAAAATTATCAGCATATCTTGCTCAGACTCAGCAAGTAGTGCCGGCAATTGATGAACATAAGAAACGTATTAATGATTTATTTAGAAAACATCGTGCCGCTCCACCAGCTGAGCCAATAAAGACTCATGCTGATTCGCTCGAACCAGTACAACATGCTCAACAAACCATCTCAGTGCCAGTACCGCAACCGATCCCACCATCAGCTCACGCGACCCCTTTATCACTACCGGCTCCTAGCACTAATACCACTCTCAAAGAAGACTCAAAACCTTTAGTAAAAAAGGGAGAGAAGCCAGCAGTTATATCACCTAAGCAGCCATTTTTTACCGGGGTCGTTAAAAACCATCGCCTGATTCCGATCCCGGGAATATTAATTTATGTAAAAGATAGTAATGGACAAACAATCCGGCTATTAAAAAGTAATCCTCACGGTGTGTTTGCGACATTTAATCCATTGGCTCCAGGAGAGTATACTCTGGAAATGAAGGATCCCAGGAACGGTTATTTTTTTGATACAATGAAGATTACTATCAATGACTCGAACCCAACTCCATTTGAAGTTTATTCAAAGGAGTTATTATAGGTATGCCTGTTCAAAAACCAACATCTCCGGTAAAGGCTTCCACTCAGAATTTTGTAGAAGTGGAGGAAATCAAAGACGATATTTTATTGTTGAAAGATTATTCAGCAGCAATTGTTATTGAAGTTGGTGCCGTAAATTTTTGGCTTTTATCGCAGGAAGAGCAGTCTTCCATGATTTATTCGTATGCAGGTTTACTGAATTCATTATCATTTCCAGTACAGATATTAATACTCTCAAAGAAAATGGACATTTCAATGTATTTGGAATATTTGGAAAATAAAGTAAATACAGCAACAACAGATCTTATAAAAACACGGTTGCGAGGTTACACAGAATTTATAAAAAATGTTATTAAGAAAAATACAGTTCTCGAAAAGCGATTCTTTTTTGTAGTCCCGTTTTCACCTCTGGAAATGGGAGTCACAGGAGTAGGGGCAAAAAATATGACAAAAGAATATGTAATCAGTCGGGCGAAAACATCACTTTACCCGAAGCGGGACCATTTAATACGGTTATTATCAAAAACAGGTTTGCGTGCGACAGTGCTTGAGAAACAGGAATTAACAGATTTATTATTTAATTTATATAACAATTCGGCTACTGGTCGTAACTTGGCTCCGGTAGATAGTTATACCGATGTAATTATGACTAGTAAGTGACACGAAATGTCACGGATTATTACGGACAATCACTGATAATCACAGAATGTCACGGAAAGTTACTGAATAAACGGAAAAATATGATTAATTTATTTTCATTAGGTAAAAAAGGCGGTTCTGCTCCTGTTCCAACCGGCCAGCCAAATGTGGCTGATTTCTTGGCGAAAGGAACAGTGTCAGTAAAAGATATTATTGCACCTTCATTTATTGAAGTGGATTTTAATAACATTAAAATAGATGATAAATATTACCGAACACTTTTCGTAGTTGGATATCCACGGTATGTAGCTGAAAACTGGTTATACTCACTTATCACATTTGATCACCCCCTTTATATTTCAATGTATATTTATCCCACTGAATCAAAAGAAGTGTTGGATGAGTTGAAACGGAAAATTGCAGAAATGGAAGCAACAATAGATACTCAAATGAAAGCAGGAAAAGTGGTCGATCCTACAGTGCAAGTGGCGTTAGACGATGCTCTTTCGTTACAGGCAGAACTTGCAAAAGGTGCCGAACGTTTTTTCCAGTTTGGGTTGTATATTACTATTCCCGCAGATTCTTTAGACGAGTTAAATCAAATTTCTAAAGAAATCGACTCAGTATTATCTTCATTATTGATTATCAGCAAATCCGCGACTCTTGAAATGGAGGAAGGCTTTAAGTCTACTCTTCCAATGTTTTACGACAAACTTGCCGTATGGCGCAATATGGATACCACATCGCTTGCCATGACCTTTCCATTTGCCACCGCATCACTTACTAAAAATGAAGGAATTTTATATGGTATTAACCAGCACGACGGTAGTTTAATTATTTTCGACAGGTTTACCTTGGAAAATGCAAACTCTGTTATTTTGGGAAAATCAGGAGGCGGAAAAAGTTTCTATGTGAAGACAGAAACATTGCGGTTACTCATGATGGATGTTGATGTTATCATAATTGACCCAGAAAATGAGTATAAAAAACTAACTGAGTCAATGAACGGCGAGTTTGTGGAATTCTCAGGATCGTCTCAATATAAAATAAATCCATTTGATCTGACTACCATAAATCCTGAACCAGATGAATTGTCTAATAAAATATTAGATTTGCACTCGTTAATGAAAGTTATTATCGGCGACGTGACACCAGCACAAGATGCGTTACTTGACCGAGCTCTCATGATGACGTATCAAGAAAAAGGCATAACGCAAGATCCGGAAACATTTGGAAAAGAACCACCGCTCTTAGAAGATTTATATAAAGTTTTGATAGGTATGGAAAGCGCGGAAGGGAAAGAATTAGCTGATCGTTTAGAAAAATTTGTACGTGGTTCAGCAGCTGGAATATTTAATCAATTTTCAACGTTTGATATTAAAAATCATTTTACAGTTTTTGGAATTCGTGACTTGGAAGAGAATTTAAGGCCTGTTGCCATGTATATTGTATTAAATTATATTTGGAACCGAATACGCCGAGAACCACGAAAACGTATACTGGTTGTAGACGAAGCGTGGTATTTGATTAAGCAAAAAGACTCGGCTGCTTATTTGCATAGTTTTGCCAAGCGCGCACGTAAATATCAGCTTGGTTTGACGACAATTACACAAGATGTGGAGGACTTCTTATCAACAAATGAAGGAAAAGCGATTATTACAAACTCCAGTATGCAGATTATTTTAAAACAATCTACTGCTGCAGTTGAAAAAATTACAGAAACTTTTTACCTTACTGGCGGAGAGAAGCATTTTCTCTTAGCAGCTGGAGTAGGGGAGGGTTTATTCTTCGCAGGTCACAATCATGTAGGCTTCCGTGTTGTCGCTTCTGATGAAGAGCGGAGTTATATTGAGTAGTTTATCTTCGTTAAACGTCCTACGTCTTAAGTCTTCGCTGCTCGTATCGACTTATGTTATACGTTTTATGTTGACTTAAAACGATACGAGCTGTGAAACCGTTAACCCTTTGACCAAATGTTCAAATATGGGGGAATGGTTTTCCCCCCGTCGCCCTGCCATGGTGGGACGCTCGTACACACAAGATAATATTTTGTAGGGACAACTCGCGACTTGTCCCTACATACGCAAACTATATTTGTTTGTAGGGAACGGTTTTAAACCGTTCCGTACATATAGAAAAAGTCAAAAATTAATCCCGAGTGCTCGGGATTGGATTTTGAAATTTGAATTTTCATTCGTAATTTGTCATTCGTAACTCATAACACTTAACTCCTCTATTATTTAAAATACGACTTCAATAACTCTTTCGCCACTGGTGCTGCTATATCGGAACCTTGTCCGGCTTGTTCTACTACCACTGTTACAGCAATCTCGGGTTTATCAAACGGAGCAAATACACTGAACCACGCATGGGGAGATGCGTCGTTATTTGATTCCGCTGTTCCTGTCTTACAACCGACTTGGGGTTTAAAGTCGAAAAACGGCCACCCTGTTCCGCCTGTTGAACATGCTTCCTTCATTCCTTCTCGAATAGTTGAAATAGTTTGTGATGATAAGGGTAGTTTATGGCAATACGCGGGAAGTGTAACGTTGAGTTGTGTATCACCATTAGATCTTTTTAATACCTGCGGTTTACACAAATACCCGCCGTTGGCAAATACAGCAGTGGCTAATGCAGTTTGCAATGGTGTTACGAGTGTATATCCTTGTCCAATAGAGTAATTGTAGGTATCACCTAAGTACCACTGTTCTTTTAACATTTCTTCTTTCCAAAACGGAGAAGGAACAGTGCCGCTTGCTTCATTTAATCCTAATCCTGTTTGTTTTCCATAGCCAAAGGTTTCAGCCCAGGTTTTTATATGTTCCGCACCCAGTACCTCGCCTGTTTTATAGAAAAAAATATCATTCGAACGGCGAATTGCTTTTACAATATTTACTGATCCTTCTGTTTTTCCATACTGTAAGTAATACCAGTTACCAAACGAAGCTTGTCCGGCCTTAATGACGCCTGTATCCTCTACAGTTGTTGATCCGCTAATTTTCTTTTCTTCAAGTGCCCCGCCTGCAACCACTAGTTTAAATATTGATCCAGGCGGATATACTCCTTCAGTCGCGCGATTAAAAAGAGGTTTGTCTGTGTTTTTAAAATAGTCTGTTATTCTTTGTATATTACTATCTTCAAATACCTGCGGATCAAAGGTTGGATATGAAGCGAGAGCCAAAATTTCACCTGTTTGTGGTTTGAGTGCAATCACCGATCCTTTTCTATTTTTTAATAACTCGAGTGCTTTTTTTTGTAGAGTTTCATCCAGAGCTAGTTTTATAGTCTGTCCGTTTACGGGCTCAACGATGGAGAGAGTTCTTACTAATTTTCCGCGAGCGTCAGTTTCTACTAATTTTTTACCTGAATTTCCACGGAGTTGGCAATCAAATAATTTCTCTATGCCTTTTTTACCTGTTTTATCGCCGAGTTGTAATTTATTGAGACAGGAATCATCTTTAAAATCCTTTTGGTCAGCATTCTGAATATATCCAATTACATGAGCATTCGTTTCACCGTCCGTGTAACGACGAGTCGATAAAATGCGACTGGAGTTTTGATGAACATCTGCAGCAATGTTCTCAGCAAGTACTGTGCCATTCCTATCAATAATTGTTCCTCGTTGTGGTTCAATAATTATTTCACGGATTCGATTATTTTCTGATAAACGACGATAATATGAACCTTTTACCACGGTGAGTTGGAATAAACGGACAATTAGGAGGAAAAAAATTGAAAAAACAGCAATCAAGTATAAAACAAAGATTATTTTTATTTGATTTTGGGAGCTTTGAGAGAAATCCATGTCACCCGCTTTTCCCCGTTCAACAAAAGGGAGTCTGTTCATAGCAAACACAATTATACCTTTTAGTGGGATTCAATGTGTAAGGTTCTTCCGAGCCATATTAAAACAATAGAACCAAGTGCAGCGACAGCAATGCTATAAACAGTGAGTCCGGTAATTCCTGGTCGTCCAAACATATTAAGAATTAGTCCTCCAGTTAAGGCTCCGATGATTCCTAGAACAATATCTAGAAGCGCATTTTGAACTGTATCAGTATTTAATATAAGCGAAGCGATCCATCCAGCTAAAAAACCTAGTATTAACCAAGCAATCATATCCATATTTACATAGTAGTTTTAAATATTTAAGTCAGTGCCAGAAATAAGTAAGAGTATAGTAAGTCTGGCGTGACAGAGGTATAATTAATGCTACATGGAAATACTATCATTCATTCTTATTGTTTTAGGCCTTTCTTTATTCGAAATCATAAATAGCATAGATAACGCTATTATTAACGCAGAGGTATTATCTACCATGCAACCCCGTATGCAGAAATGGTTTCTATTCTGGGGATTATTTATTGCGGTTTTTCTTACGCGAGGCGTCTTGCCGTGGGCAATTATCCTGGCAACTAATCCTAGTTTGGGACCTATAGGAGCCCTCACCGCAACATTTAGTAACGATCCGAAAGTACATCAAGCTATTGAAGAATCTGCGCCTATGCTGCTAATGGGTGGTGGTACGTTTCTTATTTTTCTCTTCTTCCATTGGCTTTTCATAGAACAAAAAAATTATGGACTAGTCACAGAACGGTTTTTTCATAAGCAAGGAGTTTGGTTTTATGCAGTCGTTTCTATAATACTCGCATTAATTGTCTGGTTTAGTATTCATATTAATCCTCTGGTAGCATTTGGGGCAGTGATTGGTTCCACTGCGTTTTTTATTATTCATGGATTTCGGCAAAATGCTGAGGAACAGGAAAAGAATTTACTTGATAAAAAACGTTCTGATATCAGTAAAATACTTTATTTAGAGGTGATAGACTCTACATTCTCTATTGATGGTGTGTTAGGAGCTTTTGCGTTTACATTATCAGTACCATTAATTCTCCTCGGAAATGGGCTTGGCGCAATTATTTTAAGGCAGCTGACAGTGGGTAATATTGAGTTAATAAAAAAGTATCGCTACTTAAAAAATGGAGCAATGTATTCCATTCTTGCATTAGGGCTTATTATGATTCTTGATGGATTTGGTTATCATATTCCGAGCTGGCTGAGTCCTCTAATAACTTTTTCTATTGTTGGTTACTTTTTCTATAAATCAAAAACAGAGATTACAAAAGCCTGATTATTTTTTTTTAATAATAAAGTATTCTTCTTTTGGGAGTTTTAATTTTTCTATTAATGCTATTTCTGCATCGATATCTTTTTTTTGTGATTCATGTTGAAATAGTGCCTTCATTTTTTTTTCCCATACCGTACTCACATTAATTACTACATCAACATGGCGTTTTTCATAGCCCTCAGGTACATATATAAAATAACTAGGACGCATATGATCACTGACTGTTTTATTCAAACAGTAGTACCAAAGCTCTTTTATATAATTTGTTTGATAAAAAATATAGGTTGAAACCATAGTGATAGTAATGTGATCGATGTGTCCCGAAACACCATTCTTATCAAATGTAATGAGCATCTCTGGTTTTAAAGTATCCGTAATTTTTTTAATTTTTTCGGCTAAACGATGGTACTGATTATTGCAAAGGCAACCGTCTCGAAAGCCTAAGAAAAACACTTTTTTGATACCAAGTTTTTTGGCAGATTGTAGTAATTCTCGTTCCCGAATTTTGAATAATTTGTTTTTTTGATCACGGGAACTATTTGTGCCGGCGTGTCCTTTAGTCGCACAGAGTAAATAGACAGTATTTGTTTCAGCAAATTTTGCAAGTGTCCCTGCGGGTCCGAAAGCTTCATCATCGGGATGAGCAAAAATAGCAACAATTGTTTTATTGTTTAGCATGACAGATATTATAACAAGCGGCTTTATTGGAGTTGTTCCCATTCATACTTATCAACAGAAAGGAAGGGGAGAAGGTCTATATACTGTGACGGGTCGAAATTAATAAATACTGAGGGTGAATGGTTTAATGTTATAGGGTCAGAACGATTATTTAAAAAAGAATTTTGCGCGATTAAGTTTCCTGTAATTTTCAACTTGGTTGTAGATATACCGGTTATGATATTGTTAGCAATAAGAATAGCATTAATTGTTCCGACGGTTTCGTTTATGTTAATATTTTTAGCAATCACTGCAACAGAAGAAGCAGGCGAAAAAGAAGTTCCTGAATTGATAGTGACTGTTCCATCGGAGACAAGAACGAAAGGATATGCCAATATAGGAGATTCTGTGATGGTGAAATCTCCTGTTAAATAATATATTCCAGTTTGGGTAATTTCTTTCCAGTCTGATGAGAGAGAAGTTAGTAATATATGTTGTTTTTTAGAATTTATATAAGATACGATTCTGTCTTTCGAAAAAACGACATTCGGGTTATAAGAGGAAGCCTTCCAGTTTAAGGATGAAGATTGGTTAGAACTTAACGAAGATACAGGATTAGATACCATGCCTACCCCATCAATAAAGTAGGAAGATCCAGAGTCAGACGAATCAAACTGAGCGGGATTTACAGGTACAGTTACGGTTAAATTATTTATAGACTGAAAAGAAGTATTTTTCAGTTTAGTCCAGGGAGATTGTGTGGGGGTGGGATTTACACAGTATGTGCCATCACACACATCCGGGGCTACGCAGGAGTTACTTGGACAATTATGCTGT
>CAZXWS010000051.1:0-9469 GCA_964644605.1 uncultured Gammaproteobacteria bacterium
TCCTTACTTCGTATTTCGAGCTTAAACGGTAACAGTACTTCTTCAACCGTTTCAGACCGTAAAGTCGATATAAACTTGTTATATACCACTGAGACTTGATTGTAATCGCCGCTCAAAAACTTCTTAAGCGCAAGTTCAAAAACTGCAGAGGCGGCAGTAACAGGATACTTTTCAGAGTATTCTGCTATCACAGTTCCCCCTGCTCCGTTTACGAGTGTTGCTCCTTTTTTACCTACAGCCAAAAAGTCGCATTTTTCAAGTTCAATCTGTTTAAAAAGAAAACGAGCGAGATTAGTATGAAAAGTTCCGGCTAATCCTTTATTTGATGAAACAAAAATAACCAGACGTTTTTCTTTTGCATCAGGTCTCACTTGCAGCAGCGGTGAGTGTGATACATCAACACGCTGTGTTACTTTCTGGATCATCTCGGTCAGTGTTTCCAGATAAGGCCTTCCTTCTATTGCTTCAGCTTGCGCTTTGCGCATTTTTATTGCCGAAATCATCTGCATGGCTTTGGTAATCTTTTTCACGTTACCGACGGATTTTATTTTTGTTCTTACTTGCCTTAAGTTCATAGAGCACGGAAAATCACGGATTTACCCGAACAAATTTTCAGATTATTAAAATTCTGAAAATTTGAACGGGTGAACGGATAATAAATTTTTAGTAACAATGAAACAATGCAACAATGAGACGATGTATTGTTTTCATTATCACGCCATTAATAGATTCAGATTATGTTTTACTACTTTTTCAAGCTCTTTTTCGTCTTCTTTATCTAAAATCTTATTTTTATTAATCTTTTTCAGCAATTCTTTCTGAGTCGCGTGTAAATCAGCCACATATCTATCAACAAATTCATTTACCTGATTTATGGGCAACTCATCCAAAAATCCCTGGCTTCCAGCCCAAATAATCGCAACTTGAGTGGCAAGATCATATGTCTCGTGTAATCTTTGTTTTAAAATCTGTGTCATGCGGGCTCCACGATTAAGAAATTTTTTTGTTTCTGGATCCAAGTCTGACTCAAACTGTGAGAAAGCTGCTAAATCACGATACTGAGCTAAATCAAGTTTTAATTTACCTGCCACCTGTTTCATTGCTTTCGCCTGTGCATTTCCTCCAACACGTGACACTGACAAACCGACATTAATTGCAGGGCGTATACCTGCATTAAATAAATCCGCATCCAAGAAAATTTGGCCGTCAGTGATGGAAATTACATTAGTCGGAATATACGCGGACACGTCACCCGCTAGTGTTTCAATTATTGGAAGAGCAGTGATTGATCCACCACCATGTTCTTCATTTAAACGACATGAGCGCTCAAGCAATCGAGAGTGTAAATAGAAAACATCTCCCGGATACGCCTCGCGTCCCGCTGGTCGTCGCAAAATAAGCGAAACTTCGCGGTAAGCCCATGCGTGTTTACTTAAATCGTCATACACAACAAGGACATCTTTCCCTTTACTCATAAAATACTCCGCTACAGCCGCTGCTGCATACGGTGCTAAGTACTGAAGAGAAGCAGGATCAGAAGCAGATGCACTCACAACTATAGAATAATCCATTGACTGTCTACTTTTCAAAAGCTCCACAACAGCCGCAATTTTAGAACTTTTTTGTCCAATTGCACAATAAATACAGACCATGTCTTGACCCTTTTGGTTCAAAATCGTATCAACAGCAATTGATGTCTTGCCTGTTCCTCGGTCGCCAATAATAAGTTCACGCTGACCTCTACCCACTGCTGTTAGCGCATCAATGGCAATAATACCTGTCTGAACAGGTACTGTGACAGATTTTCTGGCGACAACTCCCGGGGCCACTTTTTCAATAGGAAATTGTGCCTCAGCAGTAATTTGTTCGCCGCCGTCAACTGCTACACCGAGAGGATTGACAACGCGTCCCAGTAAATCATCTGAAACAGGCATTGATAGTGTCTTACCAGTAGCTTTTGCTACTTCGCCAGCTTTTATTTTCAGATAATCACCGAGCACAATAACACCCACTTGCCCTTCAGACATATCAATCACCATTCCTTCAACACCATTTTCAAAACGGACAATTTCACCAAAAGCGGCATTCTCCAATCCTTCAAGAAGTGCAATTCCATCCTTTACCTGCAGCACTGTACCCACTTCGGCTGCCTTTACGCGCGATTTTTTCTGTGATAATTCTTCTTCAATTTGATGTATATATTGATCCAGTGTAGACATGATTTTAAATTTACAATTTACAATTAACCTATTTAAGCACTCATGCGGATTATTTGAACGAAAAGATTTGTCCGAGTCCTGATTCGATGCATTAGTTAACGCTATACAAAATTTATAAACTATAACTAATTGCTTCGCAATTCGGTTATTATTACTAAGAAATCAGGACAAGTTATCTTTTCAACAAATAAGTCGCATGAGTGCAAATATTAGACTTATTTCGTTACCAAATTGCTCAACTCCTGCAACTCTCCTTTAATCGACAAATCAATCATCTGCGAACCAAACTTTATTACTACCCCAGCCACCAAACTCTTATCAACTTCATTTTCAATCCGTGCATCTTTGAGCATCGCAAAATTATTCTTTAGTTTACTCATCTCATTTTCACTCAATAGATATGGGGAAACAATATGCACAACACGTTCCTGTTGCATCTTTTCAAGCAAGTATTTTTTTAGTTCTGATTTAAGTTGAGGATCAATTTTCATAAAAGTCAAAAATTATTAGACTTTTAACTTATTTAGTCTGCCTTTTTCCCTGTGTTTGCAATAATATGCTCTGTTAGTCGCTTTTGTGCGTCATCAGTCAGGTATTCTTTCAATGCATGATTAATCATCAGTACACTTAACTCGCCTGCTTTCACTTTCATCTCTTTTTCAAGTGATCGGCGTTCTTCATGTATCTGTTCTTTTGATGAGGCAACAATTTGCTCTGCTTCCTGTCGAGCTTTTGCTACAATTTCTTCGCGCATACTTTCTCCTTCTTTTTTTGCTCTTTCAATTTCAGCGTCCACAGATTTCTTCATTTTGGCTCTAAAACTTTTTTCCTCTTCTGCAAATTTTTCCTTCATTTTCCCTGCTTCTTCGTGAGCTTTTCGTGATTCTTCTTCAGCAGCGCGCTCCTTGTTTATAAACTTCATAAAAGGAGCTGCTAAAAATTTCTTAAAAATAATGAAGAATATAACAAAGTTCACTAACTGCGCGATCAATAGTTTTGTATCTATCCCTAAATTTTCCATACTTTTTATAATATGTAATATAACTAATCGTTTCCTGTCGTAACCTATTTCCGTTCTCCGTCATTCTCCGTATCAATCCGTGTAAATCCGTTTTTTAGGTGAATTTCAAGATCAACGAAATGACCAATGCGTAAATAGCCACAGCTTCTGCAAAGGCCATACCAAGAATCATGGAATTACGAATCACTGATTCTGCTTCAGGATTTCTACCCAAAGCTTCCATAGCTTTACTTCCAATAAGACCAATACCAATGCCAGGTCCAAAGGCGCCCAAACCAATTGCAAGAGCTGTTCCGATTTGTTTTGCTGCTTCCGGTGACATATTTATTATTAACTAATTTATAATAAAATTTAGTGCAAATCTTTTTTCTGATTTCCACAGATCAGTAACCGATTCCTATCCGTAATCCGTACAAATCCGTAATCAATCCGTGTAAATCCGTATTATCAATGATGCTTTACCGTAGCTAAATCAAAAAACACTGATGTCAACATTGAAAATACCAAAGCCTGTATAAGTCCGACAAATATTTCCATCATTAAAAATGGAAATGAGGCAAGCACTGGTACTAAGAACGAAATAATCACTAGCAAGACCTCGCCCGCGAATATATTACCATACAACCGGAAACAAAATGAGATAATTCTTGAAATTTCCGACACAATTTCCAAAATACCTAAAACAAAAGCCATCGGACCACTAAAATTAATATACTTCTTAATATATCCGGTAAATCCTACATATTTAATACCATAATACTGTACGAGTATTATCGCCACTATACCAAGTACTAATGTTGTATTCAGATCTGCCGTATTTGCCCGAAATAAAGGCGCGTATGCAAAGCCTTCTGCTTCCTTTACACGAAGTAATATACTACCAGCACCAGGTAATAGACCAAACCAATTTTCAAATAAAATATATAAGAAAAAGGCTCCTAACCACGGGAAGAAAACCGATATCTTTGAACCAACTACTGAGTTAAAAAGATTATAAATCTGTAGAAGAAGAAAATGAGTAAAGTAAAATAATCCATTTTTTCGCTCCTTTTTCAACTCTGCACTGTAATTGAGTGCCAGCAAAAGAAACAGAATTGTAACAATAATTGAGCTAAATAATGAATTAGTGATATGAAAGCCCGCAATATTAAACAGAGGCTCTGCCTTAATACTAATGTGAGGTCCTGTTGTCATTTACAATCTTAAATAAATTATAAAAAGTCATAATTACTCCAAGAACCAGAAATAAAATAGTGCATAGCGGTTTCGTCTTAAAAAACGAATCTAAAAATATTCCAAGTGCCAAACCACCGAGAAGAGGCGTGATAAGGTAAAAACCCACATTGCTATACTTCATCGCAGTTGCGAAAGAAGATCCAGCTTTCGTTTCCTCTTCAATTTCATGCTCTACTTTATTTCCGTGTTTATCTATTATAGATATTCTCTTCTTTTTCGCCTTCATTGTACCATTCTCGTTTTTATTCGTCAATGATATAAAAAATTTAAATTTTTAACCATGCTTGTATATGTAGGGAACGGTTTAAAACCGTTCCCTACTATATCTCACTTTGATTTTTACGAATTATTCATTACCACTTTCTCCAAATCAACTGCTTTTTCCATCATGATACTCATGGTGCCGTCTCGATCACTAATTTTTCCCTTCATCAGTAATATCTTATTCATGGCAATCATATTTTTATACGCCGCAAAGGTTTTTGGAAACACAACAACTTCTATTGTACCTGACTCATCAAAGAAATTAAGAAATGCCATTTCATGATTGTCTTTCTTTGTTTTTATAATTTTCTTTCCGCTCACTACGCCTGCGATTATATGTACCTTTCCATTATCTTCTGCAGTTATTTCTCCTATTTTCTTTGTGACTTTTTTTTCAAGCAACGATTGATACTTACTCAACGGATTTCTTGAAATGAGAAAACCAATAACTTCTTTCTCCATTTGAAACAGTTCATCTTCGCTAAACTCATCAATTTCCATAAAATTATCAGTTTTGTGTTTATGCGTATCATCACTTGAAAATAATCCGAACTGCCCTTTCTCGACCTCAGTTTTTTTATCAGATACATCTTTCACAACAATCGGGTAATTCTTCAGTAATGTCGCCCGATTACCAAATTCGGTAAAAGCACCTGCTTTTATCAAACTTTCTATAGTTTTTTTATTAACTTTCCGCAACTCTACTCTGTTTAAAAAATCTGTGAAACTTGTAAAGGACCCTGCTTCACGCGCCGCTAAAATAGAATCAATAGCAGCTCCCCCCACATTTTTGATCGCGCAGAGCCCAAATCGAATTTGGTTTTCTTCTATACTGAAGCTAAATTTAGATTTATTTATATCAGGCTGCAGCACACTAATTTCCATCCTTTTGCACTCTTCTATTGCTTGCGCCATTTTGAGCTCACGCATAGGCCCGGCAACACCCTGTAACTCTGCCGATAATAATGCGGTCATAAACTGTACCAGGTAATTAGCTTTCATATAGGCTGTCCAGTAAGCGATAAGACCGTAGCAAGCAGAGTGAGGTTTGTTAAATCCATATGCAGCAAATTTTTCCATGAAGCTAAAAATATTTTCCGCGACAGTTTTTGTGTATCCTTTTTTCAAGCATCCTTCAATAAACTTCAACTGTTCTTTCTTCATCAACTCTTTTTTCTTTTTTCCCATTGCTCGACGCAGATTATCTGCCTCACCCAAGCTATATCCAGCCATTGTATGCGCAATTTCCATTACTTGTTCCTGATAAACCAACACGCCATAGGTTTCTGCAAGTACTGAAGCGAGATCTTTATGTAAGTACTTTATTTTTCGCGGATTTTTTTTCGATTCAATAAATGTCGGAATAAGATCCATTGGCCCAGGGCGGTACAAGGCAACCATAGCGATAATATCACTGATTTTTGTTGGTTGAAGATCTTTGGCTAACCGCCGCATACCGGCAGACTCGAGCTGAAAAACGCCAATCGTCTCTCCACGAGAAATTAGTTCATATGTTTTTTTATCTGTTGGTTTCAAAGACTCTAAATTCACAATATCGCCAGTAGTTTCTTTTACAAATTTTATGGTCTCTTCCAATATCGTTAAATTGCGCAGACCTAAAATATCCATTTTCATTAAGCCCACTGCTTTTGGATCCACATTTAAATCAAGTGAGTACATGTCGTACTGAGTAGCAATCCGTCCTTCTTTTGCTTCTTTTAAAACAGGCACTATGTCCGTGAGAGGTCGATCAGCAATGATAACACCGGCTGCATGAAGCGATGAGTGGCGGGGTAGACCTTCCAGTTTAATCGCTATGTCCAATACTTTTTTTGTTTCTTCTTCAGAATTATATGCCAATTTTAATGGCGGATTTTCTTCAATCGCTTGTTCCAAATTTACATGAAATCCTTGCTTTGGAGGCGGAATCATTTTTGCAATCCTATCGCCTTGTGAGTACGATAATCCGAGTGCACGGGCAACATCACGTACGGCCATGCGCGACTCCATCGTACCAAATGTAATTATTTGTGCCACTCTGTCTTCACCAAATTTATGGCGCATATACTCTATCACTTCTTCCCGACGCACATCAGCAAAGTCTAGATCAATATCAGGGGGCGAAGGTCGTTCAGGATTTAAGAATCGTTCGAAAGGAATATTATACTCAAGCGGGTTTAAACCAGTAATATTGAGCAAATAAGAAACTATCGAACCAGCTGCCGATCCTCTTCCAGGTCCAACTGCAATGCCATGGGATTTCGCCCAGTTCACAAAGTCCTGGACAATTAAAAAGTACGCAGTGTATCCTTTTTGATCTATAATTCCTAATTCGTAATCAATTCTTTTCTGCACCACATCCTGCGGATACTCTTTCACTTTATCAACATGTGACAAAACCAATTCCCGTAAATACTGTGCTGGAGTTTTACCATCAGGAATTGGATATTGAGGTAATATCAAATTTCCATAGGGTATTTCGACATTGCACATCTCTGCTATTTTTACGCTGTTTTCAATTGCTTCAGGCAAATCTGCAAACTCGGCTTTCATTTCTTCCGGTGTCTTAAAGTAAAAATCAGGCACATCGTACATTGACAAAGGCCTGTTTTTTTCAAATACTACGCGTGCTGTTTGAATACACAATAATACTTCCTGCGCGTAAGCATCGTCTTTATTTAAATAATGCACATCATTTGTCGCGACAAGCGGAACTCCAAATTTTCGGGATAGTGCTACTAAGTCTTTATTTAGCTCATCCAATTGCTCAAGACCAGGATGTCTTTGAATCTCAATATAAAAATCTTCTTTAAAAATATCTAAATATTTTTGCAACATCTTTTCAGCTTCTTTATGCTGATTTTGAAGAAGTAATGACGGGATTTCGCCATTCATACACCCACTCGTTGCGATAAGGCCTTCATGGTACTGTTGAAGCAGTTCAAAGTCGACACGCGGCTTATAATAAAAACCTTCTGTATTAGCGAGGCTCACAAGTTTCAACAAATTTTGATAACCTGTATTATTTTTGGCTAATAACAACAAATGAAAACGATCTCGATCTTCGGATCCATTTTTATCCAGTCGTGAACCTTTGGCCTTATATACTTCGCAGCCTATAATTGGTTTAATCCCCGCTTCCTTAGCTTTAATAAAAAATTTAAAGGCACCAAATAAAGCGCCATGATCAGTAATAGCCACTGCAGGCATATTGTATTCTTTTGCTTTGGCAAGAATATCTTTTATCCGGGCCATGCCATCCAAAAGTGAGTATTCAGTGTGAGTATGCAGATGTACAAATGACATAATTAGTTTCTCACTTTAAGTCATATCTGACTTATAAGTCTTATATTCAAATCTTATCATATACGATTCTTTTATGGAGTTCTTCGCGTACAGTATTCGCGTCGGCCTGACCTTTCATTTCACGCATTACTTGACCCACTAAAAACATAATGGCATTCTGTTTTCCGGCCTTAAAGTCTTTCACTACTTTCGGATTATTCGCGATTACTGTGTTTACTACTTTTTCCAATAAAACGGTGTCAGTCTGTTTCGGTGTAAGCATCTCTGCCGCAGCTTTTATAAATTCTTCCGGACTTAAATCAGTAGATAATTTTTTATTAATGATCAAGTTAGCCACACTCTGTTCAATATTCTGGTTTTTAATTTTTTCTTTTAAATCTTTTATTTTTGATATCACTGTTTCAAAATACTGCACTGTCCTTATGTCACGTGTAAGTTTAAAAGCATCCGCATAACGCAAACCTAAGGTGTTTACATAACGGCTCACTTTTTCTGCCGGAAGTTCAGGAAGAGATTTTTTTACAGATTCCAGAAATGCTTCATCAAATTCCATCGGAGGAATATCTGGTTCAGGAAAGTATCGATAATCGTGAGCTTCTTCCTTAGATCGCTGCGAGTACGTAACATTCTTTTTATCATCCCACCCTCGTGTTTCCTGTTTAGGAAGTTCATCTTTTTCCAATATTTCTATATGTCGTTTAATTTCATACTCGATAGCCTTTTTCACAAAACTCGGCGAGTTGATATTTTTAACCTCAACTTTATATTTTGGTAAATCGTTGCTTTGCTGACTTTTGACTATTGACTTTTGACTTTTGACTACTTTTACCGATATATTGGGTTCCATTCGCATTGATCCCTTTTCCATATCCGCATCCGAAACATCTAGATACCGAATAATCACCTGTAATTCTTCCAAAAATTGTTTTACATCATCAGCTGATTCAAAATCAGGCTCAGTTACTATTTCTACCAGCGGAACTGAGGAACGGTTAAAATCTATCAGCGTACCATCACCACTGTGCAGTAATTTACCGGTATCTTCTTCCAAATGAACACGTGTAATTCTGAATTTCTTTTCTTCATCATCGGTAGAGACGTGATTAATCGCGTCTCTACGTATTTTTAAATAACCTTTTACGGCGAGAGGTTCATCATACTGGGATATTTGATAACCTTTCGGAAGATCTGGGTAAAAATAATGTTTTCTATCGAATTTACTTATTTTATTCATCGTACAGTTTAATGCCTGTCCTATCTTTATAGTCCACTCCACCGCTTTTTTATTGGGAACAGGCAAAGCAGCTGGTAATCCCAAACAAACAGGACATACATTTGTGTTAGGTTTTTTGCCAAAATAATCCGCTGAGCACTGACAAAACATCTTGCTCTTTGTCTTCAGCTCAACATGTATTTCTAATCC
>CAZXWS010000052.1:0-7569 GCA_964644605.1 uncultured Gammaproteobacteria bacterium
ACAGCATAATTGTCCAAGTAACTCCTGCGTAGCCCCGGATGTGTGTGATGGCACATACTGTGTAAATCCCACCCCCACACAATCTCCCTGGACTAAACTGAAAAATACTTCTTTTCAGTCTATAAATAATTTAACCGTAACAGTACCTGTAAATCCCGCTCAGTTTGATTCGTCTGACTCGGGATCTTCCCATTTCATCGAAGGTATCGGCTTAGTTTCAAACTCAGCCAATTCGCTAGCTTCCAATCAAGACTCCTCAGTAGGATGGCAAGCGAGTGGATATACTCCGAATATATTATTTACAAATGATAAATTACTTTCGTATGTTAATTCAAAAAAAGAACATAAAAATATTTCGCAACTTTCTGCAAATTGGAGTGAAATCACGCAGTCAGGTATATATTATTTAAATGCAGGAACACCTGGAGGATATACGATTACCACAGCTCCCACAATGAATGTTCCTTTTGTTCTTATTGCTGATGGTCCAATCACCATTAAACCATCGGGTAATACTTTTTCACCCACGGCAGCATTCGCATTAATCGCGCCTTCGATCATTATCGATCCCACCGTGTCATCTATCAATGCTCTATTGATAGCCTCTACTATAGATACAGGAACCTCAACTACCTCACTTAAAATTACAGGAAATCTTATTGCTCAAAGTTCTTATACTAATAATCGTACAAGTGCAAGCAGCCAAAATAAAGCACCCTCAGTTTTTATAGATTTTGATCCTTCACAATATATTGATCTTCTTCCCTATTTATCGATCGATAAATACGAATGGCAGCAGCTACAATAAATTCATTTCTTAAATTGTATGCCAATATATTCCTTGTCCAAATAAAAAATAATATTTTGCAGTTTAAATATCTTTTGTGTAAGAAATAATTCAAGTCCAATTATTTTTTTATCTTTTCCGTCTAGTTTATATATTTCCTCTAATGATTCCGGAATAGTGAGTAAAGGAAAATTTTTTACATATAAAGTGACTGTCGATCCCACTGATTTAACAGAATGAACATACGTGCTGATCGAGGATAAAAAGCGTTCAAATCTCGATGTATCTACTGAAACAACAAATGAATGATTCGGGGAAATCTGAACTTTTTCCTCAGTAAAAACTCCTTTCAAAACTTCTCCGATATCACAAGATTCTTCGTTTAGAACAATCGTGTCTGCATTCAATCGAGAGAGATCCAGTATCTCTTCAACCAACTCTGTCAATTTCCCTGTTTGTTGTGCAATACGGGTAGCATATTCCAATCCTTTACTATCGTGCTTATCTGCTAAGTATCGAAGTAGAAGTTGGCTAAATGCAGACAAACCTGTCAGAGGAGTTTTGAGCTCATGACTAAAAAAAACAATGAACTGCTCAGGAGAAGAAATTATCTTATTTTCTATTCGTGCCATATATAATTATACCTTACTCCCCAATTCATGATTTGCACTTTTAACTTTTTGTCCAATTCAGTATTATGGGGAAATGATTCTTTTTGTGTTACATACTATACTTCGAGGCTGTATAGTTGGATTCGTACTAAACGCACCTATGGGTCCTATTAGTATGATCGGAGCTCGACGTGTACTGAATCGTGGTCGACTTGCCGGATTTTTCTCAGGTCTCGGCTCAATTTCAGTGGATATTTTATACGGAATACTTGCTGGGTTTGGAATTACACTCGTTTCCAACGTTATTATTCAGTACCATATATTTTTTCGACTCGCTATTGCCGCTGTGCTTATTATTTGGGGCGTAAAATATGTAATACCGCATGAACTAAATACAATTACCCTTCCAAAATCTCGAAATTTAGCACGTGATTTTTTATCGACATTTGTGCTAACAGTATCTAACCCTGTTTCTATACTCTTCTTCCCTACTCTATTTGCAAACTTTAATTTTATTGTTGTGAGACATAATTACTCATTTGTTCTGTTGTTTATGGTGGGAGTATTAGTTGGTTCAGTTTTATGGTGGATCTTACTCTGTGAACTAATACACCGATTTAAACAAAAAATAATTGTAAAAATTCCACTTTTGAATCAAATTTTCGGTGTTGTTATGATTATTTTTGGCATTCTCGCGCTTATCACTCTCAACCGTTTTCAGATTCCACATTCATAAAGTTTTTTGATATGATTCAACTATGAAGAGGATAAAAAAAATACTCTCATACATCGGACCGGGCTTCATTACAGGCGCTTCAGACGATGATCCATCTGGCATCGCTACATATGCCCAAACTGGAGCTCAATTCGGGTACAGCCAATTGTGGATGGCGCTATTCTCACTGCCCTTTATGACCATCATCCAAGAAATGTGTGGCCGCATTGGTATGGTTACCGGCCAAGGTATTGCCGGTGTTATGCGTCGTCATTATTCCAAAAAATTACTCTATGTCACTGTCACAATTCTTCTTATCGCAAATACAATAAATATCGGCGCGGACTTAGGCGCAATGGCTGCCTCAGCCAACTTAGTTTTTAAACTCCCATTTGTCGTCTGGGTCCTCGGCATGACTATTATTACATTAGTTCTTGAGGTTTTTGTCTCGTACAAAACCTATGCGAAATTTTTAAAGTATCTTACATTTTCTTTGTTTGCATATATCATCACTGTTTTTATTGTGAAACAGGATTGGCGCGCAGTTGCCGCATCTACGCTGGTACCCCATATCTCATTTACACAGGATTATATTATGAATGTGGTGGCTTTTTTGGGAACCACAATATCGCCGTATCTTTTTTTCTGGCAGGCAAATGAAGAAGTAGAAGAAGAAATTGCCGAAAATAAACTTGAACGAATGGGTTATGGAAAACCACACATTACCAATCGTGACATCCGCCATATGCGCGTAGATACATTTATCGGTATGTTTTTCTCAAATATAGTGACATTCTTTATTATCATAACGTGTGCATCTACATTGGGAGCACACGGCTTACGTGATATTCAGACTGCAGATCAAGCTGCACAAGCTCTACGACCGTTTGCAGGAAATGCCGCATTTCTTCTGTTTGCTTTGGGGATCATTGGTACAGGATTATTGGCAGTACCAGTACTTGCTGGAGCGGCCTCTTACGCCATTGCTGAGGCTTTCCAGTGGCGTGCAGGTCTTTACCGAAAGTTTGAACAAGCACACGGATTTTATGGAGTTATTACCATTGCCACTTTAATTGGATTACTCGTCAATTTCACGCCAGTCAAACCTTTCCAACTTCTCTACTACACCGCTGTGCTCAACGGCATCGTCGCTCCTCCTTTAATGGTTTTGATTCTTTTAATTTCAAATAACAAAAAAGTAATGGGCACACGAGTGAATAACACAGCACAAAATATGTTTGGGTGGTTAATTACCATCCTTATGACTCTTGCTTCCCTTGCTCTTATATTCAGCCTCGTTCGTAAATAATGATAAAATTACTATTCCTTACTGTCTTCTTACAGCTTCCTTAACTGATCGTTACACGAAGAAAGTATTCTATACAAGATGAGTACACCGATTAATATTTTTCATATTTTATTTGTATGGATAACAAACGAGATGATATAGAGGATATAAGTAATTTCGATATCATAAGCGGTATTGTAAATGATAATTACCAACGCTTTACCGCCGGGACACACAAAGAAAATGTCGATGAAGTTGAAAATTAACCGTTTTGCGATACGAGAGGCGAAACCATTGGACGCTTAACATTTTAGGTTAGTACGGAACGTTTTTCCCCCCGTCGCCCCGAGGACTCGGGGTAGCATGAAATTGTACGCAATTCGTCATTCTGGCTTGTCCTCCGAATTGGAGGGCTCGTCCAGAATCAGACGAATTGCACATTTTGAATGTTGATTCTGGATGCGCTCGAATATACATTCTCGCTTACCAGAATGACGTAATTCCAATATTGAAATACGAATTAAGTTACCACCCCCAGCCCGCCAAATCGGCGGGCGGGACCCCGCCATGGCGGGGAGAACAATGCAGCAATGCAACAATGAAACAATGCAACAATGAATCAATGTACTACTCGTAATTCGTCATTCCTAACTCATAACTCATAACTCTTAACTTCTATCTTATAACTCTGTTATATTTTATTTTTCCCTAAAATAGTGTATAACCATATGTATTATGGATACGCAAATTTTGGATTACATTCGTGCATGTAAAAAAAATCACATAAGCGATGAGCAAATTAAGTCTGAGCTACTAAAACAGGGTTGGAAACAGGAACAAATTGATCAAGCTCTTATCAAAATTACAAAGAATTTTGAAAAGGTTCCTTTTACTGATATCTTTACCTTTAGTTGGGGACTCTTCGCACGATATTGGCAACCACTTCTCATTATTTGTGTGATCAGTTTTGTACTATCCTATATCCTAAACCTTAGCACACAATATTATCTCCCTTTTAAAACCAATTCGTCGAGCGAAATCGATAATATGAAGAATCTCCTATTTGCGAGCGATGCTGCTCGTGTGAACTATAATGTATTTTCTACTGTTATCATGACTTTTATAGGTTTTTTCTTACAGAGCGTGATTAGTATGGTCACTATGCTGAGCTATCTCCTTATTATTCGTGACGATATAAAAAAAATTTCGTTTGGAAAAATAATACCAGAAGCACTTGATTATATAATCCCCTACTCGTGGGCAAGTATTTTATATTCAGGTATGTGTCTGTTAGGATTTATTTTATTTATTATCCCTGGTTTTTATTTTTCAGTTATTTATTCTTTTTACGGCTTTGCAATCGTATTTGATAATCTTCGAGGATACTCAGCTTTAAAACATTCAAAGACCCTGATAACAAAACATCACCCATTCCATATATTTATTTTGCTTCTATTCGGCGCGGTAATAACTGCTTTTATACCGTTTGTAGGTGGAATATTTGGTATTCTTTACACCTTTGCTCTATACAGTTACTTAAAAGCGAAAGATTCGGGTGCAATGGCATGGCCCTAAATTGTTGTATACAGTAATTAAGTATGCTATAATTATTATAGGATGGAATATCGTAAGGGATATACATACACCAACAAAAACCTAAGTGACGAATAATATTCGCCTTAGGTTTTTTTTGTATGTCTTTATACGTTTACAACACGGCAGTTTACGTACTTAGGAAACATATAGCACGGTAATTATTTATCGCGCAGTACGTTTCCTAAGACTTATTTCCTGGAGGGACTGCACCATGACAACCAAATATCGACCGCTGATTGGGCTGCTAGCTATTCTGCTAGTGGTAATGATCGGTTCGGCTCAGCCTGTCGATGCCCGTGTGGAGCCATTCCGCACCGGGCAGCGTGCCCCACTGCACGTCACGGAGATTGCCGCCTACGATAACACGGTGGTTCGCGATCTCATCGTGATGTGTGACGGAGAAGTCACCCCCTATTCTCCTACGTCTCCCGTCGTGGTAGACAAGGGAAAGGAAGTTGGCGCGTACGTGCAGTACGACGTCAAGGAGGGGATCTCGCTGGGCCCTCTCTATCTGGTCCTCGGTGACCAGAAGCTCAAGATGGAGCGGCCACTCGGCTGTGGTCGGAGTGGTAGGCTCCAGATTACCATTGTGCGCACCCACGGCGCGCAGTGGGATGCGGAGTCCCCAGGCTGGGCAGAAGTACCCACGTTCCAGCCCTCCGTGGATCTGAAGTCAGAAAAGAGTGTCATGAAGTTTGTGGCACTCGCTGACTCACAGATCAGCGTTCGGCTGAGGAGCGTAAGCACTCACAAGACCTCGACGTCGACCTTCACGATGAAGGCTGGCGAACGAGGCACCCTGGTTCTGCAGTGCGGCAAAGATATCGCATTCCAAGTCAATCTGCAGAACAGATGGAATAGGCTCCTGCGCGCACAGGAGTTCATCCAGGTTCTCGTCAATGGTCGACACATGGGCAGCTTCGGCTGCGAGTTTGTCGAATAATGCGCACCACAGTGGGGTAACGAAATCATCCGTTACCCCACTAGGAATTTTTTATATAGTTGTTACAGAGAACAAAACTTATTTAGAGAAAGTACCTGTTATTAGATATCCAATAATATATCCGCCTACTGCTACTCCAAGTCCAACAATAAACATATCGAGCCCTGATCTAAATATGCTTCTTCCTGTAAACGCACTGCGTACGGCTCCCACCATAAAATGAAATGCCATACTAATCACAAACGACGCAATAATAAATGGAAGTGTAGAACCAAAAAAAAGAGGTATGAGCGGAATAGCAGCACCAAATAGTGTAGCAGCACCGGTAATCATACCTTCATTCAAGGGTTTAGCTTCACTTGAAGTTATGCCAAGTTCCTGAACTACTTTTTCCTGAAGCGCGATTTCCTTGCTGCCTGTCATAATATCATGGGCAATTTTTTTGGCTAAAGATTCCGAAAAACCTTTTGCTTGATAGATGAGAGCCAGTTCGTCCTCCTCTTGTTGCGGCATGAGCTCTATTTCTTCTTTTTCCAGTTTTATTTCGTGTTCATATACTTCTTTCTCAGAAATTGCAGCAAGGTATGATGAAGATCCCATGGATAATGTGTCCGCAATCAAGCCGGCAATACCTGAAAGAAGAATCATGTTATGATTGGCAGAAGAGCCAATAACTCCCATGATTAATCCAAAATTCGCTGTGAGTCCATCATTAAATCCATAAATTGCATTGCGTAAGATGCCCCCGGTTTCATGATGATGCCATAATTCCTGTGTGGGTGCGGCACCAAGTTCCTGTAATACCTGCGCATGCACAGCTTCATCTTTGGCACGATCGCGCAGAAGAGAATCTTTATTTTTTTGCATAATGTAACTTTTTACTTCCTGTGCCTCATCATTAATCCGCGCTTTTAAAACCATCGAAGCCGCTCCCCTCCTCGCAAAAAATTCCATGAATCGAATGCGATACGAAGGTTTGTAGACCGGTACCTTTTCACCATGTTTCTTTAATAAATCTGCGAATTGTTTTTGGTGTGCAATCTCAGCATCTCGAAGTTTTCTAAAAATCTTTTTTCGTTCTTTTCCATTTGCGAGTTGTTCCATGACTGTATAGATGTATGCAGAATCGCCTTCGTCATAAAAGTGAGCGAGTAAATTTTTCGTAGTCATATCTGTATTATATCGCAAGAAAGATAGTTTATTAAAATAGGTCAAGCTGGAGTGTCCCCACCTGCCATACCACCCCGGAGGTGTACATTTTTTTACAGTACACAGGATCATTCAAAACATGGAGAAATGATTTAGGATTGAGGCGTAGCAGGCATTTTGCTTTGATCTAAGAAGAAGAGTTCCCAAGCATGTCCATCAAGATCTAAAAATGCTTTTCCATACATAAAATCTACCTCTGGCCCTTTTTCTTCTTGGTTAGTTCCTCCGGCATCTAAGGCTTTTTTATGAAGCTCATCAACTTTTTCTTTAGACTCACACGAAAGAGCAAATATTGCTTCTTTTTGTTTCCTCGCATCAGTTATGCCTAATTCTGGGATAAAACTGTGAAAAAATTCTTCTGTTAAAAGCATAACAAAGATTCCATTTTTCTCATCTATCACAAGGCCTGCACCTTTATCA
>CAZXWS010000053.1:0-7065 GCA_964644605.1 uncultured Gammaproteobacteria bacterium
ATATCCCAAAACATATTTTCTGTTATTTTACCTATTTTAAAATCATTCCAACCAGCTCGCCATCCTTCAGCAACAGTACTTGCATTTATATTAAAAGTATTTAAAAAATCACTTTGGAAGAGCACACTATCGTCTTCACTCAACACAACACCACCTAAGTCAAAAATAAGTGTTTTTAATTCAGACATACTGGAATTATAATATAGCATGGCATTTTACATTTGTGAAAACTGCGGATATGGATCATCTGGATGGCTAGGAAAATGTCCTGACTGCGGTCAGTTTAATACACTTAAATTACAACGGGAAGAAAGTAACAGTGGAAATAGAAAAGGTGAAACTCTCAAAAAACTTTCGGTAACGCCTTTAAAAAATATTTCTTCAGTTGAAAAAAAACGCAAGCAGACAGGTATTTTTGAGTTCGATCGTGTGCTTGGAGGAGGTCTAACACCAGGGGCTGTTATCCTTCTTACCGGCGAACCAGGAGTAGGAAAATCGACACTATTACTGCAAGCACTCCAACACCTTAAAACCTTATACATTTCCGGAGAGGAAGCTGCTGAACAAGTAGCAGATCGCGCAGAACGTTTGAAAGTCAATCTAGATAATTTTTCTTTCTCTTCCGATCTTCAAGTTGAAGGAATAACCGAAGGATTACGTGAGCTAAAAAATTCTATTGACGTGCTGGTAGTTGATTCAATTCAAACTGTGTATTCCAAAAATATAGATGCACCTCCAGGAAATGTGAGCCAACTTCGTGAAACAAGTGCCCAACTTATTGCTGCTGCAAAAGACTTAAAGATTCCAATTTTGATTGTTGGGCATGTAACCAAAGAAGGTGACGTTGCGGGCCCAAAAGCCCTTGAACACATGGTAGATACTGTAATTAATTTTGAGGGAGAGCGTATATCGCAATTTCGTATATTACGTGCCGCAAAAAATCGTTTCGGCTCAACTGATGAAATAGGAATCTTTGAAATGAAAGGTGATGGATTAACAGAAGTTAATAATCCTCTTGCTTTTCTTGAAAATGATGAGGCTGTCACACCAGGTAAAGCGATTGTGGGAGTTATGGAAGGAAGAAGACCACTTTTTTTTGAAATCCAGACACTGGCTGCTCCCTCAATGCTTGCCATGCCGCGGCGAGTTGTAAAAGGAGTTGATTACAATAAAGTCTTGCTGTTGTTAGCGGTAATTAGAAAAAATATCGGATTGCCTTTAGATAAATATGACATTTATGTCAATGTTATTGGAGGAGTTGATATTAAATCTACTGCGGCTGATTTAGGTATTATTGCTTCCCTCCTCTCTTCCCTGCAAAATATACCTTTGAGCAATCAATCATTATTTATTGGTGAAGTAGGACTATTAGGCGAAGTAAGAAAAGTATTTGGAGAAGATCGAATCACGAATGAAGCAAAACGACTTAAATTCAACACAATATTTTCCCCATCAAATATCAAAACGATTAAAGAACTCAAACGGATACTAAAAACCTAAATTACTTTCGTTCATATTCTTTTACGAGCTCTGTTTTTTTGCCATTACCGCCTATCACTTCAATAACCAATTTATTTTTTCCTTTTTTCAAAGGAAAATCATACTCAAACTTACCATCCTTATCAATATACACTCTGTCACCAAAAATGCTTACGCTAGCTTCTTTTTCTGTCTTACCAATGACCGTAATTTTGTCAGTATTATAAAATGTTGTGGCTTCCGGGGCAACTATACTGAGTTTTGGAGGAGAAAGATAAAGTGCTAACTGATATCCAAAATAAACACAAAACAAGAAAAAAATTATAAAAATACCTAAAAAAGTAAAACGTTTTGTTTCTGCAGCCAAGTAATTATTAGGCAGCTTTTTTTTAAATTTTATCTCTTCCTTACGAGCATATTCCCGCCGAAAAAATGCACTTAATTTTTTATCATCTAAATTGAGATAGCGAGCGTAATTTTTTAAAATTCCGGTTATATAAATTTTAGATGGAAATACTTCCCAATCACTTTCTTCAAGAGCGCGTAAAAATTTTTCGCGTATACGAATTGCTTTTTCAATTTGCTGAAGTGTTAATCCTCTGTTTTCTCTTTCTTTTCGAAGAATTTCACCCACTGATAACATAATATTAATTAATCGTAAATCGGTTAACGTTTTAGTTGCTCGTATCAAAAGAAGTCAAAGTCATATTAGCGAATATTGTCGATACGAGCTGCGAAACCTTTCGACGTATGCCTTCCAACTCTCCACTTTATTCCCTTCCAACATACTGTCCGGTTTCGGGATTTACAATAATGACCTCACCTTTCTTCACAAAAAGAGGAACCATAACTGTAGCTCCTGTCTCTAAAACAGCTGTTTTTTTTGCTCCACTCACAGTATCTCCTTTTACAGCATCCTCTGTTTCCACCACTTGCAACCTCTCGCTGAGTGAAGGTCGAATATTGAGAGGCAAATCATTATGTAGAAAAATATAATAGCGTGTGCCATCTTTCATGAAATTAATCATATCTCCCACCACAGCTAATGGCAGCTGATATTGATTATATGTACGTTCATTCATAAAATACGCGTACTCAACATCTTTATATAAATACTGCATCTCAATACTTTCGACTTCCAAAGTTTCAACTATCTCGTTTGATTTAAATGTATAATCGACATTTTTACCATTCACAACGTTTTTTATACGCGTTTTCATAAGGGCAGAACCTTTACCTGGAGAATAGAACTCTGCCTTTTGAATCTGCCAAATTTCGCCTTGATAATTTACAAACTCGCCTTTTTTTAAATTTCCAGCACTCACTTTCATAATTCAGTAGTAAAAGAATGAATAATCGGTCGTACCAATTTTACCAAATCTTTCGTCTTCATGTTGATAGAATGAGTTTTTAGCCCAGCGTTAAAATTCACCTCATCCATAGTTGAGATTTCGGTGTCGTAGTATGTAGATAATCCTAAAATATTTCCAAATGGAGGAACTCCACCTACTTTAACGCCTGTGAGGTGTTCTGCTTCTTCTTCTGTGGCTAGTCGTACGTCCTTTACTGCAAGAATGTGCTTTACCTTTTTCCAATTAAGTTTTTTATAAGCAGGTAAGACGAACAAGAAATACTGTCCTGCTGCTTTTATGACCATTGCTTTTGCCCCTGTTTTTAAATCAGTACCGCGTATATGTGCCGCTTCCTGGCTTGTTCGTACCGGTTCGTGAACTGACAATATGTAAGGAGTGTGAGACGTATCAAGAAGTTCTTTAATTTTTTCAAAGACCATCATACTATTGGTTTTACAGCTCTTTCTGCAGCTCTTCTAATAATTTTTTAGCTTTATTAGAAAGCCTTTCAGGCACTGTTACTTTATAAATTACGTACTCATCACCTTTATGCGATGAGTTTGGATAAGGAATTCCCTGCCCACGCAGGCGAACTGCTGTATTAGGTTGTGTACCTGACCTTATTTTTAGTTTTACTGACCCATCAAGAGTAGGAACGTCAACAACTCCACCCAGTACAGCCAACGGAAATGAAATATCTTTTTCTATATAAATATCTTGCCCTTCACGTCTAAACTGTCGACTTGGAGCAACATTTAAAAGCAAATCAAAATCACTAAATCGAATGCGCATACCATCATCTACACCAGCGGGTATCTTTACTTTTTTATTTTTACCATCAATTTTCACTTCTTTTTCAATACCTTTCACTGCTTCTTCAAAACTCACATTGATTTGATAAACTTTACGGCGTTGTGCTCTCTGTTGCGCACCAAATGGCGAACGAAATCCAAAAAACTGCTCGAATATTTCAAAAGGGTCTGAAAATTCTCCAAAATCACCCCCAAAAGGATTGCCACCCATGTTGGTCGTGTAACTATAACTAAACGGTCCTTCATTGTACGTATAACCTCCCGGTCCTCCAGTAGCTCCCCCGCTTCGTTCAAAGGCCTCGGGCCCTAATTGATCATACATTTCTCGTTTCTTGGTATCAGACAATACTTCAAACGCTTTATTGATTTCCTTAAACTTATCATGTGCTTCAGCTGATTTATTTCTATCTGGATGCCATTCAAGAGCTTTTTTTCGATACGCAGATTTTATTTCTGCATCGCTCGCATTTTTAGACACACCAAGAACTTCATAGTAATCTTTCATAGAGGTATTGTAACAAAGTTTTTATCCAACGACTTCACCTTCCTCGACATCTTTTTTGTCTTCAGTCTTGGTAGGCTCTTCCTTGGGCAAATCTTCTTGTTCAGGTTGTGGTCCGGCAGTGGACTGTCCCTGTTGGCCATACATATTTTGGCCAATTTTTGATAATGTTTCAGAAAGCAATCGAGTTTTTTCTTCGATGTCTTGTGATGTCCCTTTTTCGAGAGACTCTTTTAAGTCTTTAATTTTTTGTTCAACATCACCTTTGATATCAGCAGGTACTTTATCACCAGCATCCTTAAGAGATTTCTCTGCGACATAAATCATATTATCCGCTTTATTTCGTGCTTCTATCTTCTCTTTTTCCTCTTTATCTTTTTCAGAATTTTTTTCTGCTTCTTCTCGCATCTTTTCAATCTCTTCTTTTGACAGACCGGTAGAACCTGTAATTTTAATACTCTGTGTTTTACCAGTTGCCTTATCTTTTGCGGTTACAGTAAGGATACCATTTGCATCAATATCGAAAGTAACTTCGACTTGTGGTACACCCCGTGGTGCCGGAGGAATTCCTTCGAGAATAAATCGACCGAGTGATTTGTTATCTCGTGCCAATGGTCTTTCGCCCTGCAGTATATGGATCTCCACTTGTGTTTGATTGTCCTGTGCTGTGGAAAAAACTTCTGATTTAGAGGTAGGGACCGTGGTATTCCGAGTTATAAGAGGTGTGGACACTCCACCCAAAGTTTCAACTCCAAGGGTGAGCGGAGTAACATCCAGTAATACAACATCTTTTGTTTCTCCAGTAAGCACCCCTGCTTGAATAGCAGCACCGATGGCCACAACTTCATCAGGATTTACTGTTCGGTTCGGTTCTTTTCCAAAGTACTCTTTTACATGTTCAATAATTTTCGGCATTCTGGTCATACCACCAACCATAACAACCTCGTCAACCTTTGATTTATCAAGTTTTGCATCTTTGAGTGCATCTTCAACAGGTTTAAATGTTTTATCTATCAACTCAGCCACTAAGGACTCAAGTTTTGCTCGCGTCATTTTCATCACAAGATGTTGAGGCTGATTATCTTTGACTGTAATGAACGGTAAATTAATTTCAGCTTCAGTGGAAGATGACAGTTCGATTTTTGCTTTCTCCGCGGCATCACGCAGTCTTTGCAAAGCTTGAGGATCTTTTCTTAAATCAATTCCATGATCTTTCTGAAACTCATCAGCAATATAATCAAGTATTGCTTTATCGAAGTCATCTCCACCCAAATGAGTATCACCATTAGTCGCTTTTACCTGGAAGACACCCTCACCAAGTTCTAGAATGGTTATATCAAACGTACCTCCGCCTAAATCATAAACAGCAATTGTGTGCGCATGTTTTTTATCAAGTCCATAAGCGAGAGCTGCGGCTGTTGGTTCATTTAATATACGTTCTACTGTTAAACCAGCAATTTCTCCAGCCTGTTTAGTAGCTTGCCGTTGTGAATCATCAAAATAAGCAGGAACAGTAATCACTGCTTTGTCTACTTTTTCACCAAGATATGTTTCTGCATCAGTTTTAATTTTTTGCAATACCATTGCTGAGATTTCTTGTGGAGAATATGTTTTACCATCTATCTCCACTACTGCTCGCCCATCTTTGCCTTCTTTAATTTCATATGGTAACCATTTTTTATCGTTTTGAACAGAAGGGTCATCATAACGTCGACCCATTAATCGCTTTATAGAAAATATAACTTTTTGAGGATTTATCACAAGTTGCCGTTTTGCAACATCGCCTACAATGCGTTTAACAGGGTCTACGACAGAGGGGATAACATTACGTCCCTCTTGAGAATATATAATTTTCGGTTTACCGCCTTCCATTACAGCGACTGCCGAATTTGTAGTTCCAAGATCTATACCAATTGTTTTTGCCATAGTAAAAACTTTAAATTAATAATTGTTAAGTAACTGATTTTTTAGAAACTTTTACTTGAGCTGGCCGTAAAATTCTATCCCCAAGCATAAATCCTTTTCTTATAACTTCAATAGCGATATTGTCTTGTTTCCCCTCCATGAGTTCCACTGCTTCGGCTAAGTGGGGATCAAATTCTTTGCCTAGTACATCAATTTCTGTAATGCCGATATCTGATAGAGTTTGTAAAAAATGATCTTTGATCATCTTTAAACCTGGATCTTTTATAAAAATTTCCGCTTTTTCTAAATTATCGAGAAACGGTAAAAAATCTAAAATCGTGTTTATTTTTGCTGTTTTTGCGATTTGATCCTTTTCTTCACGTACTCGCCGATCTAAATTTTGATAATCTGCCAATGCCCGCAAATAATTGTTTTTATATGCATCGCGCTCATTTTTTAAATTTTCTAATTCATCATTATTAGCATTCTTGTTTTCGCTATGGTCTTTATCTGGTTTATTTTTATCCTCATCCTGTTTTTTCACAGCTTTATCATCCATATATTTTTAATTAGAAAATTTTTATAATCCTTGATCGCGAATAATATTTTCGATCAAATTAGCAAAATAACGGACTTGAGGAATAACTGCTTCATAGTACATTCTATTAGGACCCACTACCCCGATAAATCCTTTAATTTTTTCACCGGAAAACTCACCGAAAACACTCGCACATGTCTCAAAACTAGGTGAACGGAAATCCTCCTCACCTAACATACAGAGTATGTCCTCATGTCGTTTTAAAATTTGGTGCAGAATAGTTTCCCAGTAGGATTCCTGGTCTAGCAAACTAAACAAACTGCGGGATAAATTAAGATCGAGAAATTCTTCTTTTGTCAATAAATTTGCCATCCCGGCATAATATACATCACCCGTTTCAGTAGCGGTAATAGAAAGCAAACCTGTTTTACCTGCTAAATATTTCGTTGCATGAAAAAGAAGTCTATGAGCTTCTGT